>JAZSIP010000050.1:0-21710 GCA_045533915.1 Eubacteriales bacterium
GAAGAAAACGCTTCTCGCTTTGAGGCAGGGCAAACGGTGGCGGGAATCGTCAGAAGCATTGAAAACTACGGCGTTTTCGTTGAGCTTGCGCCTAAGCTCGCTGGTCTTGCAGAGCTTAAAGATGACACAAAGAACAAGGAAATAGCGGAGATAGGAAAAACGGTTGCAGTCTACATAAAAAGCATTATCCCCGACCGCATGAAGATCAAGCTTGTATTGATAGATTCATACAAGGGAGACCCGAGGCGGTCAGGGATAGAATATTTTATTGATTGCAAAAACACCGCTCACCTGAACAGTTGGAGGTATTCTACTCCAAATTCAAGAAAGGTTATCGAGACTGTTTTTGAAGAGGTCTGATATCAAAGCTTTTTGAGGCGCGCGTACGTTCCCATAAGTTTTTTCGTGCCTACTCGGTCAAAGATGACCTCATAAAGAACGTCTGCTCCCATCTGACGTGCCGAGAGTATTTCTCCGTCGCCAAACGTAATATGTCTCACGCGGTCGCCCTCTTTTAATCCAAGGTTACCTGCGGGCTTTCGATTTATGTTACTATTATATGGGCGGTTACCGCCGACACTTTGTGTCTGTGAGCTTTCGGAATAATAAGTACGGGGGCGCGGAGCATTTGAATACGCATAATTTGGCCTTGCTTCAACTATAAGCTCCGAGGGGATCTCTTCTATAAAGCGAGACGGTGGGTTGCACGAAGTCTTTTCGTTCATTCTGCGAACCGTTGCGCGTGTTATATATATTTTTTCCTTAGCGCGAGTAAGCGCAACGTACGCAAGACGTCTTTCTTCCTCCATATCGGCATCGGGAGTCAGTGAGTTTATCGTCTGCATACCTGGGAAAACGCCCTCTTCCAACCCCGGAAGAAATACTACGGGAAATTCAAGTCCTTTTGCGGAATGTACGGTCATCATAACGACAGCATCCGCGCTTTCGTCGTATCTGTCAACGTCGGCAACGAGCGAATTTTCTTCAAGGAATCCAACAAGCGTCGGTTCTTCGACGCTTTTTTCATATTCTATAACTCCTGAAATAAATTCTTCTATATTATCAAGACGGTCTTTCTCTTCTTCTCCTGCATCTATAAGCATCTGACGGTAGCCTGTACGGTCAAGCACCTGACCTACGAACGCTTCAAGGGATATATCGGTCTCTAAAAGTTTTCTAAGCCCTACGATAATACCATAAAACTGCTTTAGCTTTTCAGCAGAACGACCAAGAGCCGCGTATTTATCAGCATCTCGAAGTACTTGCATAACCGGACAGCCTTGCTCCTCACTTATTGTGAGAACCGCTTCTACGGTCTTTGCGCCTATTGCTCGTTTGGGTTCGTTTACGATCCTCTTAAAACGTTCTCTGTCCGCAAAATTTACTATAAGCTGGAGATACGCCACAAGGTCGCGGATTTCTTTACGATCGCTAAATCTGAGACCGCCGAGAATACGGTAAGGGATACCGCTTCGTGTAAAGGTCTGCTCTATTATACGTGATTGCACGTTCATTCTATAAAGTATTGCGATATCTTTATAAGAATACTTTTTCGCGGCAACAAGCTCGTTTATACGTTCCGCAAGATATCTTGATTCCGCCGAGGTATCGTCGCACACCTTGAGAGATATCTTTTCCCCACCGTCTTTGTCAGTCCAAAGCTCTTTGCCTTTTCGTCCAAGGTTCTTTGATATAACGCCGTTAGCCGCGTTAAGAATGACGCTTGTCGAACGGTAATTTTGTTCAAGCTTGATTATTTTCGTATCCTTGAATTTTCGGTCAAAGCTTAAAATATTGTCAATTACTGCTCCGCGGAATTTATAAATACTTTGGTCGTCGTCGCCGACTACCATGATGTTATTATATCCGCCCGCAAGCAGTGCGGTAAGCTTGAATTGCGCCGCGTTGGTATCCTGAAATTCGTCTACACAAACGTATCGGAATTTTTTCTGATAATACTCTCTGACTTCGTTATCACTCTCTAAAAGAAGCACCGTTTGCATAATTATATCGTCAAAATCGAGAGCATTTGCGCTTTTGAGTGTGTCACGGTAAGCGTAATATATGCGAGAGATCTGTCTATAACGCGGATTTTGGGTAGAGAGTTCCCTCTCGTACTGCTCTGGCGTCATAAGATTGTCTTTGGCGTGGCTTATTTCGTTTATCACCGATTTTACAGACAAGAGCTTCGTATCGATATTAAGATTTTTCATAACCGCAGTAATGGCACTTTTACTGTCATCGGCATCATATACGGTAAAGCCCGATTCATATCCAAGTCTATCACCGTAAACACGCAATATTCTCATACATATTGAATGGAACGTACCCGCCCAAATGCTCTTTGCGGTTTCTTCGTCGCCAACTGCCAATGAAAGTCGGTTCTTTATTTCGTTTGCCGCCTTATTGGTAAAAGTGATCGCAAGCATATTCCACGGAGCGCAAGGAGCGCTTATAAACTCGGGAAGTATTTGCTCTATTGATTTCTTTGGAAGTGTTGCCGCCTGTTCGAGCTCGCGTACCTTACGCTCGGAAATATCAAACGGCACGTAATTGCTATAATAAGCATTTCCGTACTGAATTAGATATACGATACGCTTTACGAGAACAGTAGTCTTTCCGCTTCCTGCTCCCGCAAGGACAAGCAACGAACCGTCTGCGGTAAACACGGCTTCTCGCTGACGGTCGTTTAAGGAATCGTAGTAAATATCAAATAATCTGCGCTTTGCGGCAAGATACCGCTTTTCAAGTTCATTTAAATTCATAAGATCAAACACCTGTTATGTAAAAATCAGATCATTCATCATCTTCTTCGTCATCATCATAATCTATCGCAACTGTCTTTTTAGCAAACGGATTCATACCCTGTGCGCTTTCCGTAGATGCGGTAACTATTGAAACGATGATAGAGATAATATACAATACTGCCCATATGATAATAGGTTCAGGGAAAGTAAGGGTAAGCGTTGCGCTTTCACCGAGAATCGTTTTAAACATATAAATAACGTATCTCGGGAACAGCAGCAGCGGAACACAAGGCAATTGCCACAAAAAAGCTACGATACGATTAGGTACGAGCGTAAGAAAAAGAATGCGAAAATTGCTTTTGTTTTCTTTGTTCTTAAAATATTTGAATGCGTTTACAGCTAAGTAAACCGTACTTGCCGCCGCAACGGTAAAAAGAATCGAGAAAACAATAAGGCTTACGATAAAGGTCTGTGAAAACTTCAACGTTGCTGCGTTAAGATCTCCAACGGAAAAGAATGCATAATTACATACGGGATCCCAATATTCAGATAAAACTCCCATTAAGGAATATACGTCATCGTCAACGCCATCGATCGTTGTATAGAGAAAACACGGAATAAAAAGTGAGATAACTGTCAAGAAAATGAAAATTATAGGCAAAAGATATCGTATATATATCAACATATGCTTTTTGTTTATTTGATTTTTTTTATTTTTAGCGATTTTTGATTTCATATTTTTTCCTTTCAGTTTTTGATTTGAAAGCGCTTAGGCAATATATCGCCAAATTCTATGCTTTCGGCTCTGCTGTCATTTTCGGTAATGATAAGAAAATCGTCACCGCAAAATTCACTTATTACCTGACGGCATACCCCGCACGGATAGCAATGAGACAGATTTTCAGTATCTTTTTTACCTCCGACTATGGCAATAGCGGAAAATTTCCGCTTACCGTCGGAAACGGCTTTAAAAATAGCTGTTCTTTCCGCACAACACGTTGGCGAAAAGGAGGCGTTTTCTATATTACAGCCTGTGTATATCTCGCCGTCAGCACACAAAAGAGCCGCACCGACACCAAAGTCGGAATACGGCGCGTATGCGCTCTCACGGGCTTTTTTAGCTATTTTTAGCAATTCGTTTTTATCCATTATTTTACCTCAATAATTATTAATAGCCGTTCCGTCTCCAGAGAACTCTATTGAAAGCCACTTTGCAACGGTAGCTCCTATATCCGCAAAGGTTTCTCTTGTGCCGTAATTTAACGGTGATCTACCCTTTACATAGCAGATCAGAGGTGTATATTCGCGTGTGTGGTCGGTAGTCTTTATAAAGCTTGGATCACAGCCGTGATCCGAGGTTATCACGAGAAGATCGTCTTCGTCAAGCGCGTCGATCAAATTCGGAAGCCATTTATCAAATTCATTAAGTCCTTGCGCATAGCTTATCGGATCTCTGCGATGTCCCCAAAGTGTGTCAAAATCGACGAGATTTGCAAAGCAAAGACCATTGAATTCTTTGTTAGCTATATTCAAGACCGCTTCCATTACTTCTTCGTTTGAACGAGTGGGATAAATATCGCTAAATCCTCTCCCCGCAAAAATATCGTTTATTTTACCCACGGCGATAGATGTCAGTCCTTTTGCAAGAACTGCATCCGCAAGCAAAGTTTCAGGCGGTTCAAGCGAAAAATCGTGTCTGTCGGCAGTGCGAACAAATTTTTTGCTTCCATTTCCCCATGTAAACGGACGAGCGATCACTCTGCCTACGCCAAGTTCCTTACCGCAAAGCATTTTTCTTGCGGTTTTGCATATATCGTACAATTGTTCAAGCGGAATAACGTCTGTATGAGCGGCTATTTGAAACACGCTGTCTGCCGAGGTGTAAACTATCGGTGAGCCCGTTCGAACGTGCTCATCTCCAAAATCTTCTATAACTGCCGTTCCCGAATAAGCTTTATTGCAGAGAACTTCTCTTCCGATCTCTTTTGAGAATCTATCTAAAAAGTCTTTTGGGAAACCGTCGGGAAAAGTTGGTAACGGTACGTTTGAAATGTACCCCGATATCTCCCAATGTCCGACCGTCGAGTCTTTTCCCGCAGAGCGTTCTTTCATACGGGCAACGCTTGCGATCGGTTCTTTTTCAAAAGGCAAAAAATCGACGCCCTCTATATTTCCAAGTCCCATCTTTATAAGATTCGGAATATTCAATTTACCTGTCGCAAATACACTTTTTAATGTGTTAGAACCAAGGTCGCCGAAAGCGTCCGCATCGGGCGCTTCACCTATGCCAAAACCGTCAAGAACTATAATAAAAGCTCTTTTGTTTTTCATTTTAATTCCCCACAGATACTTTTTTTGATACACTCAGAGCAAGTTCTATCATATCGGTAAACGATTTTTGACGAGCTTCCGCATCGGTTGCCTCACCTGTTACCAAAGAATCTGATACCGTACATATTGCAAGAGCCTTTTTACCTGCTCTCGCCGCATTCATATAAAGCCCCGCAGCTTCCATCTCCACGCCGAGAACGCCCATTTTTGCCCACTTTTTGCTTTTTTCGGGGTCATCTCCGTAAAATACGTCGGAAGAAAGAAGATTACCTACATGATAACGATATCCCTTTTCTTTTGCGATGTCGGTTGCCGCACTCAATAGCTCGTAGTCACAAATAGGCGCAAAAGTTCCGCCAAGTCCGTATTGTGTCGCGTAGGCAGAGTCAGTACATGCTCCCATACCGATAATTATATCTCTTATTTTTACGTCTGGTTGCATAGCACCTGCCGAGCCTATACGGATTATATTCTCAACGCCGAAGAAATTATATAGCTCATAGCTGTAAATACCGATAGACGGCATTCCCATTCCGCTTGCCATTACAGACACTCGTGTACCCTTGTACATTCCTGTATATCCTTGTACTCCACGAACGTTATTGAACAGCTTTGCGTTTTCAAGAAAATTCTTAGCAACAAATTCCGAACGCAAAGGGTCTCCAGGCATAAGCACGGTCTTTGCTATATCGTCTGGCGTTGCGTTTATATGAGGTGTTGGATATAATTTATTTGACATTATCGTTCTCCCTTAGGTTGATATTTGAGGCTTATTTTTTTATTATGCCTTCCATATAATATGATGCTTCCATATCGGCTACGCAAAGAGCGAATGCAAGCGGAAACATCTCGAGAGCCTTTCCTATCTGATTTGCGTCCTCAGGTCCTGAAAAGCCCATATGATATCTGATAGCGAAAGCTTCGTCTCTCGTGAGCTTCATAAATCCCGAGAGAATATACACGGATTTTTCTCCGTGACCGTAAGGAAGCGAATCCTCTATGGTATAATACGGTACGCTTTCCCAAACTCCGTTTTTCTTTACGTTTCGCATTTCGGTCTTATAAAAGTTAGTTTTGCATATGTCGTGAAGAAGCGCCGCGATAGCAAGGCTTTCCTCATCAAAAACGAATCCGTATTTATCTCTGAAACGGGGACGCTTTACAAAATCGCACAAACACTCATAAACGTTAAGGCTATGCTCAAGAAGTCCACCCTCATACGCTCCGTGAAAGCGAGTACTTGCGGGAGCTGTAAAGAAATCGGTCTTGTCGGTAAGATATTCAAGAAGCTTATCCGATCCCTCACGTGTGATGGTCGACTTAAATATTTCAATAAATTTTTCACGGTTATTCATAAATTATTCCTCGTTTTCAGTTAAGTAATTTAATTATATGTATAATTAATACTATTTTAACATATTTCAATAAATAAATCAAGCGTATAAAACAAAAAAAGGATGCGAATGCATCCTTTTTTCTTGGTGCGAGAAACGGGACTTGAACCCGTACGGTGTAACCACACGCCCCTCAAACGTGCGCGTCTGCCAGTTCCGCCACTCTCGCATATATGCTACCGCTCGCGGCAACATATAGTATTATACCACTTTTTTTCAAAATGTCAATACCTTTTTTAAAAGTTTTTAAAAAAATTTTTTGATATTATTTTTCTTCAGAATTATTGTATCCAACTAAAGTTTCTCTGTTCTTAATACGAATAGTCTTACCCAATAAGCAACATATGGGTGCGACTATTATCTCGGCGGCTTTGGCTATCCAAAATGCCGCTATATATGCCCAGAGACGAACATCCGAGACAGACTCAAAAGAGGAAAATCCGTCTCCGTTTTCTATAAGTCCGCCAAGATAATGCGTTCCGCCCGCAATGAATGGATAAAATTTGAAGACAAAAGCTATTATAAAGTGCGCAATGGCTGCCAATATTACAGGCAAAACTACTTTCCAAAACGAAAATGATACCGATTTATATCCCTCGTAGAATAATATTGCCCCGATTATGATGCAACCCGTTAAAATTCCTGATACGGCGCGGACTATGGCAAGAACAAAAAATTCAGGTAAGACAAGTACGTCTACTATTTTTACAGCAAGCGCACTGACTGCGAGATTTAAAAGAGTTGCCGCTATCATACAAATAAGATAGATGATCGCATTTGCTACTATTTGTTTTTTCATATAGACTCCTATGTATAAAATATCTTTTTCATTATTATACCATGATAATCATATAATTTCAATAAGATATTTTTAATTGAAAGGATATTTATGAAGATCCGTATCGGCTTTTTTGCGATAGCTTTGACATTTGCGCTTATTATCACACATTCCTTTGAAGCGTTGGCTTGTTTTTTTGCAGCTTTTATTCACGAGCTTGGGCATATAGCAGCCGCACGTATATCTGATGTGAAATTTAAAGAAATGAGATTATCTCCTTTTGGCGCGGCGCTTATACCAAGCTCTAGTATGGGTTCTTTTTATAATGAAATATTTATTTGCGTAGCAGGACCTCTCATAAATTTTTTATGTGTGTTATTTGCTTTATTATTACCAGTCTCGTGTGATTTTCTCAATCTGTTTATTCTGTCTTCGCTTTTCCTCGGCGTATTAAATTTACTACCTATATCAAGCTTCGACGGCGGAAGAATACTTTTTGCTATCATAGAATCCCATTTTTCTTTCAGATGTGCTCGTAAGGTCCTTTGTGTTTCTTCTTTTTTGCTGATATTTGCACTTTGGACTCTATCATTATATCTGCTTATAAAAACAGCGTCTTCTCTTTCGCTGTTCGTTTTTTCCTGTTCTCTGTTTGCCAAGCTTTTTGTTTTAAGCGAGGTTTGATTTTGGTCGACACATTCAATAGGAATCGGGAGATTATGATAGTAAATCAAAGAAAAATACTGTTTTTTACTAAATAACTCTATTTTAAAGCTGACAAACGCGAATAATTGAAAATTTCGACATTTTTTTAATAAATTTATAAAAAACATATTGCAATTTTCTCTATTATCTGTTACAATATTTCCAATGGGTTTTCGGGGCAGTATTTTTCGCCTTTTTTGAGGCGTTTTATCTGCCCTCGTTCCAGTATTTTAACTGCAAAGGAGTTTTTATGCGGAATGAAAACAAAACTGATAGAACTGAGAAATATTTGTAAGTCTTTTGGCGGTGAGCCTGTTCTTGCAAACGTTGATCTTTATATCAATGATAAAGAGTTTATAACTCTGCTTGGCCCTTCGGGCTGCGGAAAAACCACTACTCTTCGTATTATCGGCGGCTTCGAGACGCCTGATGAAGGAGAGGTCTATTTTGACGGAGTAAAAATAAACGACGTACCTCCATATAAAAGAAACGTAAATACGGTATTTCAAAAATATGCGCTCTTCCCTCACCTCAACGTATACGACAACATCGCTTTCGGTCTTCGCGTTGCCAAGGTAAAGGAGACTGAGATCAAAAAGCGTGTTACCGAAATGCTTGAACTTGTAAACCTCAAGGGCTTCGAACGCCGTGACGTTACGCTTCTTTCAGGCGGTCAGCAGCAGAGAGTAGCTATCGCTCGAGCTCTGATCAATCACCCCAAGGTTTTGCTTTTGGACGAGCCCTTGGGCGCTCTTGACCTGAAGCTTCGCAAGGATATGCAGGTCGAGCTTAAAAACATTCAGACCAAAACGGGTATTACTTTTATATATGTTACGCACGATCAGGAGGAAGCTCTCTCTATGTCGGATACCGTTGTTGTTATGGCAAATGGTAAGATCCAACAGATAGGCACTCCTATCGATATATACAACGAGCCTATAAACGCTTTCGTCGCCGACTTTATCGGAGAATCGAATATTCTTGACGGCATTATGCTTGAGGATTATAAGGTTAAATTCGCTTCAACTATTTTTGAGTGTCTTGACAAGGGCTTTGATAAGGACGAGCCTGTTGACGTTGTTGTTCGTCCTGAGGACGTTGACGTTGTTCCCGTTGAAAAAGGTATGCTTTCGGGTACTGTTACATCTGTAACCTTTAAGGGCGTTCACTATGAGATAATCGTGGATATAGACGGCTTTAAGTGGATGATACAGTCTACCGACTACGTTGCGCCCGATGAACAGATAGGTGTATATATCGAACCCGATGCGATACATATAATGAAAAAATCCGAATTTTCAAATATGTTCGGAGATTACTCCTCATTCTCCGATGAGATCGATCATCTCTCGGACGTTACAGAGGAGGATGAAAAGGAATGAAAAAGCGTTCTGTTTTCGAGCGGTTTTCAGGCTCTCCTTATGTAATCTGGTCTACCCTGTTTATTATCGCTCCTCTCCTTTTCGTAATGTATTTTGCGTTTACGGACAGAAGCGGAAGCTTTACATTTGAAAATATCCTTTCGCTTTCATCTTATTCCGAGACCTTTGTTATGTCTCTCGGTTTTTCGTTGATAGCTACGACTATCTGCCTTATCATCGGATTTCCGCTTGCGTACTGTATGTCTCGTACTTCTGAAAAAACACGCAACATATTGCTTGTTCTTCTTATGCTCCCTATGTGGATAAGCCTTTTGATCAGAACATATTCACTTATGGCTCTTCTTGACAATGGCGGTCTTGTAAGTACGTTTTTGACGAATCTTGGCTTTAAAAAGCTTACGTTTATAGGAACAGATGCGGCGGTTATTCTCGGTATGATATACGATTTTCTGCCGTATATGGTGCTTCCTATATACACAACGCTTATAAAGCTTGACAAGCGTTATCTTGAGGCGGCATACGATCTTGGTTGTAACGGAGTTCAGACTTTATTTAAAGTAGTTCTTCCGCTTACTGTTCCCGGTATCATCTCGGGTGTAACTATGGTCTTTGTTCCGTCTATCAGTACGTTCTATATTTCGCAAAAGCTCGGTGGCGGATCGTTTGATCTTATCGGTGACACGATCGAACGTCAGTTCCAAAACGCTGTAACTTATCATACAGGAGCGGCGATATCCCTTGTAATGATGATACTTATTCTTATATCTCTTGCGATAATGAATCACTTCTCTGACAGCGAGGAGGATATAATCGTATGAAATTTCTTTCAAGATTCTATATCTTCATTATTTTCGCCCTTCTTTACGCACCTATCATTATTGTAGTTCTCTTCTCTTTTAACGAATCGGGAAGCCTAAGTCATTTCTCTGGATTTTCGCTTTATTGGTACAAGGATCTGTTCAGAAACGACGAAGCAATAACTGCTTTGAAAAATTCACTTATTCTTGCGGTATCATCATCTTTTCTTGCAACTATTATAGGAACTCTTGCCGCGTTCAGTATTGCTCATTCAAAGAATAAATACTATCAAGGTATAATGAGATCGGTATCAAATATCCCTATGATGAATCCCGATATTGTTACGGGCGTTTCTATGATGCTTTTGTTTGTTGGTTTTGCGGCGATAATAGGTTTTGGAGACGTGCTTGGAATGTGGACTATGCTTATTGCGCATACTACGTTTAACCTGCCGTACGTTATCCTTTCTATTCTGCCCAAATTCAAACAAATGGATAAGCATCTTATAGAAGCGGCTCTTGACCTCGGCTGTACGCCTACACAGACCTTTTTCCGTGTAGAGCTTCCTTCTATACTTCCGGGAATCATATCGGGTCTTATGATGAGCTTTACGCTTTCTCTTGACGATTTCGTTATAAGCCATTTCGTTAGCTCCCCCGACTTTAAAACACTTCCGCTTTACATCTACAATCAAACCGCACACGAAGTTAAATTCAGTATGTACGCATTGTGTACTCTTATGATATTCGTTATTTTGCTTTTGCTTATTGCTGTAAACGTAGCGGGAGGCAAAAAAGATGGCGCGGAAAAGTCAAAAAGAGTTAAAGGAGGTAGACGTTGATGAAAAAAACAGTTTCTTGTATCGTTTTATTATCAACTCTCGTTCTTCTTTTATGTCCGATCCTCTCCTCTTGCGGTTCAGATAAAAGTACTACGCTTTATGTTTTCAACTGGGGAGAATACATTTCGGACGGCTCTGAAGAATCCTTGAACGTAAACGAAGAATTTGAAAAGTACTGTCTTCAAGAGCTTGGTTTGAATGTAACGGTAAATTATTCTACCTATTCAAGTAATGAAGATATGTACGCGAAGCTCAGCAGCGGCGCTGCTGTTTATGACGTTATAATTCCCTCTGACTATATGATACAACGCATGGTAAAAGAGGATATGTTAGCACCTTTGGATATCAGTAAGATCCCAAATTATGAAAATGTTGACGAAAACTTTAAGGGCGAAAACGTTTATTACGAGGACGATACGGATAACATTTACTCAGTTCCCTATTTTTACGGAATGGTCGGTATAATTTATAACTCCGATATCGTTTCAGAGGAAGACATTGCCGCACAAAGCTGGGATCTTATGTGGAACGAAAACTATTCCCGTGATATTCTTCAGTTTAACAATAGCCGCGATGCTTTCGGAACTGCTCTTTATAAGCTTGGATATGACGTAAACACAGCTACAGATGAGCAATGGATCGAAGCTCTTGCTTCTCTTAAAGAGCAGAAGGATCTCGTTCAAGGCTACGTTATGGATGAGATCTTTAATAAAATGATGAGCAATTCTGCCGCCGTTGCCGCATATTACGCGGGAGACTTCCTTTCTATGTATGAGGATAACGACTCACTTGCTTTTTACTATCCTACCGAGGGCACAAACAGATACGTTGACGCTATGTGTATTCCCAAAAATTCACAAAATTACGATCTCGCTTCCGAATATATAAACTTTATGTGTTCAAAGGATATAGCGATCGCTAATGCTGAATACACGTATTACGCTTCCCCGTTAAAGACGGTCAGAAACGATCCCGAATATCAAAGCTGTATGGAAGAAGTTCACCCCGAGACTATGGATATTCTCTATAATAATGCAGAGAATGTAAAAGCTACTCCCTATATGAATCTTTCTCCCGAACGCCTTTCTTTTGTAAATGATCTTTGGGAAGAGCTTAAGGTTGAAAGCAGTATGGGTACGGGAGTTACCGTTATTTGTTGGATAATTTTAGGAACGTTAGTCGTTCTTATAACAGTTCATACCGTTAAAAAGCGCAAACGCGCTAAATATTACGATTAAAAAAGATTCCTCGCGAAATTGCGAGGAATCTTTTTTAATATTGTTGAGTTGCTTTTTCTTGTTTTAGAATAGACACAAGTCTGCTCGTACCAAGACGGTCTGCGCCGAGAGAAATAAACTCTCTTGCATCATCAAACGTCTTTATGCCGCCCGCCGCTTTTATCAAAAGACCTGTCGGTACGTGTTTCTTAAAAAGACGTATGTCATCAAAGGTCGCGCCGCCGCTTGAAAATCCCGTTGAGGTCTTTATATAGTCCGCGCCCGCTTCCCCGACTATTTTGCACATTGTTATCTTTTCTTCGTCGGTAAGCAAACAAGTTTCAATAATGACCTTTAGGATATTTTTATTGCAGATCTCTTTGATCGAGCGTATCTCCTGCAAAATATCGTTATATCTCTTTTCCTTAAGAGCACCGATATGAATGACCATATCTATTTCTTTTGCTCCGTTTTTCAAAGCATCTTCGGTTTCAAAGCACTTGGTTGCAGAGGTATAATATCCGTTGGGAAATCCGATAACTGTACAAACGGGCATTTTCTTACCCAAATATTCACTTGCGGTTTTAACAAAAGCTGTTGGGATACAAACAGATGCGGTTCCGTAATTACATGCATCATCGCATATAATCTTTATATCTTCCCACGTTGCGTCCTGCTTTAGCAAGGTATGGTCTACGTGAGACATTATATCTTTGATATCCATTGAACACCTCATTTACTACTGTGCAACAGACCAGTTAATTATCTGACGTATCTTTTCGATGTCTGTATCGTGATAATTTACAGTTAAACGGTCATTTTGATTAATGAGCAACAAGCTTTCGTCAGCAGAAATATTTTGCTTATACAGGTTTCCGTCATCACCCGTAAGATATATAACAGAATTTCCGTCTAATGTTATTATGCGTATATCACTTACTGTGATCGTTGAGGTTTTCGTTTCGACTTCTGGAGGTATGACCGACGGAGCTTCCTCCTCTTTGATTATTCCCTCTTGCATCAACAGCTTGATATAAGCCTGCTTTGCATCAGCCTGTGTTGTTCCCGTAGCGACTATGCTGTAATTTTCTACATTAACAAGGGCGTGCATCTTAACGATTCCGTTGGCGTCCTTTAATACCATAATATAGGTAGCTTCACCCGAAACGTTTATCAAGGACGGGAACGAAGCTACGTATCCCTTTTCCTGAACCTCACCTTGTGCCGCGCCCATCGCAGAATATTCTTCCGCGCCTATTACGGAATAGAATTTATATTCACCCGTTCTGGCGTTACTTACTATAAATCCGATATTGGATTCATCACTGCTGACCGAAGTAACACCCGTAAAGAACCAAACGTCATCTCCGATTATTATATAACCGAAATCGTCAGTCGTGACCTTACAGTCCTTATTTCCTATAACACTGTTCCAATAACCGTTTTGAAGTGTTCCGTGCCAATCGTATTTTTGTGATGCAAGATAGCCTGTGAATACGTTATCTACCCAACTTGGTGTATCAGTAACCGAATACAGAGAGGACGTTCCGTCACAAGGATTAAATATAATTACCTCGGATACGTCCATTCCACCAAACAGAGCTACCTTAGGCTTCATACAGGAAACGATATAATAAGGATTGCCCGACTCGTCAAGTTCAAAAGCAGTAGAACCGAATATCTTTGTCGGATAATCAAATCTCAGCTTTCTCATAAGATCATCGCCAAAATACGCGCTATCGGTATATTTTATAGGTGTGGTGAATTTTATATAATCCGCAGAACTGTTTACTGGATCTACCATTACGTATCCGGGAATTCCGTTTTGACGGTTGTTGAGCCATTTGAAGAAATCTACGTATTCAAGCGTAGAAACCTTTTTAGGAATGCCTTGATAATTGATCTGAGCGTACGATCCGTTTACCTGATACTGAGATACGACCTCAGACAATGCTCCCAAGGTTCTGTTACCTATAATATTTGCGGATTCCGAGTCCATAAGAGGAATGTTGGTTACAAGGTCATTCTCGGGCATATCCTCTTCAAACACGGCTTCTTGTACGGTAATGATATTTGCATATGCCGTTGCATTAAAAAAGGTTGAAGATATGATAGATCCAACTATTAAGATCGCAACGGGAATTGCCGCTATTATAACGAATATCTTTACAGAGAAAGTGGTTTTATCTTTGTATTGCTTTTTGAATTGTCCTTGAAAAATCTTATTAAATCCGCCTTTTGCTCCCAAAAAAGCATAAACAAGTCCAAAAAGAATAATAACAAAAGTAAGCGATATCCAAAACATTGGACTGAAAACATTCAGCGGAGGCAAAATAATATAATATGCCAACGCCGAGATGACAACTGTTATAATAATTGCCAATATCCATCTTGTAGTTTTTTTCATAAGCTCCTCCTTGTTGCTGTTAGCAACATTTTTTAGTTATAACTTTGTTGAGAAAAGGGCGTATCATTAAAATCAAACACGCATCTTCCGTCAGATATTTTTAAAACCGCATCAAAATTTTTGCCGTTTTTTGAAACGAAGCCTCGTATTTTTGAAGTTTTCCCTTCTTCAAGCAACATTCTTACGTTTCTTGCCGATATTGCTCTGCCGCAAATATAAGAATTTACGCTGAATTTACAACCGCTTTTATAAGCAGAGCAACCGTATCCGAATTTATTACGTTTTACTTCTGCTTTGCATATAGGACATAGTCCAACGACATCGCCAAAAAATCCTATGTCTCGATCCTCTTCAATAGGAATTTCTTCGGGCGCTTGGAAATACTTTGATATCTCGTTAGTTGCAAGATCTATGCTGTCCTGTATTTTTATTTCTCCGCGAAAAACCTTTTTCAATGCCTTGCCCATTTCAGATGTTTTATATTTATCCATACATATCTCAAGCCGTTGCAACGACTCAATAAAATATATTCCATCGGGCAATATAGTATATACATCTTTTTTTAGCTGTATATATCCGCTTTTTCGGGCATTGTCTATTATACCCGTGCGAGTTGCCTCTGTACCAAGTTCAACGCCCTCAAACATTGCTCTGTATTCCTCAGCGTCATCTGCGCCGACACTATCGTCAATAGCGGCTTTCTCCTCACGAAACGGATTTTTCAGATAATTGTTGAGCGTTTCTATCGTATAGTGCTTTGGCGGAGTAGTTTCTTTTTCGTTTGGGACAAAATTTATATTTACCTCGTCTTCTTTTTTCAGATCGGGCAATATTTTATCCTTTTGAGTCGAATCATCATATTTCATCCAACCCTTTTCTTTTATAGTCATTCCTTTAAGGACGAAGTCCTCAAGTCCGCCTACGCTTATCGTTATCTCTACCTTTTCGACAAGACAATCCTCCGCGCAAAATACCGCTATAAAGCGTCTGAAAACGGTAGAATAGACCTGCATTTCTTTTTCGCTAAGCCTACTTTTATCTGGGATCTTATAAGTCGGTGTAATAGCAGAGTGCGATTCGATCTTTGAGTCATCAAAGATCGTTTTTTTATCCTTAAAAACGACGGGATAGCCTATTTTTGCGCAGTTATCGAGTATCTTTTTTACCTTATCCTTTTCGGCAGTTGCCAAATATTCGGAATTTGTACGTGGATAGGTAAGATATCCCGATTCATAAAGTCTTTGAATTATCTCAAGGCTTTCTGCCATAGACATTTTATATTTTTTACCCAAAACGTTTTGAAGCTTTGAAAGTGAATAAAGTTTGCCTGAGGAAAATGTATCCTTTTTGCGCTTTACGGACACGACAGTTGCTTTTTGCGCGTTATACTGTGCGCACACTTCCTGCGCCTTATACAATTCGTTTCCCGCAAATCTTTTTTTGCTTTGAAGCTCTACGGTCTCTCCGTTTGTTTCTTCTTTACTGACGATAGAATAATATTTTTCGGGAACGAAATTCCGTATTGCCATATCTCTATCGTAAATTGCCTTTACGATAGGAACTATGACACGACCTACCCTTAGGAGTGTACCTGTACGCAGTGTTGCATAGCGAGTGAGATTTACTCCGTAAAGCCAATCTATATATGTTCTGGAATAGCCCTCTGCGGCAAGATATTCATATTCGGAATCGTTTTTCATATCGGCAAATGCCGCAGCAACTGTTTGCGGAGTCTGATCGGGAAGCCAGAGTCGTTTAATAATTTTTGGCGTTTTTAATGCTTTTTCGATACACGTGCGAACGATTATCTCTCCCTCGCGGTCTGCGTCTCCCGCATTTACGATTGTATCTATGTCCTCACGATTGCAAAGTTCCTCAATGATCTTGAATTGGCGAACCACTCCATCATCAAGTCCTTTGTCATTTGCTCTGCGAAGCTCGTATTCGAATTTTTCGGGAAAGCATGGAAGATTTTTCATCGTCCAATTGCGTGTTCCTTCGGGCAACGGATTATATCTCTCAATATCCGCCAGAGAAAACAAATGACCAAACGCCCACGTTATAATACAACCGTCTCCTTGTAAAAAACCGCCGCATTTTTTGAAATTTCCTATTCCCGCCGCAATGTTTCTGCCAAGACTTGGCTTTTCGGCAATAATAAGTATCATAATAAACCTCTATATGAGACTTTTAAACATAAGAATTTGAAGAAAGCCTTCGGCAATATCCGCCGAAGGCTTGCAACTATATAAATTAGGTATGTCAGATATACTTCTTCACAGTTTCAGAAGCACTTTCAACGGGAATAGAAGAAGTCATAACTATGTTGATATTAAGCTTTACAGCCAATGTGTTTATCTTTTCAACAAACTCATCAAAAGCTGCTGCATCATCGTTGCAGATCTTAAGAGCCGAATCTATAAACAGATCGGTAACATCATGATTGCTTGCAAAAATACCTGCTACAAAGCCATAAAGAGACTGAGCATCGGAAACAAAATATTCGTTGGTATCAATAAGTCTCGCTTGATACTTTACATCATAGCGAAGCTTTACGCCTTTTTCTATGCAAACTACGTCGCCGTGAGAATGATCGACCGCTGTGTTGACCATACTGATAAGTGCTTTAGTTTTTCCTGTACCTTTAACGCCGATAATTAACTTTAACATTTCGGGACCTCCGATAAATTTATTGAGCTTATATGCTCATATCTATTATATAACATTTTATTGGATATTTCAAGAGCAATTTGTAAAAAATATAAAATTATTTTAATCTTTCTTCCAAAATCTTCTTTTCTGCCTCATATCCGGGTTTTCCAAGGAGTGCAAACATATTCTTTTTATATGCTTCAACTCCGGGCTGGTTAAAAGGATTTACTCCGAGAACATATCCCGATACACCGCACGCATACTCAAAGAAATACAAAAGATATCCAAGAGAGTATTCGTTTCTTTCTTCGAGTTCTATAAGAATGTTAGGTGCGCCGCCGTCAATGTGAGCAAGTATAGTTCCCTTCATTGCCTTTTGGTTGATCTCATTAAGGTCAACACCTGCAAGGAAGTTTAAGCCGTCTACGTTTGCATCATCATAAGGAACTGCATATTTTGCATTGGTCTCTTTTATAGAAACGACCGTTTCGAACAAATTGCGAGTTCCGTCCTGTATGATCTGTCCAAGCGAATGGAGATCTGTTGAAAAGATCACCGATGCGGGAAACAGTCCTTTTCCGTCCTTACCCTCGCTCTCTCCATAAAGCTGTTTCCACCATTCGTTAAGCATAGCTGCGCAAGGCTCATAGCTTACAAGTATCTCGGTAGCTTTGCCTTGACGATACATAATATTGCGAAGAGCAACGTATTTAAGTGCATCATTCTTATCAATATCATCGGTCTTTGTATAAACAGCCGCCGCATCCGAAGCGCCTTTCATAAGCGCGGAGATATCGATTCCTGAAACGGCTATAGGAAGCAGACCTACTGCTGTCAAAACAGAAAAGCGTCCGCCTACGTTATCGGGCACAACGAAGGTCTCGTAACCTTCTTCTGTCGCAAATTTCTTAAGTGTTCCCTTGCACTTATCGGTAGTCACGAATATTCTTTCTTTTGCGCCTTCTTTTCCGTAATTCTTTTCGAGAAGCTCACGGAACACTCTGAACGCAACCGCAGGCTCGGTTGTTGTACCAGACTTAGAAATAACATTGATACAAATATCTTTACCCTCGCAGATAGAAAGAAGATCGTTAAGCGCTTGTGCGCTTATATTACAGCCTGCAAAATAAATATCGGGGGTGTTCTTATTTAAATTATTATACATCGGAGATTTCAAAAACTCTATTACAGCGCGCGCACCGAGATAAGAACCGCCGATGCCGATAACTATGAAAATATCACAGTTCTTTTGAATTTTTTTGGAAGCGTTCTTGATCCTTTCAAATTCTTCCTTATCATAATCATTCGGAAGATTCACCCAACCAAGAAAATCTTTTCCTTCTCCGTTGCCTTCAAGCAAACATTTGTGTGCGGCAATGACTTCGTCCTTGATAGAAACCATTACTTTTTCATCGATAAAAGGTTTAATATAAGTGTCATTTAATTTGACGGTCATTTTCTATTCCCCCATAAAAATTGCTAAAAATTTCGAACTTTATTATACTACATTTTTTATAACAATTATATAATAAATTGTTACTTTTTTTAAACTTTTTTGCTTTTCTATTTATAACAATGATATTTTTATGAATATATTTTTAAAAACGCCCCAAAAATCTATTTTTTCGACGTTTATATTAGCTAAAATTTGGCTTTCACCAATAGAATTTCCATTGATTTTATAAATTATTTTGCCTATTACCTCGCCTTTTTTTATAGGTGCTGTCAGATCTTCAGGTAATTCTACAACAGACTCTATTCTTTCTGAATTTGATTTATTTATAACAGAAGAAAAGCCTTCTGTTATTATTTCACACTCTGTCTCTACTCCACCTTTTACTTTTATTTTTTCAAGGCTCTTTGGCTCATCTTCAAATACCGTATAATTCGCAAAACCAAAATCCAACAATGCAACAGCCGCTGCATTTCTTATGTCACGGCTTTCAGCTCCCATAATAACGCATATAAGTGTCATTCCATCTCTTGTTGCGCTTGAGCTGATACAGAAACCCGCTTTTGAAGTAGATCCCGTTTTCAATCCAGTTGCTCCTTTATAAAATCTTACCAATCGGTTAGTATTTGTAAGTCCGAATTCTCCATTTCTTATGGTATCCATCCAAATTGAACTGTATTCGGTTATTTTTTTGTGCTTTAGCAGCTCTCTTGACATAATTGCAATATCTCGAGCTGAAGTCAAATGATTTGTTGCCGTATCGTCAAGACCATTGGTATTTTCAAAGGTAGTTGACGTCATACCGAGTTCTTTTGCGCGCTCATTCATACGTGCCACGAAAGCTTCTTCTGTGCCTAAAACGTATTCCGCAAGAGCGACTGCCGCATCATTCGCAGAAGCTATCACAACGCTTTTGAGCATATCCTCTACGCTCATTTGCTCCCCTTCTTTTAAATATATCTGTGATCCTCCCATCGAACACGCATAGGCACTTGCGGTAACCATATCATCGTATCCTATCTTACCGCTATCTATTGCCTCCATTACAAGCAAAAGCGTCATAATTTTTGTTACAGATGCAGGAGGCAGAGCTTCATCGGCGTTTTGTTCAAACAAAACCTTGCCTGTTTCCGCTTCCATTAACAATGCCGATTTACAATCAAATTTCATATCACTGCTATTATTTGTTTCGTTTGAAGGCAAAGCTTCTATTGGAATTACAATTGCTCCTGCAAAGATAATAACAGATAAAATAAAAGATGTTATTGTAAAAAATCTTTTTCTTAGCGTGTTTGTTTTTTTCAACATAAACCATTCCCTCTTTCTTTTATAAACTACAATAAATATATTATAAATAAAAGAAAAAAAGAATTGCCACACGGTTGAAATCAACCGTGTGGCAAAATATCTTTAATTAAAGACCGCGCTTTACGTAATGCGTATGAAGGATCTCGTGAGCCTTATGGCTATTGGGTTCGCCGAAGAACTCGTCGTAGAGCTTCTTAACAGCAGAGTTTTCATGAGACTTACGAAGATCGGAATTAACGTCATCGTTGTAGAGAACCGCAGCTCTGACAGACTTAAGATCAGTCGTCATTCTAACGCTTGCGGGCTGATAAGGCTGACCGCCGCCGTTTACACAACCGCCGGGACAAGCCATGATCTCGATGAACTGAACGTTGAGTTCGCCTGCCTTAACTGCATCGAGTACCTTCTTTGCGTTTGCAGTACCGGAAGCAACCGCAACGTTAAGATCGATATCTCCAAGCTTGTAAGAAGCAAGTTTAACGCCTTCAATACCACGAACTTCCTTAAAGTCAAGAGACTCAAGAGGCTTGCCCTCGATAACTTCAGCTGCCGTACGGAGAGCTGCCTCCATAACGCCGCCGGTTGCTCCGAAGATAGCGCCTGCACCAGAACCGATATCGAAAGGATTATCGAATGCTTCATCTTCAAGATTCTTGAAGTTGATACCAGCCTTGGTGATCATTCTGCCAAGTTCACGGGTAGTGATAGCTACGTCAACGTCAGGAACGCCTGCTGCCGACTGTCCGGGTCTGCCTACCTCAAACTTCTTTGCGGTACAAGGAATTACGGATACGAAGAAGATATCCTCAGGATTCCAGCCCATCTTCTGTGCGTAATAAGTCTTTATAGTTGCACCGAACATCTGCTGAGGAGACTTACAGGTAGAAAGGTTCTCTGTAAACGCAGGATAGTAGTGCTCACAATACTTGATCCAACCAGGAGAGCAAGAAGTGATCATAGGAAGCACGCCATTGTTCTTAACGCGTCCCAAAAATTCGGTTGCTTCTTCCATAATGGTAAGGTCTGCGGTAAGGTTCATATCGTAAACGCCGTCAAATCCGAGACACTTAAATGCTGCAACCATCTTACCCTCGCAATCCGTTCCGGGAGCATAGTCAAAGCATTCACCGATCTGTGCGCGTACAGAAGGAGCGGTGCATACGAATACGTGCTTGGTAGGATCTGCGATAGCATCTCTTACCTTATCGGTATCGTCTCTCTCATAGAGAGCTCCAACAGGACAAGCTACGATACACTGTCCGCAGTTTACACAAGAAGTTTCGTTAAGCTTAACTTCAAACGCAGATCCGATATGAGTATCAAATCCACGGTCGTTTGCACCGATTACGCCGATGCCCTGCATGGTCTTACATGCAGCAACGCAACGACGGCAAAGGATACACTTGTTGTTGTCACGGATGATCGAAACCGAGGAATCATCGATCGGATACTCGGTTCTCTCACCGCCGAAGTGATGCTCATCTACACCGTACTCGTTGCAGAGCTTCTGCAGTTCACAAGTGGTGCTGCGTACGCAAGAGAGACAATCCTTCTTATGGTTGGAAAGAAGAAGCTCGAGGTTCATCTTTCTGGATGCACGGATCTTCGGAGAGTTGGTGGTGATCTCCATACCCTCGTTTACAGGGTATACGCAGGCGGTAACAAGACCGCGGGCACCCTTTACCTCTACAAGGCAG
>JAZSIP010000015.1:0-2313 GCA_045533915.1 Eubacteriales bacterium
GAGTGAAAACGGCAGTTTTCCTTCTTGCGCAAGTTCTCTTGCGACGTCGATCTTTGAAAGCAGAACGCTTTTGCCGTTCGGCTCTTCTTTTGCCGAAAGATAAAACAATCTTCCAAGCGTCTCTGCGCTCAGTCCTCTATCGATCCACGAAAGAGAGACACGGCTGTATTCCCCGTCAATCTCTTCTATTGGAGGCATCTCGGTCCTTGTCATAGCGGCATATTCCTCGCCGACAAAGGCTATCGCCTCCTCCTTTGACGCTACCATATGTCCGCAGCCAAGAGAGCTTTGGTGCAAATATTTAAAAACGTCGGTCATCTGTAATTTGGGATATTTTTGATAATGCTTTAACAACGAATCGCGAGTTCTCTCGCTGTGTTCCATATTTTTTCTCCAATTCAATCCTTAAATTTAAGTATTTTTGGGTTTTCGAGTATCATTACGAGTATCGGTATCAAAATTATCTGTACGACGATTCCGGGGATAGCGTTCGTGATCGCTCCCGCAAGGAACGCCGCAAAGGTAAAGCCTCCGCCGCTTATTCCGAGACAGATAAACATAGCAGCGCCCCACACAAGTCTGCCGACGAGCATTGATAGGATCAACGAGCAATAAATATACGGCTTCTTTTTCGGAAGTATCTTATGCATAAGCCCCGCCATAGCGCCATACGCCGCAAGCTCGAACGCCATACAGAGAGCGGTCGGGAAAAGCGGAGGCATTCCGAGTGTGAGTGAGCGGAAGATAGGAGCAACAGCTCCGACTACCAATCCCCACGGCCACCCGCAGATAAATCCGCAAAGGAGCACGGGCAGGTGCATAGGACAAAGCATAGAGCCGATCTCGGGTATCTGCCCCGTCAGAAACGGCAAAAAGTACGCAAGTGCCAAAAAGAGCGCCGCCAAGACCATTTTCAAAATTTTGTTGCTGTTTTTCATTTAAAAAGTTCCCTTTCCTATAAAAAGGTATCATTATTTCTTCTGAAATAATGATACCTTCATAGTATCTTTTTGATTATTTAAAGATTTGTATAATATAAAAGGAACTTCTGCTCCGCGCCGTTCTTCTGAACGGCGATCTTATTTCATATATAAGCTAAAACCGTTACGCCCCTATAACTCCGCGAAGCTTTGCCATAGCGTCCGAAATAAGAGCCGCGGTATTAAGGCTCGTAACTCCCGCGATGAGATTGTCGCATTTGTTCATAGGTATCAATATACGCACGGAATCCGCCTGTCCGATAGCCGCCGCCATTTTGGGAGTTATCTCGCCAAGCAGAGCATCGGCTATAACTATTCCGACAGGTCCTATGATAACGTCAGCCGTCCTACAAGCGACAATAACGGGATTTTCCCCCGTAGCCGCGTTTTTTGCACCCGCTTTCAGCATTGTAGCCGTCGCGACGGCGTTCGTTCCGATAGCTGTAAGCGTTATATCGGGAAATTGCGTATTTATCTCTTTTACAAGCTGAGCTCCAAGCTGACCGCCCTGTCCGTCAATAATTACGACCTTCATACGAACACCTCTCTTTTTAATAAAACAATTATACTACAAGTCATAGTAAAAATCAAGAAAATATGTTATAAAACATAGAAAATTTGTAAAGATCATTCCAGCTCGTCAAGCGTTTTCTTGAATGTGTGCAGGAAAGTATCGCAGAAATATGCGACTTCCTCATATTCTCTGTATGAATCTACCTCTTTTTTGAGAGCCTTTTCTGCTTTCGCAAATTCGCGGTTTCCGCTTCTAAGCTCCTCGACGCACTTGATATAAGCGGCTATCTTGTCCGCCGCCTTTATTATGGCGTGCTCGTAAGAGCCGTCCTCAATTTCGATAAGCGAACGGTATTCGTCCTTCAGCTCAGTCGGTAACATTCCGATAAGCTTGTCGTTCGCGATCCCCTCGATATCCTTGTAAGCCTTGCGTATCTCAGGGTTATAATATTTTATCGGTGTCGGCAGATCGCCCGTAAGGACCTCGCTCGTCTCGTGGTAAAGAGCCATTACGGCGATCCTGTCGGCGTTTACCTCTCCGCCAAAATTCTTGTTTTTGATGACCGCGATAGCGTGTGCTATCTGCGCCACCTGCGCACTGTGCTCCGCAATGTTCTCGTCACTTACGGACTTCATAAGACTCCATCGTTTTATGAGCTTCATTCGCGCCATATAAGCAAAAAAATTATACATAACAATTCCTTATATTTGTTAATAAACGGACCGTCGAGGACGCCGGTCCCTACAAACACAAATTGTTTGGGTCTACCGTCGCCTTACGGCGAAAAATATACAGCCGTATACCTCTGACCTTGTAGGG
>JAZSIP010000021.1:0-12298 GCA_045533915.1 Eubacteriales bacterium
GAGCATTACCGGACTTCTTAGCCATAACCTCAACAACCTCTTCGTTAAGACCGAGGTTAAGGATAGTGTCCATCATACCGGGCATGGATGCACGAGCACCGGAACGAACGGAAACGAGAAGGGGATTCTCAAGGTCACCGAACTTCTTGCCGGTAACACCCTCCATCTTTACGATGTACTCCATGATTTCAGCCATGATCTCATCATTGATCTGACGACCGTCCTCATAGTACTGTGTGCAGGCTTCGGTAGAGATAGTGAAGCCCTGAGGAACAGGAAGACCGATATTGGTCATCTCTGCGAGGTTAGCTCCCTTACCACCGAGGATCTCGCGCATATTTGCGTTACCCTCAGAGAAGAGATAGCAATACTTTTTTGCCATTGGTAAATGCCTCCTATAAAAATAAATTTTTGATAAGTTTGATCGAACGGTGCTGAGGAAAATAATGAAATTATTTCCTGCGCACAGTTCTCTTTATTATAACACAACAATCGAGTTATTACCATAGGATTTTTACAAATTAGAAGGATAAATCTTGTAAACTTTTTATGAACACTGCTTCAATCTTGTTTTTTTTGTTGATTTTTTTGAATATTTGTTATATAATTGTAAATTGGAATAGAATTAATATAAAGTGTTGGAGAAAAAATGGCAAACATTTTTGATTTGTTTAAACAAATTGCAAACACGGATAGTTCGAGTAGCCAAAAACCAATAAGTTTTATTATCGTTGGTCTCGGAAATCCGGGTGAAAAATATTCTGTAACCCGTCATAACGCGGGATTTATGGCAATAGATGCTATTGCGCAAAAGTACGGGGCGCGAATAGACCGTTCACGTTTTAAAGCTCTTTGCGGAGAGTGCGAGATAGCTGGAGCGAGAGTTCTTCTTATGAAGCCGCAGACCTTTATGAATCTTTCGGGAGAGGCTGTATCGGAGGCTTCGAGATTTTACAAGATAGAGTCTGAAAACGTTATTATTCTTTCCGATGATACAACGCTTGACTGCGGCAGACTTCGTGTTCGCCGTAAAGGAAGCGCGGGAGGACATAACGGACTCAAGAGCATCAACGAGCATCTTGGCACAGAGGAATATCCGCGCATAAAGATAGGCGTAGGACAGAAGCCGCACCGCGATTACGATCTTGCCGATTGGGTGTTGGGAAATCTTAATTCCGATGACCTTACAAAAGTCAGATCGACTTTTGACACTGTTTGTCAAGGTGTTGAAAAGATTATTTCGGGAGACGTTGACGGAGCTATGCAGATATGTAACGGCAACGGAAAATAATACGGTGTATCAAAAGAGGAAATAATGAACATATTAACCGATTGCGTACGATCTGACCGAGAGTATTTGCAACTTTGTAAGTCGATCGAGAGTATGCGGACTTCACGCACCTCGTTGCCCATAGCGGTCACGGGGCTTTGTGACGGAGCGACCGATGCCGTTCTTATATCTTTGATAGAGGATATAAAGCAGGGGGATAAGCGTCCTGTTTTGCTTATATGTTCCGAGGAAAAGGAATGTGTAAGAGTTCGCAACAATCTTTCTCAATTCGGCTTCAACGTCGCGTTTTACGTCGGCAGAGATCTTACTTTTTATAATATAAACGCCTCTCATGAGTATGAGCATGAGAGGCTAAAGGTGCTTTCGGGTCTTTTGGAGGGCACTTTTGATGCTGTCGTTACAACTCCTGATGCGGCGCTCGGATATACCATTCCGCCCGATAGACTCATGGACGCGAACTTCGGCATAGAGTATGGCGAAACGAATATAGAGCCTAATGAACTTGCCGATAAATTACTCCGTGCGGGATACGTTCGAACAGAAATGGTGGAATCGGCAGGTCAGTTTGCAATGCGCGGAGGAATACTCGACGTATATCCCGCAAGCGCGAGATATGAGGATATAGATAAAAACGTGACTGTCGGATCGTTTCCGTTCCGTATAGAGCTTTTCGGTGATGAGATAGACCGAATGGAGATATTTGACGTCGAAACGCAGAGAATGACGGTAACGCTTGACAGAGTAGATTTTGCTCCGTCAAGAGAGATACTTCTTAATGCTGAAACAAAGAAGCAGCTTATAGACGTAATACGCGCACATTTTTCAAAAAGTCGAGATGAGCGCGCAATGAGCGAGATGACACTTGAGATAACCGCGCTTGAAACGGGAACTGAAGCGAATTTCGTTGATAAATATATAACCCTTATATATCCCGAGCGAACTTGTTTGCTCGATTACTTTGGCAAACGCCCTACCGTATTTATGAAAAATACAGTGGCTTGTTCGGAACGTGTGAAATCGTCCGAATGGCATATGGCGCAGACCGTTGAAGAATTGCTTGAGGCGGGTACGATAGCGCCGAAATATACCGATTACGCAAAGCCGCAAGCATATCTTGAAAATTTTCTTTCAGATTCGGTATCCGTTCATTTTGACTCCTTAGGGCAAGGAATGTCATCTAAAAAGCTCGGTGCTATGTTTTCTTTCAGAACAAAGCATATGGTGTCGTACGGAGATAATCTCGCTTTGCTTTGTGAAGATATTACTTCCTATCATCAAAGCGGATATAAAACTATTGTTACGGCGGAAAACGAAGCGGCAGCAAAAAATCTTTGCGCGATGCTCAATGAAAGAAATATACGTTCGATAGTTGAGACTGAGAACGGAGATTATACGGCAGAGAACCTTCCAAAAGCGCTTGTATATATAAAATGGCGTCAGTATATACGAGGATATGAAATGACTACTCCGCGCATTGCCATTCTTTCCACAACGCCCGAAAGCCGCGAGGGTGCTCTTACGGCAGGCGGAAAGCTTAAGAGAAAGAAGAAAAAGCAGAGCGGAACGGAAACTATTCTTTCTTATAATGACCTTGAAGTAGGAGATTTCGTCGTTCACGAAACACACGGTATAGGTCAGTATATGGGAATAGAAAATCTTACGGTCGACGGCGTAAGCCGAGACTATATAAACATAAAATATGCGGGAAGCGACAGACTTTTTCTGCCCGTTGAAAAGCTCGATAAGGTATCGAAATATATAGGCGCGCATTCCGACGACGGACTTGTGAAGCTCTCACGGTTTGGCGGCGCTGAATGGGGAAGAGCTAAAGCTCGAGCAAAGGCGGCAGTCAAGGATATAGCTAAGGATCTGATAAAGCTGTATGCGGAGCGTTCTCGCAAGGCGGGATTTGCGTTTCCTGAGGACGATGATCTTCAAGCCGATTTCGAGGCGGCTTTTGAGTATGAGGAAACAGAGGCTCAGCTTGATGCGATAGACGATATCAAAAAAGATATGATATCTCCTGTTCCTATGGACAGACTTCTTTGCGGAGACGTTGGCTTCGGTAAGACCGAGGTCGCGATGAGAGCGGCGTATAAGGCAGTTCTCGGCGGTAAGCAGGTCGCGATACTCGTTCCAACAACACTTCTTGCTCTTCAACATTATCAAACTCTTACAAGACGTATGAGAGCGTTTTCGGTAAACGTCGATATGATATCGCGCTTCCGTACCGCAAAGCAACAGGCATTGTCTTTGCGTAAGCTTAAAAGAGGAGATACCGACATTATCGTCGGAACTCACCGCCTTGTGTCAAAGGATATAGAATTTAAGGACCTCGGACTTTTGATAATAGACGAGGAGCAACGCTTCGGCGTGGCGCAAAAGGAAAAGCTCAAGCAGCTTGCGTCTAACGTAGACGTGCTGACCTTGACGGCAACGCCGATACCGAGAACTCTGAATATGGCTATGGGCGGAATACGAGATATCTCGGTGCTTGACGAAGCTCCGGGCGACCGTTTGCCCGTTCAAACTTACGTTCTTGAATACGACGAGCTTATCGTTATAGAAGCAATGAGGAGAGAGCTTCGCCGAGGCGGACAGGTATTTTATCTATACAATTTCGTTGAGAATATCGACCTTTGCGCTTCAAAGATAGCGAAAGCCATTCCCGAGGCGAGAATAACCGTTGCTCACGGTAAAATGGACAAGGAAACGCTTGAGGATATCTGGAGTGAAATGCTTGCGGGCGAGATAGATATACTCGTTTGCACGACGATAATAGAAACGGGAGTTGATATCCCGAACGCGAATACCCTTATCGTTGAGGGCGCTCACAGACTCGGACTTTCACAGCTTCACCAGATAAGAGGACGCGTCGGTCGTTCCTCGCGAAGAGCATACGCTTATTTCACATATCCTCGCGATAAGGCTGTGAACGAGATAGCAACGAAGCGACTTGAGGCTATACGCGAGTATGCCGAGTTCGGCGCGGGCTTTAAGATCGCTATTCGAGATATGGAGATAAGAGGTGCGGGAAATCTGCTTGGATCGGAGCAACACGGTCATCTTGATGCGGTGGGTTACGACCTCTATATCAAGCTTCTCAATGAGGCTGTGCTTGAGGAAAAGGGCGAAAAGATAGTGGAAAAGCCCGAATGTACTATGACCTTGCGTTGCGACGCATTTATTTCGGAAAAATACGTACCGTATTCCGCGCAGAGAATGGGACTTTATAAGCGTATCGCTATGATAGAGACACCGGAGGATAAGGACGATATTATCGATGAGCTTATCGATAGATTCGGTGACGTGCCAAAGCAAACGTATGATCTTCTTACAGTAGCGCTTGCTCGTTCAGCGGCAATGAAATGCGGAATGCTTACTGTCGTTGAGGATACAACGGATATCCGAATAAACCCGTCTGTGTTTGACTTTGAGGTGTGGGCAGAGCTTTCGGACGAATATAAGGGCAGAATACGTGTTCTTATGTCCGACACTCCTGCCGTGTCAATAAGAAAGCAAAAGGGAGATAACGTTCCCGAGCTTCTGTATAATCTGTTTTTGCGTTATTTGCAAATACTTGAAAAATATGTTTGAATGTTTCCGTGGATTCGGAAAAAGAAAGGAAAAACAATGAAAAAAGTCCAAAAGATAATTGCGTTTGCGCTTTCGGTGATAATGCTTTTAGCTTGTCTTGTAAGCTGCGCTTCAAGCGGAAAAGCGCTTATGACACTTGAAGATCAATCAATTTCTTTGAATATTTTCAAGCTCTATCTTTCAAGAATGAAAGGAAATCTCGCTTCATCGTACTCGTTTGGAAGTTCCGCGCTTACAAGTGACTTTTGGGATACGGTAATGGACGTTTCAAACGGACAGACGTATAACGATCATTATACTAATATGGTTTTGGAAAATACCAAGACCTATCTTGCGGCACTCTATCTTTTTGAACAGAGAGGACTTAAACTGCCCGACGAATATGAGGACGAGATAGATAGTGAATTAAAACGTCTTGTGGAAGAAGAGGCAGACGGCTCAAAGAGTACCTTTAACGCAATGCTTGCGTCTTACGGCGTAAACTATAAGATGTTACGCGAAGCGTATATAATTGAAGCAAAGATCGCGTACCTTCGTGATGATCTTTTCGGAGCTGACGGCTCGAAGATAGCGTCAAATCTCGTTGAGGACTATTATAACAACAATTACCGCCGCTTCAAACAGATATTTTACGCTACGTACGATTTTGCTTACGAGACCGATTCTAACGGTGACGACATTTATTATGATTCAAATGGCAAAGTCGCGTATGATGTAAAAAATGGAACTGTCAAGAAAAACGACAAGGACGAGGTCGTCAAGGATAAAAACGGAGACGCTATTTACGTGCTTGAAGACGGAAAGACGGTCGCATACGATACAGTCGCGGGAAAACGCAAGAATATTACAGACAGTAACGGAAATAATGTTACTAAGGCAATGAGTGCGGATCAGATGAAATCTGTAATAGATAAAGCAAATCTTGTAATGGAAAAGACTGTTAAAGGTGATACGGCATTGTTTGATGCTTTGGTCTCCGATACTGAGGTTGCTAACGAAGATCTCGGAATGAACGAATACGCAAACGGATATTATATGACAAAAAATACGGATTATTATGCTCCCGAGGTCGTTGAAGCACTCTTTGAAATGGAGATAGGTGAGGTTCGTACCGTGCGTTCAGAATACGGAATTCACATTATGATGCGCTATGAAAACGAGAAGGGTGGATATCTTCTCGAGGATAACTCTGACTTTTTCGTAAGCAGTACGGGTAGCGGATATATCTTTATGACCGACCTAATGAATACTTTGTTCTCTCAATATCTTGCACAGTATATTCCCAATATAAAGATCGACGAGGCTTTGCTTGATGGCGTGGATATGAAGAGCGTGGGAGTAAATTATCACTATTGATGATATTATAAAAAAGTATTGACAGAAAGAATTTTTTATGGTATACTTAACACTGTAAAAACCGCATAGAAATCAGGGGTGTCCTTTATGGGCTGAGATGGCGTAAGCTGAACCCTTTAACCTGATACGGATCATGCCGGCGTAGGGAGATTTTCAATTTGTGCTTTCTAAATTAAAGCAGAAAAGAATTGAAGCCGCACGGATTTCCGTGCGGCTTTTGTAATACTTTTGTTTTGGAGGTACAAAAAATGAAACAAACAAGAATACGTTCACTTTGCGAGGCTGCGATACTTGTCGCGCTCGCCGTAGTTTTAAGCTACATCAAAATATTTCAATTGCCCTTTGACGGATCTATAACACTTTTGTCAATGCTTCCGCTTTGCGTGATATCGATACGTCACGGCGTATTGTGGGGAATAGGAAGCGCATTTTGTTATTCGTGGTTTCAGATACTTCAGGGCGGAGTTTTCGGCTGGGGACTCACACCTTGGATGCTCATAGGTTCGCTATTGCTTGATTATATAGTGGCGTTTACAGTGCTTGGTCTTGCGGGTGCGTTTCGCAAAAAGGGGACAGTCGGTTGTATCTGCGGCGTTGCGATGGTCTGTGTTTTGAGATTTATCGTACACTTTTTGGCAGGTGTTATCCTGTGGGCGAATTTTGAGAAATTTATAGCGTTCGGAACGGAGTGGGTAGGAAGACCTGTTCTTTATTCTATCTGCTATAACGGCATATATATGCTTCCCGAAACAATATTTACCGTTGCGGCGGCTATAATATTGTTCCGAATTCCGAGAATACGTAAGCTTCTCATAGGCTAAAGAAAATATCAAACAATATGCTCGGTAGCTCCCGCCGAGTGTATTGCATATCAAAAAACGCGCTCTCTTCTTGACAAGAGGGCGCGTTTATGTTATAATTACGAGGTAACTTTGCCGAACGGTCGCGCGGTATGTTGCCGAAAGGTATTACCGTGAGGAAAGTCCGGGCTTCATAGGGCAGGGTAGCTGATAACGTCAGCCGGAGGCGACTCCCGAGAAAGTGCAACAGAAATAGACCGCCTTGATGCGCAAGTATCGAGGTAAGGATGGAAAGGCTGGGTAAGAGCCCACCCACTCCTACGGTAACGTAGGTTTGCTGTAAACCTTATCCGAAGCAACACCGCACGGAGCGTTTGCCCGACGTATGCTCCATAGGTGGCACGGGGATATCCCCGAAGCTTTGCGGTGACGCAAAGCGAAGATAGATGACCGTTTAAGACAGAACCCGGCTTATAGACAGAGTTACAAAAAGGCACTATATCAGTGCCTTTTGTTTTTTATCTCATATCCTTTGTAACGTCAGTCAAAATATTAAAAAATGCCTCAACGGAGCGTTTGATAGATTTGGTTTTCGGAAGATAAGCATAACTCTTTCGTCGAATATTTTCAACTTTTTTCAAAGCGATTTCGTCCGAAAAAAGTCCTTGCCATGAGCGAGCGGGAACGAACGCGATACCTAAGCCCAGCTCAATATATTTACGCAGATAAAATGGGTCGTCGGTTTGAATTGCGATGTTGGGCGTAAATCCCGCATCGGAGCAAGCCTTAAGCATTATTCTGTGAATACTTGATTCTCCCGACATAGTAATAAAACGCTCACGCTCGAGCTGATTCACCGAGGATATCTCTTTCTCGGCAAGTGGATTGCTCTTGTGCATAGCAATACAGATCTCCTCGTCAATAATGAGTGTTTTCTTTCCGTATTCATAGGGACAGATATCCGATATGAGTATGTCAAAGTTTTTATCGGCGTCAATGTTGTGGTATATTGTAAGATTTACCTGCGGGTATTGATGCTTGAATATTTCTATTGCTTCGGTCACGTTTTTTCTGTTACAGCCGCAGATAAGCTTTATTTCGCCGCGGATATCATCTGCGTTTCCGAGTATATCCTCTTTTGCGCTATCTAAAATATTCAATGCATGAACTACGCTTGAAAAAAATCTTTTTCCGTCGTCGTTAAGTATGATTCTGTTGGCTCTGTGCTCAAAAAGCTCGCACCCCAGCTCCTTTTCAAGCCGCTTTATCGATTGAGATATGTTAGATGTCGGTACGAGATATTTTTTTGCCGTTTTTGAAAAATTCTGAGTTTGCGCTGCATCGCAAAAATATCTTAACTGTAAAAGCTCCATGTCTTTTCTCCGTAATTTATTTTAAATCTATTTTAACACAATTTACTTTAACTGTCAAGTGAAAGTAAGTGTATATTATTTGATTATTTACAATAAAGGCAGAAAATGATAAAATTATAGAGTAATATATCAAAAAAGGAGTAAAAAATAATGGCAGAAATTTTAGAGATCATAATGGTCGTAAGCTTTGGCGCTTCATGGCCGTTGAACGTTGCGAAATCTTATAAGGCTCGTACTACAAAAGGAAAGAGCCTGGCGTTCTTGTTGCTTATATTCTTCGGATACATAGCAGGTATCGCATCAAAGCTCGTAAACGAGGCTTATATGGCACAGTTTGCAAGCAAGTGGTACGTGCTCGTATTCTATTGCCTCAACTTTATCATGGTAGGCATAGACCTTTGCCTCTACGTAAGAAACAAGAGACTTGATAAGTTGGCAGCCGCAAAGCAGGAGAACAATTGATGAAAATATTCAAGGATGTTTTTTACAGCAACGAAGAAATAACCGCAAAATCACTTGATGCCTATATCCCCGATGGAAAGACCGAAGCCGTATTTATGTATATGCACGGCGGCGGACTTGAAAAGGGAGATAAAGGAGCAAAATATGAAAAAGTATCGGAATATCTTGTTCAGCACGGAATTGCTTTTGTAAGCATAAATTACAGAATGTATCCCGACGCAAAATATCCTGATTTTATTTACGATGCGGCAGAGGCTGTCGCTTGGGTCAACAAGAACATGAGAGAGCTTTTCGAAACAGATAAGCTTTACGTTGGCGGAAGCTCAGCGGGCGGATACCTTTCTATGATGCTATGCTTTGACAAAAAATATCTTGCAAGTGTAGGACTTGATAATTCGGTTATCGCGGGATATTTTCACGATGCTGGTCAGCCGACAGCTCATTTTAAGGTGCTCAAAAACAGCGGAGTTGATCCCAGAAGAATAATAGTGGACGAGACTGCGCCCCTGTATCACGTCGGACTTGATGAGGATTATCCGAGAATGCGTTTTATCGTTTCTGATAACGATATGAGGAATCGTTATGAACAGACAATGCTTATGATGTCGACACTCTCGCATTTTGGATTTGAGAACTACGACCATATCGTTATGAACGGAAAGCATTGCGCGTATTGCAGAGCCGTTGACGAAAACGGAGTTTCTGTTTTTGGTAAAATGATACTTGATTTTATTCAAAAGAAAAACGATTAAAAAATAAGGGAGTTGAAAAAACAAGGGAGTTGAAAAAACTCCTTTATTTTTTTACATCGCGAATCGTTATTTCGATCAAAAGAGCTCCTATAAGAATTAATACAAGGCTCATTACGGAATGCTCAAGCATCGGAGCGTATTTTAGCGCAAGTGCTTCCGCAGATATTCCCACGTTTGAACTTGCGTTAAAAAATATACCTACCGCTTGACAGAGAACAGCGTATAGTCCGTATATCAAAACGAGGGAGGCATATTTGCTTAATGTAAAAATATTCATAATTTTGGCAACTCCTATGTATAAATATTTATTTCGAAAAATAATGCGTTGCTTCGGTTCAAAAGATTGTTTTTTGACATAATTTTTATATAATTATATCATTTTTTGATAAAAAACGCAAGTAGATATTTCTGGTATAAAAGGGAATATAGGTGCATTTGATTATAAAACCTTTGCTTTTTTGAATATTTATTCAAAAAACTAAAACAAGATATTCTTGTTGAATTAAAATGCGAATATTTTTTGCCTTTTTTGTATATTTACGGCGTTTTTTCATAAAATGTGGCTAATTTTGTATAAATTTAATTTTTTATTCAAAAAATGTTTTGTGATATAATCTTAATGTGCGCACGAAAAATATATGGCTTTACGAAAGGAACAGAAATGAAAAAAGCAAATATTTCTATTATTATGGAAAGCGAGTCGGAAAAATCAGAGTATTCTTTGTTGGAGATAAACGTAAATGGGAAGATCAAATACGGTTTATACATAAAATCGGGTGAGGAAGCAGATTTTGCTGTGCTTGATAACAGCAGAGAGGTTTGCGAACACCTTCTTGAAAGGGCTGTTGCGCATGAGCTCTCTCCGATGCATCTTGAAGATGTGGCGAGAGATCATAGCAAAGAATTATATGAATTGAATTTGGAAAATTTTTGATAAAGTCTTTACTTTAGCTTTGAAATGTGATATAATACCTTATATTATTTTATTACAAGTGAAAGGCTGATCAAAGATTATGAAATGTCCCGCCTGTGGTTTTGTAGACAGTAAGGTTATCGATTCGCGTCCCGTTGAGGAGCGAAATAGCATACGCCGCCGCCGCGAATGTCTTGCTTGTCAGAAACGTTTTACGACTTTTGAGGTAATAGAGACCGTTCAGGTCATAGTTATAAAGAAGAACGGAGCGAAAGAGCTTTTTGACCGAAACAAATTGCTTTCAGGAGTTTTAAAGGCTTGTCAAAAACGTCCCGTAAACGCGGAGGAGATAGTAAACGAGATAGAAGCAGAGCTTCAGAACTCGTTGTCTACCGAGGTAACAACTACCGAGATCGGCGAGATGGTAATGCAAAAGCTCAAGGCGCGCGACGAGGTCGCGTATGTGCGCTTTGCGTCTGTCTACCGTGAATTTAAGGATATCGATACATTCCTTGCAGAGCTTAAGCAGTTGCAAAAGGATTAACAAAAAATCACCGACAATTCTCTCTGCATTCTTAGCGGAGAAATAGGCGGCACAAAAACTTCGGCAGAGAACTTGTTTTCTCTGCCGATCTGTGGTATAATGGGATGGGTGATGAAAATGGACGAACTGAAAAATCGCAAGACCACTCGGTTGAAAGGTGCGGACTATAATCGGAATCAAGCCGTGTTTCTCACGATATGCACGAAAGAAAGGCGCTGTGTTCTTTCTCGTATTGTAGGGACCGGCGTCCTCGACGGTCCGCAAATCGAATTGACAAAATACGGACAAATCGCTGATAAATACATCCGTCAACTGAACGACTTTTACGATGATCTATCCGTTGAAAGTTATGTGATCATGCCCAATCATATCCACATTATGCTGTGGGTAAAAGGCGCGGGAAACGGACCGTCGAGGACGCCGGTCCCTACAGTACAGAATTCCGTTCCGTCGCGGTTCGTATCTACGTTCAAACGATTTTGTAACAAGGAATACGGCGTGAATATATGGCAATATCGCTCCAATGATCACATCATTCGCAACCGTCAGGACTATGATGAGCATTTGCGATATATTTATGAGAACCCTATGCGTTGGTACTACGACGAATTATACGCCGAAGAATAGGGGCATGGGCTTTGCCCGAAGCCTTTGTTAAACAAATGCGAAACTGGCGATAAAAGGAGAATGATTATAAAAAAAATGGCAAAAGCAACAACAACTGTTAGTTACATACTTTCGGGGATCTTGTGGCTCTTGGGAATACTTACATTATTGTTTAATGTTTTGGGACTATGGGCTGCTTGGCACCTCGCCGGGTTTGGTTTTATCTTTTATATCCCTGTTCCAATAATCCCTGCAATTCTTTCAATTGTTTTTTCTTGCATTTCAAAAGAAACCAAACTAATTGTTATGAATTGTATCTCAGTAGTCGTTTCTATAGGATTTATACTTTTAACGATATTTGTATCCTCCACGTGGTTTTGGTAAAAGTAACCCCGACAGACTTTTAAAAAATCTGTCGGGGTTACTTATTTGTTTACAGCGGGACAATTATTAACCAACTGATCATAATTTCTCCGCCCTAGGTGCAATAAAATTGATCTTGCTAATGCCATCACCCTACTTATAATTATATAAATATTTCGACGGAGATACGCCCATGACCTTTTTAAATTCTACCGAAAAATATTTATAGTCGTTATAGCCC
>JAZSIP010000083.1:0-20235 GCA_045533915.1 Eubacteriales bacterium
CTCACAAAGATGCAGGAAGACGGCACATTCGAACTTCTCCCCAAGAAGGAAGTTGCAGGCAAGCAGAAGGAGATCTTCGACCTTGAAAAGAACTACGGCGGTATCAAGACTATGGAAGAGCTTCCCGCAGCGATCTTTATCGTTGACCCCAAAAAGGAAAGAAACGCAGTTCTTGAGGCTAAGAAGCTTGGTATTCCGGTAATTGCTATCGTTGATACCAACTGTGATCCTGACGATGCAGATTACATCATTCCCGGTAATGATGATGCTATCCGTGCGATCAAACTTATTTCCGCAGCTCTTGCAGATGCAATCATCGAGGGTAGACAGGGTGAGCAGTTGACCGAAACCGAAGAGGTTGCTGAGGAAGCAACTGAGGTTGAGGCTGAGTAATTTTAATTTTACGAAATTATAACGAAAGGAAAATAAAAAAGATGGCTAATATCACAGCTAAGGATGTTGCTGCTTTGCGCGCAAAGACCGGTATCGGTATGATGGAGTGTAAGAAGGCACTCGTTGAAGCAAACGGTGACGTTGAGGAAGCAATTAAGATCCTCCGTAAGAGAGGTGAATTGAAGGCAGAAGCGAAGACCGCAAGCAGAATCGCTGCAGACGGTATCGTTGATATTATGAAGGAAGGCGATGTTACCGCAATGATCGAGGTTAACTCTGAGACCGACTTTGTTGCAAAGAACGCTGCTTTTCAGGAATTTGTAAAGAATCTTCTTAAGACCATTATCGCTAACAAGCCTGCTGATGTTGATGCACTTATGGCATCTACTTACGTTGACGGCTCAGCTACCGTTGATGCTAAGCTCAAGGAAATGATCTTCGTTATCGGAGAAAAGCTCAGCATTCGTCGTTTCGTAGTTGTTGAAGGTCTTACCAGCACTTATATTCACGGTGCAGGTTCTATCGGTGTTATCGTATCTTTTGATTCCGATGTAGCTGATAAGGACGGCTTTGCTGATTTTGCAAAGAACGTAGCACTTCAGGTTGGTGCGTATCCCACGCCTTATCTCAACAGAGAGTCTGTTCCCGCTTCCGTTATCGAGGAAGAGAAGAACATTCTCATGGCTCAGATCGCTAACGATCCCGCAAACGCAAAGAAGCCCGCACAGATCATCGAAAAGATGGTAACTGGAAGAATCAGCAAGTTCTATGATAATAACTGTTTGCTTGATATGGCTTACGTTAAGGAAGACGATATCAAGGTTGGTAAGTACGTTGAGAGAACCGCTAAAGAGCTTGGCGGTAACATCACCGTTACAGGATTCTACCGCTTTGAAAAGGGTGAGGGTATCCAGAAGAGAGAAGAGAACTTTGCTGACGAGATCGCAAAGCTTACAGGTAATAACTAATCGTTATTATAATAATAAACGGCAAGACCTTGAGTCTTGCCGTTTTATTAAAAAGTAAAGGTTCAGAACTAATGTTCTGAACCTTTTGACTTTATTTGTGATACAATTTTTTTGTTGCATAAATCGGTTCGCAAGTGAGATTTAATCCGAGTTTTCTGAAAATATCTCTGTCAATGTTTGAAATAATTACCGAAACGTGCGCCTCACATCCGCGAAGCTTTGAAAGCTGTTCCATAGCAAGATCAGCCATAGGATTTGTCGTAGCGGAAATTGCAAGTGCTATCAGAATCTCATCCGCATGGAGTCTTGGGTTGTGATTCCCAAGATGCTCGACCTTGAGATGCTGAAGAGGTTCCATGACAACTGGTGGGAGTAACAAGAAAGAATCGTTGATATCTCCAAGCTTTTTAAGCGCATTCATAATAACCGCGGCAGAAGCACCCATAAGAGTGGAGGTTTTACCGGTTACGATAGTTCCGTCGGGAAGCTCTATTGCGGCAGCTGGCGCTCCTGTTGCCTCTGCTTTATCAAGCGCGGCTTTTACGACTTTACGATAACTTGTATCTATACCGACTTGATTCATAATAAGCTCTGCCTTGTATACTTCTTCAGAATCGGCTCTTCCGCTTCTTTTACGGCACTTTGCGTCGTAATAACGGCGAACTATCTCCATTTTAGAAGCTTCACATACAATGTCGTCATTTGTGATACAGTTTCCTACCATGTTTACGCCCATATCAGTCGGGGAATTGTAAGGGCTTTTTCCATAGATATTTTCAAAGATAGCTTTTAATACAGGGAAAATTTCGATATCTCTGTTATAGTTTACAGCAGTCATTCCTGTTGCTTCCAAATGGAACGGGTCGATCATATTAACGTCGTTAAGATCTACCGTTGCCGCTTCATAAGCCATATTTACAGGGTGTTTGAGCGGAAGATTCCAAACAGGGAAGGTCTCAAATTTAGCATATCCCGCTTTGATGCCTCGTTTTTGGTCGTGATAAAGCTGAGAAAGGCAGGTCGCCATCTTGCCGCTTCCGGGACCTGGGGCGGTAACGACAACGAGAGGTTTTTTGGTTTCTATATAATCGTTTTTGCCGAATCCATCGTCACTTACTATCTTTTTAACGTTTGTGGGATAGCCCTCAATGTGATAATGACGGTATACTTTTACACCGAGGTTTTGAAGGCGCTTGATGAAAGCATCTACCGCGGGCTGTTGGGTGTATTGCGTTATAACAACACCGCCGACTTCTACTCCTATATCTGTAAAAGCGTCTATCAAACGGAGCGCATCCATATCATAGGATATTCCGAGATCCCCGCGGATCTTGTTTTGTTCTATCGAAGAGGAGGAAAGAACTACTATGACCTCAGCATCTTCTTTGAGTTTTAATAACATCTTTATCTTACTGTCAGGACAAAATCCTGGCAAAACTCTAGACGCATGATAATCGTCAAAAAGCTTACCGCCAAATTCAAGATAAAGCTTACCGCCAAAGCTGGATATCCTTTCTGTGATCTTTTCGGATTGCATTTTTATATATTTTTCATTATCAAAGCCAATGTTGTTCATCATAATCCTCACACAAATTTGAAATTAACCATACTATTATATTTTAATACAAAAATCATTTTTTTTCAAGAGGATTTTTAAATATATTTAAGAATTTACAAATTTATTTTTGTATTTTTTTATTTGAGGTATTGTCATAAAAAATATAAAGGCATATTATGGTTATTGAAGAGCATTTTGCTCCTATTTACTATTCCAGGAGGATTTATCTATTTATGGGAGATAATAACAGATTTGTGTGCGGCTCCTCGGATAAAAATCCGTCGAGAAACGATTTGGTTTGTATAGAGACCAATCGCATCCTCGATTCCTGTCGCGATCGTGACTGCTTTGAGGATGTAAAAGTTTTGCTTACCGATTTTGGAAACGATATTCTTGAGCATACCACCAACGTCCGCGCAAAGAATGCTTGCATTGCATGGACACATATCAGTATTGACCCTATTAAATTCAATCGTGGGTTCTATTCTGTATCAATTAAATTTTATGTAAAGATCACATTTGAAGCTTGCTTGTGTGGCGGAAGAAGTCAGGAGTTTGAAGGAATAGCGGTTCTTGAAAAGAAAGTAATACTTTACGGAAGTGAAAGCAACGTAAGCGTTTTCAAGAGCACCCCCGATGCATCTGACTATTGTGCCGAGCCTAAGCTTTGCTGCATGGGTAAAAACGTTCCTACGGCAATCGTAGAGGTCGTAGACCCTATAATTCTCAATAGCAAGGTAAGAGAAAGAAACGATCCTTGTTGCTGCCAGTGTTGCTGCGGTTGTAACGAGATCCCCGATTCTGTGTGCAACAACCTCGGCGGAGATCTTGCGGATAGCGAGGGAAGATATCTTACCGTATCACTTGGTCTTTTCTCGGTAGTTCGCATAGTAAGACCCGCGCAATACCTTGTTCACGCAACCGAATATTGCGTTCCCGATAAGGTATGCGTAGCCGCTGAAGACGACGATCCTTGCGCACTGTTCAGATCAATGGCGTTTCCTACCTCTGAATTCTGTCCGCCCGAATATACACCGCGCGACGATGGAATCGGAAAGGGAAAATGCGGTTGTCATGACTGATAAATAAGTAATAGCTTGCTGATTCAAATGCTTTAATTAAGTATTTGAATCAGCATTTTTGCGTATGTAAAAATTATTTATTCCCATAACTAATACAAATTATTTAAATTTATTTTTATATAATTGACATCTGTATAAAAATGAGATATAATAATTACAAGTTGATAAAAAATCAAAAGGCACAAAAAATGAAACTAAAATATAAAATCTCAATTTCAATTCTCGCAATTATCTTGATTATATCGTTATTAGTAATTGCCATTTCTTATTTTAGAGTAGATAGAACAGCTCAACGCGCAGCAGAAAGAAGCTTTATTATAAAAGGCGAGAAATATAGCGGAAGATCTTAAAGAAAACAATTTAGAATATACATGCTATATTATAAAATATGAATATCGTGACTTGTACGAAAACGGAGCACAGCACACGTTTAAAGGGATAGGCTGAAAACAGAAAAATGCATAAATTAAAAATTGGAGCAACTAAAATGAACAAAACAACGAAAAAGAAAATTCTATTATCTGCTGTAATAATAATTTTTGTTATTGCTTTTGTACTTTTATGGATATCGGGTATATTCGGTATAGCAATTGATGGAATTGGGTATATGATTAACCATCAAGAAAAATATATAGTTACAACGCAAAATATAAATGCAAATATCGAATTTACCTTGAACTTGAAAGACTTATCTTCTAACGAAGGCAAAATAATATATCAAGATAAAGACTGTAATATTGAAATTGACCAAGTTGATAAAACAGACAGCGGTGAGTATAGTATCTTTCTTCGTTCGCACGGAAGCTATTCGTTCACTCAAGCAAGATTGATAAGTGGAATAGTCCACCAACCCAATACATTTAATTCTTCCGCTTCTTTAAAAATAAATATAGACGGTGAACTTTACGATTGCAGTATTGCGGGGGTCTCAGGTATTAATTATAAAGACGGTGATCAAATGGGCTTTTATTTGTCATCCGGTGGATATTCTCCTATTGATGATAATAACGAAATAAATGAAGTTACACTTATATTGTCCGATTTGATAGAATATAAAATTGAAAGAAACTAACAATATAAAAACACGACAGCTTCATACCTTTGGGTAAAAAGCTGTCGTGTTTTATGTTGATTTGGATTAAAAACTCTCAAGCGATTTGTTGAGAAATGCTCGTGTTACAGGCGAAGTTGGATTTTGGAATATCTGTTCGGGCGTACCCATCTCCTCGATAACTCCGTCCGCCATAAAAATAACTTGATCTGAAACATTAGAAGCAAATTCCATTTCATGTGTTACAACTATCATAGTGCTGTCAGAGGATTTAAGGTCGCGTATTACGCGAAGCACCTCGCCTGTAAGCTCAGGGTCAAGCGCAGATGTGGGCTCGTCAAAGCAAAGAATATCGGGGGAGAGAGCCAAAGCTCTCGCAATAGCCACTCTTTGTTGCTGCCCTCCGGAAAGTTCACAAGGATAAGAAGCCATTTTTTCGGTAAGATCAACCTTTTTAATGAGTTGAACTGCGTTTTCCTTGATCTCATCTATACGAAGTTTCTTTTGTTCCTTAGTTAGTTTTTCGTCATTCAAACGTAAGATAGGAGCGAGGGTAACGTTATCAAGCACATTATATTGAGGAAAAAGATTGAAAGATTGAAAAACCAAACCAAAACGCAATCTGCGTTCTCTTATTTCATTTTCTTTCATGCTTTTTGTAAGAGCCGCGTCAAAAACAGTTTCTCCATTTATCTTTATAACTCCCGTATCAGGCGTTTCAAGAAAATTCAAGCAACGGAGGAGGGTAGTCTTACCGCTGCCCGAAGAACCAATAATGGAGAGGACACGGCCTTTTTCGAGCGAAAAATCTATTCCTTTAAGCACTTCGGTCTTACCGAAGCTTTTTGTTATGTTAGATACTTCAAGTAATGCCATGTTTTCTCCTTATGCCTTGTAATAATTTAACTTCTTTTCAAAGAATCCGAAAAGAAGAGAAAGCAGTCCAACGAAAATAAGATAAAATACAGCGGTATAGAATAGCGGCCACATCAATCCGTAGGCGGCATAATTTTGAGCTGCTTGGATTATTTCAACGATCATTATAACTCTAGCCAATGCAGTATCCTTTACAAGAGTTATGACTTCGTTTGACATAGGTGCGAGTATGCGCTTGACAACCTGCATAAGTATGACTTTGAAAAATATCTGGGACTTAGTCATGCCAAGCACTTGACCTGCTTCATATTGTCCTTTTGAAATGCTTTCGATTCCGCCTCTGTATATTTCGGAAAAATAACAAGCGTAGTTTATAACAAATGCGGCTATTACAGATCCGAATCGAGTGAATAAGGGTGTGCCCAAGACGAATCCCGGAACGTAAAAAACGATTATGACCTGAAGCATAAGCGGTACTCCGCGAATGATCCAAACAAAAATTTTAGTAACGTAAGCAAGCGGCTTGAATTTAGACATAGTTCCGAAAGAAATGACCAAACCCAAAGGAAGCGCTAACACGAGTGTTAGCGCAAATATCAGGCAGGTCTGTTCAAGTCCGGTAAGCAAACTTAACGTAACTTCCCAAAAACCCATAATATATTATCCTTTGTAAAAAATGTTTCCAATAAATTATTGATTATTCAATAGTCTCGGTTACCTTAAGAACGTTTTCGAAGCCGTACTTCTTTGCGAGCTCCATAAGCTTTCCGCTTTCGTTAAGCTGCTTGATAGCATCATTTACCTTAGCTGTAAGGTCACTGCCTTTCTTGAATCCGATCGCGTAGATCTCAGATTCAAGTTCGATAGCTTCAACGATAGCAAGATCAGCATAGTCACCGCTGCCACAAAGATTCTGTGCAAGAACGATATCAACAACGATAAAGTCAACTGCTCCTGACTTAAGTTCAGGGAATGCCTTGATCTGAGAAGTTGCCTTAAGTACCTTAGCTTCGTTTGTAGCGGTCTTTGTAGCGGTCTTTGCATAAGCTTCTCCTGCACTTCCGCCTTCTACGCATGCGGTCTTGCCCTTAAGAGCATCTTCGGATGTGTACTCGGAAACCTTATCGGACTTAACTACGATACATTGCTGGTTGAGCATATAACCATAAGAGAAATCAACGAGTTCACTTCTCTTAACACCATTGTCACTCGAGTTAGCGGTAAAGCCGTTCCAGATACAATCAATAGCACCGGAATTAAGCTCATTGTACTTCTGTTCCCATTCGATCTCCTGGAACTGAACATCCATACCGATGATCTTGCCGACTTCCATAGCGAACTCGGATTCAAATCCGGTCCAATTGCCGTTTTCGTCTTTTTCGTTCATGTTCTCGAATATCGTAACACCGCAGACGAGCGTATCGTCGTCTTTTTTGCAGGCACTAAGAACAAACAAGCACATTATGAGAGCCAATGCCAAACTTAAAACTTTTTTCATAATAACCTCCCGCCGCATATATGCGACAATCAAAATGTTTTTTATCAGCAGATGTTTTATCACTTTACTCTGCTAAAGCACACCATATGATACCACAATTTTAACGATATGTCAAGTGCTTTATGAAAATATTTAAAAATAATTACATCAAATGTTGTTTAATGTCGGAAAACATTAAAATCAGAAAACAATAATTTAATAAATCGGACATATAATTTACATTTTTGTTCATAAATTACAATAATTTTGACATATAATTTTGATATAATGAAATATCAAAATCAAAGAAAGGTGTTTGAAATATGGATTATTTAGAAAAATATGCTCATTGGTGTAATAGTCAAAATCTCGATGAAAAGGACAAGTCCGAATTAAAAGCATTGTCAAACAACGATACCGAGCTTAAGGAACGCTTTGCAAACGACCTTGAATTTGGAACAGGCGGTCTGCGTGGGGTTATCGGTGTAGGAACTAACCGTATCAATAAATATATGATAAGAAAAACCACGCAAGGCTTTGCGCAATATATAAAAAAGGCAGGAAAGGAAGCTTGTGAGCGAGGTGTTGTTATCGCTCATGACAATCGTCGCTTCAGCGTAGAGTTTTGTCTTGAAACCGCAGGAGTTCTTGCCGCAAACGGAATCAAAGCGTATATTTTTGATTCTCTTCGTCCCACTCCCGAGCTTTCCTTTGCGGTAAGAGAGCTTGGCGCTTTTGGCGGAGTTGTTATAACGGCATCTCATAATCCTCCCGAATATAACGGATACAAGCTTTATGACGAGAGAGGATGTCAGCTCGTTCCTCACGTAAACGACGAAGTTGTTGCGGAGATCGAAAAGATAGAAGATCCGTTGGCTGTCAAGGCTTTGACCAAAGAAGAAGCAGGTGATCTCATCGTAACCGTCGGAAAAGATATCGACGAAAAATATTATAAAGCAGTGATGTCGGTAGCTATTAATCCTGACGTAAATAAAAACGGTATCAAGATCGTATATTCTCCTCAACACGGAACGGGTAATGTCCCTGTAAGAGAGGTTCTCAAACGCTTTGGTTATAATGTAACTCCTGTTGAGGAGCAGTGCGTTCCCGACACGGAGTTCGGTAAAACGCTTAATCCTAATCCTGAGACCGCAGAAGCTTACGTATTGGCACTTGAATATGCTAAACGCGAAAACGCAGATATCGTTATCACCACAGACCCTGACTGCGACCGTCTTGGCGTTGCTGTAAAGCATAACGGAGAATATTTGCGTATGACGGGAAATCAGTCTGCTGCGGTTCTTCTTGAATATATTCTTTCACAAAAGTCCGAAAAGGGAACTCTCCCCAAGAACGGAGTTATGTTTAACACCATTGTAACCTCAGATCTTGGAGACCGTATTTGCGAAAATTACGGCGTAGCAGTAGAAAAAACTCTCACAGGATTTAAGTTTATTGGTGATAAGATATATCAACATGAATGTGCTAAGGACCGTGTTTACGTGTTTGGATATGAAGAGAGCTATGGCTGTCTCGCGGCGGACTTTGTAAGAGATAAGGATGCTGTTCAGGCATCACTCTTGCTTTGCGAATCTGCGGCATACTATCACGAAAAGGGATTGACTCTTATTGATGTTCTTGAATCTCTTTACAAAAAGTATGGTTTCTTCCTTGATGCGCTTGATAATTTCACATTCAAGGGACTCGAAGGCGCGGATAAGATCAAGTCTTTAATGAACGGATTGCGTGAGAACGCACCTGTATCGGTAAACGGAATAAACGTAAAAGTAGTGGAAGATTATCAATCCGAAGCTATGCAAAAAGCAGGTTTCCCGAGTTCCAATGTTCTGCGTTTTGTTATGGACGACGGAAGCTGGGTAGCTGTTCGTCCGAGCGGAACAGAACCTAAGTGTAAATTCTATTTCAGCATTGTTGCTAAAAACAAAGAGCTTGCAGAGGCTAAACTTTCAGAAATGAGAAAAGTATTCGAAGCAAACTGCTGATAAACAAATACCGAGGCAACGTTAATATACAGTTGCCTCGGTACTTTTTTGCTAAAATTATAAATATATCTTTTCAAGATCGAAAAAATATGATATAATATTTAAAGGTATATAAAAATTTGTTTTAAAGCATTATTCTTTTTGGAAAGGCTTAAATGACAATGAATACTTCTGAAAAAATAAAGTATCTGAATAATATACATTCTCCAAATGATCTGAAAAATATTCCTTCCGAAGAAATGCCGATCTTAGCACAGGAGATACGAGATGAACTCGTAAGGATCGTATCTGTTACAGGAGGACATCTTGCCTCAAATTTGGGAATAGTCGAAGCGACTATGGCTATCCATCGCGTTTTTGATACACCTCACGATCATGTAATATTTGACGTTGGACATCAAAGCTACGTTCATAAAATGCTAACGGGACGTTATGACCGAATGGATACGCTTAGACAGGCGGGCGGACTTTGCGGATTTACAAATATAAAAGAGAGTGAGCACGATTGCTTTGGAGCAGGTCATAGCTCCACCTCTTTGTCTGCGGCATTGGGGTTTGCTATATCCGATAAGATCAATGCATCGGATGCATATACAGTCGCGGTTGTAGGGGACGGTGCATATACAGGCGGAATGATCCATGAGGCATTGAATAATTGTCTTAAGGAGCTTAACCTCATTATTATACTTAATGAAAATGAGATGTCTATTTCTAAAAACATAGGAAGATTTGCGACAACTCTTTCCAAATTAAGAACAAAACCTACCTACTTTAAAACAAAAAAAGTAACGGGAAAATTTATTGGAAAGATCCCTCTCGTAGGATCGCACTTGCTTTCGGCAGCAATAGGTATAAAAAAGTTCTTTAAAAATTTGCTTTACGGATCTAACTATTTTGAAAGTATGGGACTGACTTATCTCGGACCGATTGACGGTAACAACTATGCTGAGGTAGAGAGTTTGCTTAAGGAAGCTAAAAAACTTGGTGAAAGCGTAGTTGTTCATTTAAAAACAAAAAAAGGAAAAGGCTTTCCTCCTGCGGAAGATGCTCCCGATTTTTATCACGGAATGTCTCCGATATCTATCGAAAAAAGCGAAAAGGATACCTTTTCAAATCATATGGGAAAATGGCTTACAGAAAAGGCTTTTTCCGACGAAAAAATTTATGCTATCACTGCCGCTATGTGTGACGGAACAGGACTTAAGCATTTTCGTGAAAATATTCCTCAAAGATTTTTTGACGTAGGAATCGCGGAGGAGCACGCTCTTACTTTTGCCGCGGGTATTTCCGCTAACAAAGGAAAACCTTTTGTTGCCCTGTATTCCACGTTCCTGCAAAGAGGATATGATAACGTCATTCACGATATTGCTTTGCAGAATCTTCCCGTAACTATTTGTATCGACCGTGCAGGGCTTAATGCGTCAGACGGCGCTACTCATCACGGAATATTTGACGTAGCCTTTCTTTCTCATATTCCAAACATGAGAATTTATACTCCCATAACATTAAATGCTTTAAGCGCGGCATTGGAAGATGCTTATATAAGTGATTCTCCTTGCGCTGTTCGATATCCAAACGGAACAGAAAATGACGAAGTCATAGAAGCGTTTTATTGCGGAGAAGCAAAGGATACTGTTGGTGTCAGACGTAATTATAACGATTCTGATGATTGTAAAATTGTAATAATCACACACGGAAAAATAGTAAGCGAGGCTTTAGCAGCTTCAAACAAGTTGAAGCAAGAGGGAATAAATACGGGAATAATTTTGCTTGAATTATTAAAGCCTTACGATATCGTAGCGAAAAATGTAGCAAATATCCTTCCACAAAATGCGAAAGTGATCTTTCTTGAAGAAGAAATACGTTCGGGCGGTATGGGCATAAATCTTTCCGATATGCTTATACGAATGAACGTATTGAAAAGTGATAATATTAGAATAATGGCAATTGATGATAGCTTTATTACGGTGAGAGAAAAAGATCAATCTATTTACGACGCGGCGGGGCTCAGTAAGGAAGATATTTATCATACCGCTAAAGAAATGCTTTAATAAACTTTAATAAAAAGGGATCATATGAGTGAGCAGATTTTTAAACTTCATTCTGAGTACAAACCAAGCGGAGATCAGCCACAGGCAATAGAAAAGCTTGTTGAGGGAGTGCGTTCCGGAATGAAAGCACAATCGCTTCTCGGCGTTACGGGTTCGGGAAAAACTTTTACAATGGCAAACGTTATCGCGCAGGTAAACAGACCTACGCTTGTTTTGGCGCACAATAAAACGTTAGCAGGTCAGCTTTGCTCTGAGTTTCGCGAACTTTTTCCCGAAAACGCGGTAGAATATTTTGTATCTTATTACGATTATTATCAGCCCGAGGCATATATTCCCGGAAAAGATATGTATATCGAAAAGGACGCGATGATAAACGATGAGATAGATATGCTTCGTCATAGCGCAACTCTTTCGCTTCTCGAACGCAGAGATGTAATTATCGTCGCAAGTGTTTCTTGTATATACTCTCTCGGTGATCCCGAGGATTACAGTAAATTGCTCATACCTCTTTCTCCGGGAATGGAAATAAGCAGAGACGAGCTTATACGCAGACTTGTTGCCATAAGCTATGACAGAAATGATATAGCTCTTGAACGTGATAAATTCCGAGTTCAAGGTGATACCATAGATCTTATTACCGCAAATATGCGCGATAAAGCCTTACGTATAGAATTTTTCGGTGATGAGATAGACAGATTGTCTGAAATAAACGTGGTAACAGGTGAGGTATTACGTGAATTGACTTATGCGCCCGTTTATCCCGCTACGCATTACGCCGTAACAAATGAGAAAAAATTACACGCTCTTACCGAAATTGAAAACGAGATGATCGAACGCGTAAAATATTTTAAGTCACAGGATATGTTGCTTGAAGCTCAACGTATTGAGGAGCGTGTTAAATACGATATGGAAATGCTCCGAGAGGTCGGATTCTGTTCAGGCGTTGAAAACTATTCCCGAATACTTGCGGGAAGACCTGCGGGGTCAACGCCATATACCTTGCTCGATTATTTTCCAAAGGATTTTCTTTTGCTTGTGGATGAGTCTCACGTTACACTTCCTCAGGTGCGTGGAATGAGCGGAGGAGATACCGCAAGGAAGAAAAATCTTATAGATTACGGATTCAGACTTCCATCGGCATATGATAACCGCCCATTGTTCTTTGAGGAATTTGAATCAAAGCTGAATCAGACGATATTTGTAAGCGCAACACCTGGTGACTACGAAGCCGAGCATTCAGAGCAAACGGTAGAGCAGATAATTCGTCCTACGGGACTTGTCGATCCCGAGGTGGAGGTCCGTCCGATAGAAGGACAGGTCGACGATCTTATGGGAGAGATACGTTTGCGTACCGCTAAAAATGAGAGAGTTCTCGTTACAACGTTGACACGAAAAATGGCAGAGGATCTTACCGAATATCTCGAAAATAACGGTATAAAAGTAAAATATATTCACTTCAACGTAGATACGCTGGAGCGTATGCAGATAATTCGAGATCTGCGTTTAGGCGAATTTGACGTTTTGGTAGGTATAAATCTTTTGCGAGAAGGTCTTGACATTCCCGAAGTATCCCTTGTGGCTATACTCGATGCCGATAAGGAAGGCTTCCTCAGGGCAGAGAGAAGCTTGATACAGACGATAGGACGAGCGGCAAGAAACGCGGAGGGTAAGGTCATAATGTATGCCGATAAAATGACGGGTTCTATGGAGCGAGCGATCGGAGAGACAAACCGTAGACGCTCAATACAAATGCAATATAATGCAGAACACGGTATCGTTCCAAAAACGATCCGTAAGGATATTAGAGACGTTATAGAGATCGGTAAGCCTGTTGAAGCAGGAAAGAGCGGAAAGAAGCAGACTAAGAAGATGACCAAGACTGAAAGGGAAAAGCTGATTGCCGAGTTGACCGTTGAAATGAAGAATGCATCAAGGCGTCTTGAATTTGAACAAGCGGCATTCTTGAGAGATAAGATAAAAGAGCTCAGAGAAGAAAAATAAATTTGAAAAGAGTATTTAGAAATGCCAAAATCAATAATTATACGCGGTGCGCGTGTGAATAATCTAAAAAATATAGATATAGATATTCCGAGAGATCAATTGGTCATTCTCACGGGACTTTCGGGTTCGGGAAAATCTTCGTTGGCTTTTGATACCTTATATGCGGAGGGACACAGAAGATTTGTTGAATCTCTCTCATCATATGCACGGCAATTCTTAGGTCAAATGGACAAGCCTGATGTGGATCTTATAGAGGGGCTTTCACCCGCTATATCGATAGACCAGAAAACGACATCAAAGAATCCTCGTTCAACAGTAGGAACTGTTACGGAGATATATGACTATTTAAGACTTCTTTACGCAAGAATAGGTATACCTCACTGCCCGATATGCGGAAAGGAAATACGCAAACAGTCTACCGATACTATAATCGATAAGATCATGGAGCTTTCTTCCGGCGAACGTTTTATGGTGCTCTCACCGGTAGTACGGGCTCAGAAGGGAATGCATGAAAAGGTATTTGCGTCCGCAAAAAAGAGCGGATATGTTCGTGTTCGTGTGGACGGAAGCCTTTACGATCTTTCGGAAGAAATAAAGCTTGATAAAAATAAAAAGCATAATGTCGAGATAGTTGTTGACCGATTGGTCATGAAGGATGATATACGTCCAAGACTCTCCGATTCTGTCGAAAATGCGCTGAGACTTTCAGATGGACATCTTCTCATAGTTACTGTTCCAAGAGGAAATGACGAACCACAAGAACTTACGTTTTCCCAAAGCTATGCGTGTGAGGAGCATAATGTATCATTCGGAGATCTTGAACCTCGAATGTTCTCATTTAACAATCCCGCAGGAGCGTGTCCGCATTGTGCGGGACTTGGAGATATGCGGAGAATAGCAGTGGATCGATTGATTCCCGACGAAAGTCTTTCTCTTCGTCAAGGTGCGATAGCGGTAAACGGCTTTAAAACAATGGAAGAGCAGAGCTGGAACGGTCCTTTGTTTATTGCCGTAGGTGAGCGATTCGGATTTGATATAGATACTCCTATCGAAAAGTTGTCTCAAAAAAATAAAGAAATATTACTTTACGGTTCGGGAATGGAATTATATGATATCCACCGTTGGTTTGGCGGAGAAGAGCATCATCAGAAGGTGCGTTTTGAGGGTATCGTAAAAATGATGGAAAACCGAATAAATATGAGCGGTAACGATGAATATTACGAACAGTTTATAGAGGAAGCTCCTTGTCCTGTTTGCAACGGTCAAAGACTTTCGCCAAACTCACTGTCTGTAACGGTAGGCGGAAAGAATATAGATGAATTCTGCCGTCTTTCTGTTCAAGCGGGACTTGAATTTATAAACAATTTCGAGCCCGAGGGTATGGAAAAGATCATTTCAGCCGAAATAATCAAAGAAATAAAAGCACGACTTGGATTCCTTGTAAGCGTTGGTCTTGAATATCTTACGCTTTCTCGAAAATCGGGTTCGCTTTCGGGAGGTGAGGCTCAAAGAATACGCCTTGCCACACAGATAGGTTCGGCTCTTGTAGGCGTTTTGTATATTCTTGATGAGCCAAGTATAGGTCTGCATCAAAGAGATAACTCAAAGCTTATAGAGACCTTAAAAAAATTACGCGATATAGGAAATACTGTGGTAGTAGTCGAGCACGACGAAGAAACTATGATGTCGTCCGATTATATAATAGATATCGGTCCTGGCGCGGGTATTCACGGTGGTAAAATAGTAGCAGCGGGAACGCCCGAGGAGCTTATGAATAATTCGGATTCTATTACGGGTGCGTATTTATCGGGAAGAAAGAAAATAAATATTCCCGAAATGCGTAGAAAGGGTAATGGAAAATTCCTTTCAGTCAAGGGTGCGAGCGAACACAACCTTAAAAATATAGACGTCAATATTCCTCTCGGCTGTTTCGTTTGTGTTACGGGTGTATCGGGCTCGGGGAAATCCTCTCTTGTAAACGGTATAATAAATCCCGCGCTTTCAAGAGAGCTTAACTGTGCTATACGTTCGGTAGGAAAGCATAAAAAGATAGAGGGAATATCAAACCTTGATAAGGTCATAGATATTGACCAAAGTCCGATAGGAAGAACGCCGAGATCAAACCCCGCTACTTATACGGGATTGTTCACCGATATAAGAGATCTTTTTGCAAATACCACAGATGCAAAGGCAAAGGGATATAAGGCAGGAAGATTTTCCTTTAACATTAAAGGAGGTCGTTGTGAAGCTTGCGAAGGCGACGGAGTAAAAAAGATTGAAATGCACTTTTTGCCCGATGTTTACGTTACTTGCGACGTTTGTAAAGGAAAACGTTATAACAGAGATACGCTTGACGTTCATTTTAAAGGAAAAAGTATCGCCGACGTACTTGATATGACAGTTGAAGAAGCACTTATCTTCTTTGACGGTATTCCAAAGATCAAGCAAAAGCTTCAGACGTTGTTTGACGTTGGTCTCGGATATATAAAAATAGGGCAGTCTTCTACCACCATATCAGGAGGAGAGGCACAGAGAGTAAAGCTTGCGACCGAGCTTTCAAAAAGAAGCACGGGAAAAACACTATATATACTTGATGAGCCGACAACGGGATTGCATAGTGATGACGTAAATAAGCTTATAGGAGTTTTGCAGCGCCTTTGTGATGCGGGAAATACACTCCTTGTTATAGAGCATAATCTCGACGTTATCAAAACTGCCGATCATATCATTGATCTCGGTCCTGAGGGCGGAGATAAGGGCGGTATGATAGTTGCAACTGGAACTCCTGAAGAAATTGCCGAAGTGGAAAACTCTTATACGGGACAGTATTTGAAAAAGGTTTTCTCATCAACGTCTATCGGAGAAGCTTTATTGCATAAAAATAATAATTAATTAATAAAAAGTTAATAAAAAGACTTGACAACTGCATATTTATGCGATATAATTAAAAGACAAAATTATATTTATTTGGAGGAATTTTATCATGAAAAAAATTCTGGCAATTACAATGGCAATTATAATGCTCTTGGGTGTTGTTGCAACTATGGCTTCATGCGGTTCAAAGCAGAGCAAAGTAAAGGTATATACCGAGTATGAACTTACCGCTGAAAAGTATGCATTTGCAATAGCTAAAGAGAATACCGCTCTTATGACCGCGGCAAACGAACTTCTCGCTGAACTCAAGGCAAACGGTGAGCTTGATAAGATCATCAACTCTTTCTTCGACGGCACCGCAACCTTTGAATACGAGAATCCTGTATCTTCTGTTCCTACCGGTGCGGATAAGGATAACTACCTTATCGTCGCTACAAACGCTTATTTCCCGCCGTTCGAATACTACAACGGTAATAAGCTTACCGGCGTTGACATGAAGATAGCATCTCTTCTTGCTGAAAAGCTCGGTAAGACCCTGTATATCAATGATATGGAATTTGATTCGGTTATCATTTCTGTAAAGAACGGTGACAGCCACATCGGTATGGCAGGAATGACTGTTAACGATGAAAGAAAGAAGACCATTGATTTTACTACGGAGTATTATGAGTCTGCACAGGTTCTTATAGTTCGCGAAAACGACAAGGTATTCGCTGATTGCAAGAGCGCTGACGATATCATCGCAAAGCTTGGTGAGCAGAGCAAAGACTTCAAGGTTGGAACTCAGAACGGAACTACCGGATACATGTTTACCGCAGGAGATGAAGGATTCGGATACGACGGATTCAAAAATCTCACCACCAACGGTTATACCACGGGAGCACTCGCTGTTCTCGACCTTGCTAATGGTAGCGTAGACGCTGTTATTATCGATAAACAGCCTGCTATAATGATAGCGGAGAGTACAAATAAATAATGAACGCAGTTGAGATATTTTATAGACAGCTTGTTGAATACCAAGGATATAAAATAGTTCTCACAGGTCTGAAAAACACCGCTTTAATAGCGGTGTTTGGACTTTTAATCGGTTTGATTCTCGGTTGCATACTTGCCACGGGAAAAATATTACCGAAAACCAACAGATTTGTGAAATTTATTTCTTGTGTCGTTGACGTTTACGTCGCTATTTTCCGAGGAACGCCAATGGTCGTTCAGTTGCTTTTGATACATTTTGTATTTTTGCCCGCAAGAGTTATGCCAATATCTCCTATAACGAAAGCAATAATTGCTTTCGGACTTAATTCCGCCGCATACGTTTCCGAAATAATAAGAGGCGGTATTTTGTCTGTCGATATAGGTCAGACCGAAGCAGGACGCGCTCTTGGTCTTAACTACGGAAAAACCATGGTCAAAATAGTTCTTCCGCAGGCGATCAAAAATGTTATTCCTACGTTGGGAAATGAATTTATCGCGCTTTTAAAAGAGACTTCGGTTGTCAGCTTTATAGCAGTCACCGATATAACGAAGTCTTTTCAGAATATTGCGCAAAGCACTTACGAATATATGGTTCCGTATATCGTGCTTGCGCTCGTATACCTTGTTCTTGTACTTGCGGTTACAGGACTCATAAAATTAGTGGAAAGGAGACTGCGAGCAAGTGATAAGCGTTAGAAATGTATATAAATATTTTGGAAAAAAGAATGAAATAAAGGTACTTGAAGGTGTTTCATGTGAGATCACAAAAGGCGAACAGGTGGTTATCATCGGTCCTTCGGGAAGCGGAAAAAGCACGTTGCTTCGTTGTATGAATTTGCTTGAAGAACCTACTTACGGCGAGGTCTGGCTCGAAGATAAACTGCTTACGCCCGCAGACCCTTATTTGCATTTCGACGTGATAAGAGCTTCCAATACATATAAAAAAATGGTCGCGGAAAACGGTCTTTCAGATGATGACGCAATTAGCGAGATCAAGAAAAAAGATCTGCTTTGTAAGCGCGAAGGAAAGCAATATAAAGATGAATTGAAAAAGGTTGAAGCGCAATATCGTATCGATATCAATCTCGCCCGTCAAAATATGGGCATGGTGTTTCAGCATTTTAATCTTTTCAATAATCTGACAGTTCTTCAAAATCTTATGCTTGCACCACTTCAGCTAAAGATAATGACAAAAGAAGAGGCTGAAAAAAAGGCTCTTACACTTATTAAGAGAATCGGACTTGAGGACAAAGCAAACGTTTATCCCTCAACTCTTTCAGGCGGACAAAAGCAGCGTGTGGCTATCGTTCGCGCGCTTGCTATGAACCCAAAAGTAATGTTGTTTGATGAGCCTACCTCCGCACTCGATCCCGAAATGGTCGGAGAGGTGCTTGACCTCATGAAAGAGCTTGCAAAAGAGGGAATGACGATGGTCGTTGTAACTCATGAGATGGGATTTGCCCGCGAGGTTGCGGATAGAGTTCTTTTCATGTACGATGGTGTTATAGCCGAAGACGGTTCGCCCGAAGAAGTGTTCAACCATCCCAAACACCCAAGGCTTAAACAATTCCTTAATAGTATTCTTTAAACAAAAAACAGATGTCATAGGCTGGTTCTCATAAGGAAGTTTGCTTATAAGAGTTAAATTTGATCTACAGAAACAAATAGATAACCCCGACAGATTTCAGAGACCTGTCGGGGTTATCTTATATTTCAAAAACCATAAAATCTTGATCTCGAAGTTTAATAATTTTTTGTTCTCCTGCCTCGATTAAAGTCCTATAGTCTTTTTCTCTCAAATCCGAATAATGACATATTAAAATGCCGTCAAATAAACATAATCCGGAAAAATCCGTTAAGCCATATGTGTCAACATCATACTTGGCTACATGTTGAATAGAGCGAGAAGCAATATGCGCACCGGCACTACCGCCGATATACATTGCTCCGCGAGACAAGCAGTCAAGTATCACCTTTTCCGCTCTTGATTCTTTAATTCTTTTCAAGGTTCCAAAAGTGTTTCCACCGCTGATGTATATAACATCTATATGAGTATTTACATCAAATTCAGCAGGAGAAAAATAATTAAAAACATATATGTTTTCTTTGGAAAAACCAAATTCCGAAAGACGCTGATAAAATTTTATGCTTTTTATTGCTTCTTCTGTGGCTTTTTCATTTGGAAAGTACAATACCTTGCATTGGTCAACCGGACATGGTAGATTGTCATATATGTATTTAGCGGAATCACTATTCCTGAAGTCGCATGATGATAATATAATTTTTGCCATTGATATATCAATCCTTTATCTCGCTAGTTTCGCATTTGTATTACAAATGCATCGGGCTATGCCCATACTCCTATTCTTGTTTTGCTTTTATCGTTTTTAATGAGGATATTAACATCCTTCGTATTGCACCGCAATCGTTCTGAATAGACTTATATATTGCTTCTTCGATACAACCCGTTTCATACAAAAGCTCAAGCCAATATTCTGTTTCATAGCATTCCTTTTGAGCAATTTCAAGTTTAGATATAAAGTCCCTTGTACCTTGCGCATATTGTGCTTCGTGAATATTGGCACCGATAGAAGTGCCGGAACGTAACAATTGGTTTACAAGCACCATTTCTTTGTGTACCGCCTTCATATTACGTCAGAGGCAAACCATCCTTAACCCAAATTCCTTTGCTTTATCTCTCATAATACTGTTAGACATAACATCACCTCTAAAGATATTATACAACAAAACTGAAAAATTGTCAAGTTATATTCCGACTGCGTCGGAGTGATATTATTGCTGTCGCAATAGTGATATTGAAGCCTGACGGCTTCAGTGATATTTTATTCGCCCCTTTAACTTGCAAAGCAAATATCACTCGGCGAAAGCCGAATATCACTGCGAAGCAATAGATCTCGCCGCAGGC
>JAZSIP010000062.1:0-13687 GCA_045533915.1 Eubacteriales bacterium
TTGTCCGAGAAGGAATAATTCCTCGCACAACAGTCTATGACCGACGAGAGCTGCCTTGCTGTAAGCGTTGTGGGTGTTCCGCCTCCTATATAGACGGTATCGACCGCGTACTCGCGCGCTCTCCCGGACCATTCCTCAATACATCTCAAAAGACTTTTGACATACTTGTTGGCAAGCTCCTCTGAAGCTCTTGCGACCGAGCAAAAGTCACAATAAAGGCACTTTTGCTTGCAAAAAGGAATATGGATATACAGTCCAAGGCTTTTTTTGCCGTTCTTAAATCCCTGCATATCAGTTATCGCCATCAAGCTTATGGCGGAGGCATGATGCCAACGCCAAAGCAAGACCGTATGGACGCAGACGGAAAGCTCTCGCTTATGGTATTTCACGGTTCGGGAAAGATACACACGCTTATGGTATTCCCGTCGCTCTTTAAAGGTGAGCACGTAAAGCACGAAAAGATAGTTACCGTACTTGAGGGTAAGGAGATCACCGTTAAGTTTGATCAGCCTACCGCGCTTCAAATAGACGGCGAGACGATCCTCGGAGTTACCGAATATACCGCGCGTATTTAAGACGTGCGATAGGTAATTTATTTGCAGGTCTTGTATTTATAATAAAAATATGATATAATGATAATAACGATTTTCTGTAAATAGGATATATTCTGAAGAATATTATGAAAATGAAAAAATTTACTCTTTCAACAACGCAGATCATATTGCTGAGCTTTCTCTTGACGATACTCATAGGAAGCTTACTTTTGGCGTTGCCGATAAGTTCGCGGAGCGGGAAAGCTGTGCCGTATCTCGACGCGCTCTTTACGGCGACTACTTCGACCTGTGTAACGGGACTCGTTACGCTTCCAACGGTATCTACTTGGAGCGTGTTCGGACAGATCGTTATACTGTTTCTCATACAGATCGGCGGTCTCGGCATAGTTACGATAATGTCGGGGGTGATGCTCCTTCTAAACAGAAAAATGGGTATTGGAGATCGATTGCTTATTCAGGACGCTTTTAACCTCAATACCATGTCGGGACTTGCGAAATTTGTTAAGAACGTGCTGTTCGGCACACTGCTAATCGAAGGGTGCGGCGCGGTTCTGTATATGTTCGTATTCGTTCCCGAATTTGGAGCGAAGGGTATATGGATATCGGTATTCAATTCTGTTTCCGCTTTCTGTAACGCCGGCATTGACATTATCGCTGAAAACAGTCTTTCCAATTATGCTACTGATCCGCTGATCAATATTGTCACATCTGCGCTGATTATTCTCGGTGGGCTTGGATATATCGTATGGTGGGACGTGTTGCGAGTAGTGAAAAGTCGTTCGCCAAAGAACCGAAGGATATTCAGACATCTTACCTTGCATAGTAAGATCGCCATAACTGTCACGGCTGGGCTTATCCTTGCGGGAACGGTATTTATCTTTGTTTTTGAATATTCGAATCCCTTAACGATCGGAGATATGTCTTTGTTTGACAAGATACAAGTCTCTTTCTTTCAGTCGGTAACTACGAGAACGGCAGGCTTTGCTTCAATTCCTCAAGAGAATTTAACTAATGCTTCCGCGGCGGTATCGATAATTTTGATGCTGATCGGTGGTTCACCCGTGGGAACGGCGGGCGGTATGAAAACAGTTACTATTGCGGTTTTGCTTTGCTCGGCATTCTCTACGATCAGAAATAAGAACTGCGCAACGCTATTCGGACGCCGAATTTCCGAGAACACGTTAAAAAAGGCAGTTGCTGTGACCGTGACCTTTTTTATGATCTGTATGACATCTGCCGTACTTTTGATGACAGCGACCGATGCGTCTGCGCTTGACGCAGTATATGAAGCAGTCAGCGCAACGGCAACAGTAGGTCTTTCGAGAAATCTGACGGGAACTCTCAACACATTTGGAAAGCTTATTCTTATCGTAACCATGTATTTCGGAAGAGTAGGACCAATTTCCTTCGCGGTCGCTCTTGGCAACAAAAATGAAAGTCAGAATGTGATATCCGAGCCAACGGAAGAGATCAGTATAGGATAAAGGAGAAGATCATGAAAGCAAAGAAAACATACGCAGTCTTTGGACTTGGAAGATATGGTACAGCCGTAGCAAAAGAACTTGTTGAGAACGGTTCTGAAGTCATTGCGGTAGATACCGACCCAAAGATCGTGAACGATATGGCAGCATATCTGCCTGTATGTAAGTGTGCCGACGTGACCGACGCAGAAGTCATTTCACGTCTTGGCATAGGCAATATTGACACGGTGATCGTTTGTATGGCGAGCAATCTTGAAGCGAGTGTTATGGCGGTAACGCTATGCAAAGAAGCAGGCGTTAAGAACGTTATAGCAAAGTGCGCCAACGAGATGCATAAAAAAATATTGCTGCGTGTAGGAGCGGATCAAGTCGTTTTTCCTGAAAACGAATCGGGTGTTCGCCTTGCCAAAAACTTATTAAGCTCCGGCTTTATCGATATGATCTCTTTGTCAAAGGACGTATCTATGGTTGAAATCGATGTAAGAGACGAATGGGTCGGAAAAGATCTCATTGAACTGGATCTCCGAAAAAAATACGGTTTTAACATTGTCGCTATAAAGAACGGAGATCATGTCAACGTAAATATCAGTCCTGAACAGGCGTTAGAAAAAGATACCACGCTCATCGTTATTGCCAATACGGCAAAGCTTGCAAAATTGAAATGATAATTTCTATATAAATTAAGCCAAAGCCCCCGTTCACGAAAGAACGGGGGCTTTGGCTTATGTTGAGAAAATTAATATAACTTAATTTTCCTTAACCTTATCTTTAGTTATAAACTTGAGAACAAAGAGTGTCGCAACCGTAAGAACGATACCGATAGGCAAGCAGATGAATATGTTCTGAACAAGACCCGAGATAACGAACATTACGAACGAGATAGCCGCAACGGTTATTGCGTAAGGCATCTGCGTGGAAACGTGGTTGAGGTGGTTGCACTGACCGCCCGCGCTAGACATAATGGTCGTGTCGGAGATAGGAGAGCAGTGGTCACCGCAAACAGCGCCTGCAAGGCACGCGGACATACCGATGATAAGAAGCTCGCTTCCGGAAGAGAAGATAGCGGTAACGATCGGGATAAGGATTCCGAAAGTACCCCAAGATGTTCCCGTAGCAAAAGCAAGAACGCAAGCAACGAGGAAGATGATTGCGGGGAGGAACGCGCCAAGAGCCGCAGCCTGTCCGCTCATAAGATCGCCGACAAAGTACTTTGCGCCGAGAATAGATGTCATATTCTTGAGCGCCGTCGCAAAGGTGAGAATGAGTATTGCGGGAACCATTGCGATGAAGCCCTGAGGTACGCATTCCATCGATTCCTTAAAGGAAATGAGACGGCGGCAAAGCATATAAACAACGATAAGAACGAGCGCTACAAGTCCGCCCCAAGGAAGACCTACTGTTGCGTCGGTGTTTGCGAAAGCATCAACGAAGTTTGCTCCGTCAAGGATTCCACCGTTGTAAACGAGACCGAATACGCAGGTTACGATAAGGATAGCAACGGGGATAATGAGGTCGATGACCTTACCCTTAGAGGAGGGAACGACATCTGCTGATTCGTTCTTTTCTCCGCTCGTGTAAAGGTCGCCGTTAAGGAGAGCATTCTGCTCGTGAAGCTTCATAGGACCGTAGTCGAACTTCATAAGAGCGATAGCTACTACAAAAACGAGAGTAAGGATAGAGTAGAAGTTGTAGGGAATAGCCTTAATGAAGAGTGCAAGTCCCTCACCCTCTTCGGCGTAGCTTGCAACTGCTGCTGCCCAGCTCGAGATAGGAGCGATCATACATATGGGAGCGGCGGTAGCGTCGATTATGTACGCGAGCTTTGCGCGAGAGATCTTCTTGCTGTCGGTAACGGGGAGCATTACAGAGCCGACCGTGAGACAGTTGAAGTAGTCGTCAACGAAGATAAGCACACCGAGAATGAAGGTCGCTATCATTGCGCCCGCGCGTGTCTTGATGTGGGTCTTTGCCCAGTTGCCGAATGCCGCAGAGCCGCCCGCCTTGTTGATAAGCGCGACTATGATTCCGAGCTCAACGAGGAATACGAAGATTCCCGCGGTATCGGATACTGCCGCGATAAGACCGTCTCCGATAACGGCGTCAAGTGTACCTGTGGGTGAGAAGTTCGAGTAAAGAAGCGCGCCCGAAAGGATACCGATAAAGAGGGAGCTGTAAACTTCTTTTGTGATGAGAGCAAGTCCGATAGCGATAACTGGGGGAAGGAGTGCCCAAAGAGAGCCCATTACGTTGCCTTCGCCGCCGCAGGTATCGCAATCCGCAGAGCCTTGACAGTCAGGGCAGGAGATAAGCGCGTTCGCGCCGTCGGTAACGCCTGCAACTACGAGCAGAGCGATAATTACGACCACGGCAACGAGAAGCGTTATTTTTTTAGCTGTTGTCATAAATTCCTCCAACAATATAAAATAATATACTTAAATATTATCATATATTGTAGAATTTTGCAAGTAAAAAGAAAAATAACGAAAAAGATTTACTATTTTTGAATTAAACCGAAATATTTTCGGAAAACACTTTGCTTTTTTGGAGGAAGATCGTTATAAAATAATCAATGTTTCAGGATTTATCAAATTGCGGTTAGTCGGTGAGGACGCGGGGGGGACGCGATTTTCGCTTTTTTGTAAAAAAGCTTGGCAAAAAACTTCCTGAAAACAGGATTTTATGTAGCCATAACGGCTACACAATAAATACTTTTCATGAAATTCTTTGAGAGCTCGAGAACTTTCTTTTAAGAAAGTTCTCGAACGCGTCCCCCGTGCCCAATGTCATTAAGTTAAGGAAAACTCCCCACCGCCGAGATCCTTCGCGGCGGTGTTTTTTCTCGTTGTCATTCTCGAGCGCAGCGAAGAATCTCGAGAAAAAACACCTTGCTCGAGGATGACAACGGCGGGGGCTTTTGCGTAATTTCTTAACTTAATGATATTGCCCCCGCGCCTCCCCTGTAAATCAAAATTTATCTGTTTGTTTTATGCGTTTTTCTTTTATTAGTATTTCTTTTCAATCCCGCGTAACCGCCGAGCACGGCTGTGGCTATTATACATATGCGCAAAAGAATAGAAACAGGAAAATCAAACGTTGCTTCCGAATCCAAGAAGAGGGAACAGACAATAAAGAAAAGCATAAGTAAAGTTCCCGAAAGACCGCCGCACAAAAGAGCGGAGGAGCGATTTCGTATCACCGCTGCAAAGCCCGAGACAAGACTTGATACGTAAAGGGAAACAAGAGAGACCGCGCCTGTCAATTTATGAGGGTCTCCCGAGGAATAGCAGATAAGCGATCCTATCATCATAAGTATAAAAGCGGAAGCAATGCCTATTGCCGTGCCGAAAAGTGCGCTTTTCACTGTGTGCAAGAATCCGTTCTGAAGCGATGCATCGGCAGATCTTGAACGGTGGTTGCTTTTTCGTTGATGTGTTTTATTTTTTTTAGAGCTGTTCATAAGGATCTCCTTGACTTTTTTACTACAATTATAATAAAGCACTTATATAAATATGATCATTCATATAAAATTAACAAAAAAACTTTTCAAATTTTTTCAAAAGTATTGCAAAACAGTTGACAATGTGATAAAATTATTATAATGGGGTAAAAGGTGGATTTTTTAGGATACCTTTACAAGACCAAGAATTAATCACAGACGGAGGCATGATTTATGGCAAAAATTGACGAAAGATCGTATGGCTCGTCGAAGGCGAAGCTCGAATCGATATTCGATGCGGGAACGTTCGTTGAACTCGGAGCGTATACGAAGCGTCCTTGCGCGCAGACCGAATTTGAAAGTGTAGTCTGCGGCTACGGTGCGGTCGAAGGAGCACTTGCTTTTGCATTTGTTCAGGATAGCGGACGAACCAAGGGCGCGTTTGGAGAGAGACACGCGAAAAAGATCGCGGACATGTATTCACTCGCGGTGAAAAACGGCGCGCCCGTTATCGCGGTGTTTGACAGCGCGGGAGCTGTCGTGTTCGACGGAGCAAGCGCGCTTGCGGCGTACGGAAAGCTGATGAAAACAGTTTCCGATGCGTCGGGGATCATTCCGCAGATAGCGGTGATAGACGGCGTTTGCGGAGGCTCTTCCGCGGTTGCCGCATCTATGTTTGATGTCGTCGTTACTATAAAAGATAAATCTGAATTTTACGTAAATGCTCCTTTCACGATAGGAGCGGAGGCAGGAAAGTCCGACTTTGCGGCGGCACAGGGCGTTTCGGCATACAACGCAAAGGACGAAGCAGATGCGTTTGCGTTCGTTCGTTCACTTGTGGGAATAATGCCTCAAAACAATGCGGACAGCGTATACGTTGATACGGCTGACAGCTTGAACCGCACTATTGCGTTCGATCCTACCTCTTACGAGGCAGAGGAGCTTTGCAAGATCCTTGCCGATGACGGACGCTTCGCGAGAATTTATAAGGATTATGCCGACAATGCTTGTCTCGGATTCGCTTCTATGGGCGGAGCGGCTTGCGGTGTCGTTGCTCTCAAGGGGGCGCTTGATATCAAGGTAGCTCGTGCGGCAGCAAAGCTGATCACTATGTGTGATGCGTTTGGAATGCCCGTTGTTACGCTCGTTGACAGTGAGGGGCTTGACGTTTCCATGACTGCTGAAAGCTCGGCATATGCGTCAGAGCTTGCAAGACTTGCGTATGCTTACACCTCCTCCGATAACGCAAAGATCACAGCCGTTGTCGGTAAGGCTTACGGCGCGGCGTTTACTCTTATGGGCTCAAAGTCTGTTGGCGCGGACCTTGCTTACGCGCTTGAGGACGCTTGTATAAGCGTACTTTCACCCGAGGCATCCGTTGCTTTCGTGTGGAATTCGAAGGTAGAAGAGAAGAGCCGCGAGGAGCTTGAGGCAGAGTGGAAAGAGAAGTGCGCGTCGGCGGCAGAAGCTGCGGATGCGGGTGAGATAGATGACGTTATCGAGCCGAGCGAACTTCGCAAGAGAATATGCGCGGGACTTCAGATGCTCGCTTCAAAGGCAGAGGGAGCGCCCTCTCGCCGTCACGCTAATATGCCCCTGTGATAACGGAGGTGCTTTATGATATACAACGTTTTGAGTGTTGCCGAGGAGACCGTTAAGGATTACGGCGGGGCATTCTCGGGAGCGCGCTTTGCAGAAGCGGGAATAATGATGCTATTCGGCATGATAATGGTTTTCGCGGTGCTGGCTATTCTTTGGGGAATACTTGCGCTTATGAAATTCATTATGGTTGGTAAGACACCGAAGGCAAAGAAGATAGAAAAGCCTTCCGCTATTGCCGAGGTGATCGAGGAGAGCGTTGCGGTTGCGGAAGAAGAGACCGCGACTCCCGATGAGACCGACGACGGAGAGCTTGTAGCCATTATCGCCGCGGCGGTTGCCGCATATCGCGAAAGCGAGGGGCTTGGTGAGGAATACACGGGAGGCTTCCGAGTAGTATCCTTCAGACGAACAAACGGCGGGCGCGCGTGGAACGCAAATAAATAAGAAAAAACATTAAAACGAAAGGTTAAGGTAATTATAATGAAAACATACAACATCACAGTAAACGGCGTTACCTACGTAGTTGACGTAGAGGAGGTCGGCGCAACCGCTTCCGCTCCCGCAGCACCCGCGGCAACACCCGTAGCAGCACCTAAGGCAGCACCCGCGGCAGCTCCCGTTAAGAAAGCAGCTCCCGCAGGTAAGGCAGGCGCTACCGCAATAAAAGCTCCTATGCCAGGTAACATTATGAAGGTCAACGTAAAGGTCGGCGACACTGTAAAGAAGGGCGATGTTCTTGTGGTTCTTGAGGCAATGAAGATGGAGAACGACGTTTGTGCTGTAGCAGACGGAGTAGTTGCGACTGTTGAAGTAAATCAGGGCGCTACCGTAGAGACCGACGCGGTTCTCGTAACTCTCAACTGATCCCGAAAATAAATAATTATTGAAAGGGAAAAAGTATGAAAGTTATCCTTGATAGTTTTTTACGTTTCTGGGAAGGAACGGGTATTAAGGGACTTATCGACAGCGCAGACGTGGAGTGGTGGAAAACGCTCATTATGTTCGTAATAGCGGGTGTGCTTGTATATCTTGCTATTGCCAGACAGTTTGAGCCGTTACTTCTTCTCCCCATCGCGATAGGTATGCTTCTCACCAATCTTCCCATAGCAGGTGACGCGCTCTTCCATCTTGATTTCTTTATTGCGCAAGAGGTCGATTACGGCAAGGTGCTTCACGACGGCGGACTTCTCGATCTCCTTTATCTCGGAGTTAAGCTTGGTATATATCCGTGTCTGATATTTATAGGTATAGGCGCGATGACCGATTTCTCACCCTTGATAGCAAACCCCAAGAGCCTTCTTATCGGTGCGGGCGCACAGCTTGGTGTATTCGTAGCGTTTGGCGCGGCTCTTATTTCGGGATTTTTCTCTCCGCAGGAGGCGGCGGCTATCGGTATTATCGGAGGCGCTGACGGACCTACGGCGATCATGGTAACAAAGGAGCTTGCTCCCGCTCTTCTCGGAGCTATCGCTATCGCGGCGTACAGCTATATGGCTCTTATTCCTATGATCCAGCCTCCGTTTATGAAGCTGTTTACGACCAAAAAGGAGCGTCAGATCAAAATGACGACTCTCCGTCCCGTAAGCAAGCTTGAAAAGATCATATTCCCGATAATAGTTACCGTTGTTGTAGGACTTATCGTTCCCGACGCGCTTCCTCTTATCGGCTGTCTTATGTTCGGTAACATAATCAACGTATGCGGTGTTACAGACCGTATATCGAAAACCGCTCAGAATGAGCTTATGAACATTGTTACTATCTTCCTCGGTATTACGGTAGGAGCTACCGCTAAGGCGGATAATTTCCTTGCTCCTCAAACGCTTATCATTATTGCTTGCGGTCTTGCGGCATTCTGCGTATCGACCTGCGGAGGACTTATTACCGCAAAGATAATGAATTGGCTCTCGGGCGGAAAGATCAATCCCCTTATCGGTTCTGCGGGCGTTTCCGCCGTTCCTATGGCGGCTCGTGTCGCACAAAAGGTAGGACAGCAGGAAGATCCCTCAAACTTCCTTCTTATGCACGCTATGGGACCGAACGTTGCGGGAGTTATAGGATCGGCAGTCGCGGCAGGTGTATTCCTGTCATGGTTCTAAGCCGTATTTGATTGAGAATTTATGGAGGTCATATAAATGTCACAGGTTAAAATAACAGAGACCGTTCTCCGCGACTCACACCAGTCACTGATCGCGACGAGAATGACAACGGAAGAAATGATTCCGATACTTGATAAACTGGATAAGATCGGCTACCACTCGCTCGAGGCTTGGGGTGGCGCGACCTTTGACTCCTGCCTTCGTTTCCTTAACGAAGATCCGTGGGACAGACTCCGCACTATCCGTGAGCACGTAAAGAATACAAAGCTCCAGATGCTTTTCCGCGGACAGAACATTCTCGGCTATCGCCATTATTCCGATGACGTAGTTGAGTATTTCGTTCAGAAATCTATTGCTAACGGTATTGATATTTTGAGAATTTTCGATGCGCTCAACGATCCCCGTAACCTCGAGACCGCTATAAAGGCGACCATCAAGGAGCAGGGACACGTTCAGGCGGCTATCTGCTACACGACAGACCCCGAAAACAAGATATACACTACCGAATATTTCACAAATTACGCAAAGACCCTTGAGGATATGGGCGCAAATTCCATCTGTATCAAGGATATGTCGGGACTTCTTAAGCCTTACGACGCGTATGAGCTTGTAAGCGCGCTCAAGGAGACTGTAAAGATACCGATACAGCTCCATACTCACTATACCTCAGGTCTTGCTTCGATGACGCTTCTTAAGGCGATCGAGGCGGGTGTTGATATAGTTGACACCGCTATCTCTCCTATGGCTATGGGAACGTCTCAGCCTCCTACGGAGTCGCTCGTCGCAACTCTTGCGGGTACTGAATATGATACGGGAATAGAGCTTTCTGCTCTTGATGAGATCACCAAGTATTTTGCGCCTCTGCGCGAGAAGTATCTTGCAAGCGGACAGCTTGATCCCAAGATACTTAAGGTCGACGTAAACGCGCTTATTTATCAAGTTCCCGGCGGAATGCTCTCTAACCTTGTTTCCCAGCTCAAGCAAGCAGGTAAGTCGGATAAGCTTACCGACGTTCTTGAGGAAGTGCCGCGCGTAAGAGCGGATTCGGGATTCCCGCCTCTCGTTACCCCCTCCTCGCAGATAGTCGGAACACAGGCTGTGTTCAACGTTATCGGCGGTGAGAGATATAAGATGGTCACAAAGGAATTCAAGGGACTTGTTGAAGGTCAGTACGGTAAGACTCCCGTTGAGATAAGCGATGAGTTCGCAAAGAAGATAATCGGCGATACCGAGCGTATCACTTGCCGTCCCGCAGATAAGATCGCTCCCGAGCTTGATACTCTCCGCGAGAAGATAAAGCCTTATCTCGAGCAGGACGAGGACGTTCTGTCTTACGCTCTCTTCGAGCAGGTAGCCCTCAAGTTCTTTGAGTACAGAAAAGCTAAAAAATACGGCATAGACGCAGATCACGCCGATGCCGCTTTGGGTATCCATAACGCTTAAGGGGACGCGTTCGACCCTTTCCCCGCAAGAAAGGGTCGAGCTCCAAAGAACTTCCTTGAAAAAGTTCTTAAGTGAACCCATTTAATTAAAACGAAAAAACGGACTAAGTCATTTGACTTAGTCCGTTTTTGTATGTTTGGGTTAAAGAACTAAATTAAGTATCATGAATATGACTGGGATAGAGAGACAGGACAAGATGTGTGATACGAGAGCCATTCCCGAAGCGACCGTCGTGTCTTTGCCATACGCGCTCGGGATAACGATAGTGTTAAGACCTAAGGGCATTGCTACCGAGCAGACGGTACATATTACGAACGCGCGCCATTCATTCGCCGCGAAGAGCGGGGGAATGATCGCGAAAAGTCCGATGAAGAGGAGGGGGAACGCGATAAGTCTGAAGAAGCAGATCGCGTAAACACCAAGGTTCGTGAACGCTTTCTTTAAGTCTATCTTCGCGACTGTCATACCCGTAAGGATCATTGCGATAGGAGACATACAGCTTCCCGCGACCCCGATAACTCCGCCCGAGCCGTCAGCGCTTATTATCCAAGAGGGAATAGTGAGGTTCAGAGGAGCGCTTATAAGTCCGATGATCATACCGATTATCATACAGATGAACATAGGGTTCAAGAAGGTCTTGAGCTGTTCCTTTAAGCTTCTCTTTGTTCCGTCCGAAATGAGAAGCGAGGGAACGCCCCAGAGATATATCATTATCCAAAGAGGAAGCGTGAATATGAGATATTCAAGGAATACATCGGGGAAAAGCGCGCTTACTATTGCGTTGCCCATAAAAGCGAAGTTTGAGAAGGACATTCCGTACGTGTAGATGTTTCTTGTGTACGTATCCTTTGCGCAAATGCGCGAAACAAGTATAGAGAGGGGAATAGTTGCTGCCATTACAACGAAGCTCAATGCGAAAAGCTTTCCTGCAGAGCTGAGCTTATTTATTGTAAAGTTGTTTATAAACGTTCCCATAACGAGCGCGGGAATGAAAAGATTGTTTTCAAGCTTTGCGAGAACTCCCGCGGAGTTGTCGGGAACGACCTTTAGCTTTGAGAGAATATATCCCAAAACGATAAACGCGAACAAAAATGCCATTTGCGTAAGGGTGGGTAAAAAGACTGACATAGTGAAAACCTTTCATTATTATATAGTTTGCGTTTCTAAATGTAAATTATATCACTTTTTTTGACAAAAGTCAATAGAAGAAGTTAAATGTTGGGTATCAATAATAAAGTTTAAAAAAAAGCGGAAATCGCGTCTCCGATAAAGCAAAATTTGAAGCGGAGAGATCGGTTAAAAAAATTAAATTTATAACCTCGAATTGTGTTAAAATTTTGTCGGTTTCGAATGATGTCGGATTGCAATATTTTTAAACCTAACTTGCAAAAGAATGATAAAAAATCAACCAATAGTTGACGTATTTGAAAAAATTTTTTGATTTTTATAAAAATATGTGAAAAATGAATGAAAGAAGTTCCTAAAAAAGTTGCAAAATTTGCAATTTTTTTAGCGAAAATTTGTTGACAGGACAAGGGTGTTGTGATATAATAATGCGTATAGTGCAAGTCGCAAAGCGGCAATGTAATTTTTATTTCAGGAAGGTATATATATGAGCTTCAAAAATCAGTATCTTAACGAGCTTATGGATCGTGTCGTTAAGAGAAATCCCAACGAACCCGAATTTCATCAAACTGTAAAAGAGGTGCTTGAGTCTATCGAGCCCGTTATAGAGGCGCGCCCCGATTATATCAAGTGCGGCGTAATTGAGAGAATGGTAGAGCCCGAGAGAATAATCAAATTCCGTGTTCCGTGGGTAGATGACAACGGCAACGTTCACGTAAACCGCGGATTCCGTATCCAGTTCAACAGCGCTATCGGTCCTTACAAGGGCGGTCTTCGTTTCCACCCCTCTGTAAACGAGAGCATTATCAAGTTCCTCGGATTTGAGCAGACCTTCAAGAACTCGCTTACCTCGCTTCCTATGGGCGGAGCAAAGGGCGGTTCTGATTTCGATCCTCAGGGCAAGAGCGATGTTGAGGTAATGCGCTTCTGTCAGAGCTTCATGACCGAGCTTCAGAAATATATCGGCGCGGATACCGACGTTCCCGCAGGTGATATCGGCGTTGGCGCGCGTGAGATAGGCTTCCTTTACGGTCAGTATAAGAGACTTCGTGACGAGTTTACGGGTGTTCTTACGGGTAAGGGCTACAATTTCGGCGGCTCTCTCATTCGTCCCGAGGCAACGGGCTTTGGCGCGGTCTACTACACCGTTGAGATGCTCAACTACTTTAAGGACGATATCAAGGGTAAGACCTTTGCGGTATCGGGCTTTGGAAACGTTGCTTGGGGTACTGTAAAGAAGATAAACGAGCTCGGCGGTAAGGTAGTTACCATCTCCGGTCCTGACGGATATGTTTACGATGCGGACGGTATCAACACAGACGAGAAGATAGACTTTATGCTTGAGATGCGCGCATCCTGCCGCAACAGAGTTGAGGATTACGCTGATAAGTTCGGCGTACCCTTCTTCAAGGGAGAGAAGCCTTGGGGCGTAAAGGCAGATATCCTTATGCCTTGCGCAACTCAGAACGAGGTCGGAATGGCTGAGGCAGAGAAGATAGTCGCTAACGGCGTTAAGTATTACGTTGAGGTATCCAATATGCCTACTACCAACGAGGCTGTCGCGTATCTTAAGGCGAACGGCGTTATCGTTGCTCCCTCAAAGGCAGTAAATGCGGGCGGTGTTGCCGTTTCGGGACTTGAGATGTCGCAGAACTCTATGCGTTATGCTTGGAGCGCGGAAGAAGTCGACGAAAAGCTTAAGAGTATTATGAAGAATATCTTCAAGAATTCCATCAAGGCTGCTAACGAGTACGGTCTTGGAGATGACCTTTGCGCGGGTGCAAGCATTGCAGGCTTCGTTAAGGTTGCAGAGGCTATGAAGGCTCAGGGCGTTTGCTAAAATTGACGTATTAAATTATATTTGCAAGGGAATTTTATTATTAAAGTTCCCTTGTTTTTTTAGTTAAATTTTGTTGACAAAATTTGTCTTATGGTATATAATATAATGGT
>JAZSIP010000027.1:0-5632 GCA_045533915.1 Eubacteriales bacterium
ATCTTTTTTCAAAAAGTTCCCCTTGCGCTCCCCTACATCTTAATAGAGGATCTTATGTTAAACAAACTAAAGGACGCTGAAAAGCGATACATTGAGCTTGAAGCCGAACTTGCTCTTCCCGACGTTTTCTCGGACACAGAGCGCTTTGCTTCGCTCATGAAAGATTATAAAACACTCACCCCCATAATTGAAAAATACCGTGAGTTTTGCGCGGCGGAAAGCGCAAATGCCGAAGCGCGCGCGCTTTCTGAAGAAACGCTCGATGCGGAGATGCGTGAGCTCGTGTTTGAGGAAATAAAAGAAACGCGCGAAAAAATGGACGCGCTTACCGAAGAACTAAAGATACTTCTGCTTCCACGCGACGAAAACGATGACAAAAACGTTATGGTCGAGATACGCGGAGGTGCGGGCGGAGAGGAAGCCGCGCTCTTTGCCGCGGTGCTTTACCGAATGTATACGATGTACGCCGAAGCTACAGGCTTCAAGGTCTCTCTTATGAACGCAAACGAAACAGAGCTTGGCGGTTTTAAGGAAGTAACCTTTATGATAGAAGGCGACGGCGCGTACTCTCGCTTTAAGTTTGAAAGCGGAGTTCACCGCGTACAGCGTGTTCCCGAGACCGAATCGCAGGGACGTATTCAGACCTCAACTGCAACGGTTGCCGTACTCCCCGAAGTCGAGGATGTTTCTATCGAGATAAATCCCGCTGATATCGTTATTGAATCCTGTAAATCAAGCGGTGCGGGCGGTCAGCATATCAACAAGACAGAGTCGGCTGTAAGGCTCACACACAAGCCGACGGGTATCGTTATTGAGTGTCAGGAGGAACGAAGTCAGTTCAAAAACCGTGACAAAGCTCTCAAAATGCTGAAAACAAAGCTTTACGATATGAAGCTTCAAGAACAAAATGAAAAGATAGCTTCTGACCGTAAAAGTCAGGTCGGCACAGGCGACCGAAGTGAGCGTATACGCACATATAATTACCCGCAAGGACGCGTAACCGACCACAGAATAGGTCTTACTCTATATTCGCTTGAAAGCTTCCTCAATGGAAATATCGGAGCGATGATAGATGCTCTTATAACCGCGGACACCGCGGAAAAGTTAAAAAACGCTCAATGACAAAAAGCAAAGGACAAGAAATGAACACTCGGATATTTCATCTGGCGGAAAACGATACCGTTTCTCCCGCAATAAAGGAAGCGGCTGAAATATTAAGAAAGGGCGGACTTGTTGCCTTTCCTACCGAAACGGTCTACGGTCTCGGAGGGGCGGCAACCGACTCGGACGCTTCAAAAAAGATATATGCCGCCAAGGGCAGACCCTCGGACAATCCTCTTATAATCCATATTGCAGACCCATCAGATGCCGAAAAATACGCTTATACGAGTGAGCTTTATTATAAGCTTGCAAAAGCGTTTATGCCCGGTCCTCTGACTGTAATACTTAAGAAAAAGAATACTATTCCGCAGACAGTTACGGGCGGTCTTGACACGGTCGCGGTACGTTGCCCGTCACACCCTATTGCCAAAGCGCTTATTCGTGAAGCGAACGTGGCTATTGCCGCACCGTCGGCTAACCTTTCGGGAAGTCCATCTCCGACCTGTGCCGAACATGTGATACGAGATATGAACGGACGTGTAGACGTTATAATCGACGGCGGTTGCTCGGAGATAGGTCTTGAATCAACGATAGTCAAAGCCGAGGAGGACAAGCTGATCCTCTTGCGCCCCGGCGCTATCACGGCAGATGCTCTGCGTTGCGTTTGTGAACACGTTGAGATCTCTCACGCGGTCACTGAAATGCTAAAAGCGGACGAACGTCCGCTCTCACCAGGTATGAAATACCGCCACTACGCGCCAACCGTTCCTCTCGTTTTACTTGAGGGTGACGAGGATAGTGTGGTAGCTTTTATGCGACGCGCTCAAAATGCCGAAAAATGCGCTATTCTCTGCTATCACGACGAAAGCTTTGAGCTTCGAGGCGAACGCCTTATCGATATCGGCGCACGCGATGATCTTGCTGAACAAGCACACAGGCTCTTCGCCGCTCTTCGCGATGCCGATGAGCTTGATTGCGATATCATTTACGCGCATCTGCCAAAGCAAGAAGGCATCGGTCTCGCTCTTTACAATCGCCTTATCCGTGCCGCCGCATACACGGTCAAGCACGTATAAGAACGCGGGGGACGCGGAGGACGCGGAGGACGCGCTTACTTTCTTTTTCGCGAAAAAGGAAGTAAGCAAAGAAAAAGCAATACGTGTGGGTATTTTTAACCCATATAGTTGGTTTCATTAAAATAATATTTTAAATATTTTAGACATTTCCCTGCCAATGTTTTCTTTTTGGTTACTTTTTCTTTTTCAAAAGAAAAAGTAACAAAAAATCTAAGGACGGTAAATTAATGGCTGCTAAAAAGACTGCTAAATCAAAAAAAGCTATTGAAAACGTGGAGATAGTACACGCTCCCGCTACGCCTCAGCTTATCACCGATACTATTGAAAAGAACTACATGCCCTACGTTATGAGTGTCATCGTATCCCGCGCTATTCCCGAGATCGACGGACTCAAGCCCTCGCACAGAAAGCTTCTTTACACTATGTATAAGATGGGACTTTTGACGGGCTCGCGTACAAAAAGCGCGAACATTGTAGGTGCGACTATGAAGCTCAACCCTCACGGAGATATGGCAATATACGAAACTATGGTTCGTTTGACAAGCGGAAATGAATCTCTGCTTCACCCATTCGTTGACTCCAAGGGAAGTTTTGGAAAGCAGTATTCCTCTACGATGCGCTTTGCGGCATCGCGTTACACCGAAGCGAAGCTCGACACCTTCTGTAATGAGCTTTTCAAAGGCATTGACAAGGACTCGGTCGATATGGTAGACAACTACGACGGCTCTATGAAAGAGCCCGTGCTTCTGCCTACCACCTTCCCGAATATTCTTGTAACCCCTAACACGGGTATCGCCGTAGGTATGGCTTCTTCTATCTGCTCGTTCAATCTCGCGGAAATATGCGACGGTACTATAGCTCTTCTGAAGAATCCGAAGACGTCTGTCGACAAGATACTTGATATAATAAAAGCTCCCGATTTTTCCGGCGGCGGTATGATAATATATGACCGCGAGGAAATGCGCCGTGTTTATGAGACAGGCTCGGGATCTGTACGCATACGCGCACGTTACACGTATGATAAGGAATACAATTGTATCGACGTATCGCAGATACCCTACTCCACCACGGTCGAGGTAATACACAAGCGTATTATCGATCTCGTTAAGGAAGGTAAGCTTAAGGAGGTCGTTGACTGCCGTGACGAGACCGATAGAGGTGGTCTTAAATATACTATAGATCTGCGCCGCGGAGTCGATCCCGATAAGCTTATGACAAAGCTTTACAAGCTCACTCCGCTTGAGGATTCCTTTAAGTGCAACTTCAACGTACTTATCGATGCAACACCAAGACAGTTGGGTGTCGTTGAGATCCTTTCGGAGTGGATAAAATTCCGTATGGGTTGTCTTCGCCGCGAGTTGAAATTTGACTTAAAGAAAAAGCAGGACAAGCTCCATCTTTTGTTGGGTCTCGGAAAGATCTTGCTTGATATCGACAAGGCTATAAAGATAATCCGCCATACCGAAAAGGAAGAGGACGTTATCCCTAATCTTATGGACGGATTTACGATCGACGAGATACAGGCAAACTATATCGCAGAGATCAAGCTCCGTAACCTCAACAAGCAGTACATCATCAACCGTATTCAAGAGATCGAAAGTTTGCAAGAGGATATAGCAAAGATCGAGGAGATACTCGGCGATGAGCTTAAGCTTAAGGCTATGATATCCTCTCAGCTCACGGAGATCAAGAAAAAATACGGTCAGCCTCGCCGTTCTCAGATAATTCAACCCGATTCTATCGAGATTTACGACGATGAAGAAGAGATTGAAAATTACAATGTACGGCTCTATCTTACCAAAGAGGGTTATTTCAAGAAGATCACACTTCAGTCGCTCCGCGGAAACGACGTGCAAAAGCTCAAGGAAGAGGACGAGATCACTCATACTATCGACACCGACAACCTATCCGATCTTATCTTTATTACTAACAAGTGTCAGATATACAGAGCCAAGACCGCTGATTTTGATTGTGTAAAGGCTTCTGTTATGGGAGATTATCTCCCCGCAAAGCTCTCGATGGACGAGGGTGAACGCCCCATATTTATGCGCGTACAAAAGGATTACCCCGAAACCGATAACTTCGTTTATATCTTCGAAAACGGCAAGGGCGTTCGAATCCCCGCAAATGTTTATGAGACTAAGGGCAACCGCAAAAAGCTCATAAAAGCTTATTCCGATGCGTCTCCCATATGTGCGGTGTTCTACGAAAAGGCTAAAGAGCCGTTTGAGATCATGCTTGTAAGTGACGCTGACCGCGCAATAATTCTCAAGACCTCGCTCATTCCTCAAAAGACTACACGTACGTCAGGCGGTGTTACACTTATGACGATGAAGAAAGGTCAAAAGCTCGTTCGCGCATTGAGTAATTTCGAAGAAGTTTACGAAAACACAAAGGGCTACAGAAAGCTCAAGATCCCCGCTTCAGGACAGATACTTGCCGAGAAGGATATCCGCAAACAACAGATAACTATTGACAATGCATAAGGGGGATTTTATGAGTTCAAGAAAAAGAAATGCGTGGGTACGCATAGTATGCTGGATACTCGCGGGGATGATGCTCGTAAGCGTGGCAACGTATGTGATCTACGCACTTGTAGGAATATTTTAATTTTTAATAAACGTAACAACGGACGGTCCTTTCGAACCGTCCGTTGTTTTATGTTAAGCTTTTTTTATCTTTATACGTTCTACGTCACATCATCTTCTTTATAAAATAATGTAAAAAAACAGCAATGAAGCTTATCTTCTTACCGACAAAACAAAAATCACAGAGCGTTTTAAGGTAAAGCTCTGCGATTTTTCCGCTCTCACGGGGATTATTTCTGATTTTGAATTTTCTGAGGAAACAAAAAATTATACCCAAAAGTAAAATTTATTTATTCGAAAGAATAAAGGGATGCAAAAAACGTTAGTACGATATCAAAAGAGAGATTTTTGAGAGCATATCACACAACCATTATATACCAATAAAAATATAAACGTATTAAAACCTTAAAATTTGAAAAAATAAAATAAAAAAATATTATTTTTTTGAAAAAAAGATATTGACAAACCAATCTCTTTGTGGTATAATAGTTGAGCGTTCGACAAATGGCGGGATAGCTCAGTTGGCTAGAGCAACCGGTTCATACCCGGTAGGTCATGGGTTCAAGTCCAATTCCCGCTACCACGGCCCTGTGGTCTTGAGGTTAAGACACCGCCCTTTCACGGCAGTAACATGGGTTCGATACCCGTACGGGAAACCAAAAAAAGAACGCCACTCAATGAGTGTCCTGCTTTTTTGCTGCTCTCGTCTCGTAGAAGCAAACCCGCCGCCATCGGCGGCGGTTCGCCAATGTTTCACGTGTTTGCACCGCAAACTGTCGCCCTTCAGGGGCGGCAAGTGAAACTCGGGGACTTGACGAGCGTATGCGAGTCAACGTCCTATTCCAAGTCGGAGGGCCAAGCGGTCTT
>JAZSIP010000023.1:0-28158 GCA_045533915.1 Eubacteriales bacterium
GCTTGGCCTCCGACTTTCTCATCGGTAAGGGTTTCAATCAGTATCGAATGTGGGATTCTGCCGTCGATTATAAAGGCTTTCTTAACTCCGCGTCTGACAGCTTCGGTGCAACACTCTATCTTCGGTATCATACCGCCCGAAATAATGCCCTCCTTCTGAAGCTCTTTTGCCTCGGGAACAGTTACTTCCGCGATAAGCGTGGAAGGATCGTCTTTGTCGCGCAAAAGTCCCGCAATATCGGTCATCATTATAAGTCTTTCGGCATGAAGCGCACCCGCAATGTAAGCCGCAGCGGTGTCTCCGTTTATATTATAGGTATTTCCCTGCTTGTCACAGCCAACGGTCGAAACGACGGGAGTATATCCTTTTTCGAGAAGATCTATAACGGGAGCAATGTGTATTTTCGTGATCTCTCCGACGTATCCAAGTCGCTCGTCTTTTATCTTCGACTCAATAAGTCTGCCGTCCATACCCGAAATACCCATAGCCTTACAGCCTTTCATCTCAAGCAGATTTACAAGCGTCTTGTTTACCTTTCCCGCAAGAACCATCTGGACGATATCCATAGTCTCTTTATCGGTAACACGAAGTCCGTTTACAAATTCGGGCTTCTTGCCAAGTTTATCCATAAGCTCACTTATCTCAGGTCCGCCGCCGTGAACGAGAACGACCTTGACACCGATGAGCCACAGAAGAGCAATATCCTCCATGACCTGCTCTTTTAGTTGCTCGTTGATCATAGCGTTTCCGCCGTATTTGATAACCACGACCTTACCCGTGTAACGTCTGATATAAGGAAGCGCCTGTGTCAGCACCTCAGCGCGCTCCATATTGGAAAAATGATTGTCTATCATTGTTTTTCTCCTTTATTATGTACGGTAATCGCCGTTGATCTTTACGTAATCGTATGTCAAGTCACAGCCCCAAGCGGTAGCCGCACCCTCTCCGTCACCGACAGAGATGATTATTTCAATATCGCGCTCAAGAAGTATCTCTTTAGCCTTTTCCTCGGAGAAAGCCACGCCCGCGCCGTTTACGCAAACGGTGATCTCACCCTTTACACTCTTGAACGAAACGTCTACTTTCGTTACGTCAACGTCCGCTCCGCTATAACCGATAGCACAGAGAACACGTCCCCAGTTAGCATCCGCGCCGAACATAGCCGCTTTGAGAAGGCTTGAGCAAATAACGCTCTTTGCGACAGTCTTTGCGGTAGTTATATCCTTTGCGCCCGACACCTTACATTCGAGAAGCTTAGTAGCTCCCTCTCCGTCACCCGCTATCATACGGCAAAGATAAACGGTAACCGTATTGAGAGCTTTCATAAATTCGGAAAAGTCCTCTCCCTCCGCGGTGATCTGTGCGTTACCCGCCATTCCGTTTGCGAGAACGGTGACCATATCGTTCGTTGAGGTATCTCCGTCAACGCTTATCATATTAAAGGTATCCTTTATATCCCTTGAAAGTGCTTTTTGAAGCATCGCGGCGCTAATGCTTACGTCAGTCGTGATAAACACGAGCATCGTTGCCATATTGGGATGGATCATTCCGCTTCCCTTTGCGATACCGCCTATATGACAGGTCTTGCCGCCCACGGTAAATTCGACCGCGATCTCCTTTTTTGCAACATCTGTCGTCATTATTCCCTCTGCCGCCGCGTCTGTTCCGTCCTTTGAGAGTCCCGATACGAGAGCGGGGATACCCGACTTTATAGGTTCGATATCAAGAGGCTGACCGATAACGCCCGTAGACGCTACCACTACGTCTGAAGCCTTTATTTCCATTTCTTTTGCGAGAAGAGAGCTCATCTGCTCCGCTATCTCGATGCCGTTCGCGCTGCAGGTGTTCGCGTTTCCGCTGTTACAAATAACCGCCTGTGCAAATCCGTCCGCGATATGATCCTTTGTAACAGTAAGGGGTGCGCCCTTAACGAGATTTGTCGTATAAACCGCCGCCGCAGTTGCGGGAACTTCACTGTAAATAAGCGCAAGGTCGCGCTTCGTGCGGTTCTTACGTATTCCGCAATGTACTCCGTTTGCGCTAAAACCTTTCGCCGCGCAAACTCCACCGTTGATTATTTTCATTTTTTACACCTCTATCTTTAAACGTTAAGTCCCGTATCCTCGGGAACTCCAAGTAATATATTCATATTCTGTATAGCAGCGCCCGACGCCCCCTTACCGAGATTGTCAAAGCGTGCGACGAGAGTAAATCTCTCTTCGTTTCCGCAGACAGTTATCTGCATATCGTCTCTGCCCGAAAAAGCGTTTGCTGAGAGGAATCCTCCCTCGCTTTCATCTTCAACGAATCTGACAAGTCCGTTTTTATAATATTCGCGATAAACGTTCTTTATATCGTCAAGTGTTCCCTTGACATCACTCGCGAACAACGGCACGGTTACCTCCATTCCGCAAGCAAACGGAGCAACGATAGGACAGAAAACAGGCGCGTTTTCAAGTCCGCAAAGTGCCTTCATTTCAGGAAGATGCTTGTGTGTCTGGGTAAGTCCGTACATTCTCGGAGCGTCAAGAAGCGTATCTCTGCCGTCTCCCTCGTATTCGGCGATCATCTTCTTACCGCCGCCCGTATATCCCGTAAGAGAAAAGCACGAAAGCTTTGCGCTTTGCGAAATGATACCCGCCTCGGTAAGCGGAGCTATAAGCGAAACAAATCCACTCGCGTGACAGCCGGGGTTGGCAATACGCTTTGATGCCGCAATTCTTTCTCGAAGACCCGAAAGCTCGGGAAATCCGTAGGTCCACGCACTGTTCGTTCTGTGCGCGGTCGATGTATCTATGATAGCAACGCCCGAGTCTCCCGCAAGCTCGACAGCTTCTATCGCCGCCGCGTCGGGAAGACAAAGAAACGCTATATCTGCCGCCGCAAGTGCTTCCGCTCTCGCACCGCTGTCCTTACGTCTTTCCTCTGAAAGTTTTATGAGCTCGATCTCCTTTCGCGCGCCGATACGCTCGTAAATGCGAAGTCCCGTAGTACCCGCACTGCCGTCTATAAATACCTTTGTCATGGCTTTTCTCCTTAAAATTTATGCCTTATTTAACGCCAAAATCCGTCCTGCAAGAAAAAACTCTCGCAGGACGGGAATTGTTGATTACTTGTTCTTTGCGTCTACGATAGCCTGAACCTTTATAGGAAGTCCGTAAAGATTAATGAATCCTGCGGAATCCTTCTGATCGTAGTCACTCTCACCAAAGGTTGCGATCTCCTCGCTGTACAGAGAGTAAGGACTCCATACGCCTGCGTTGATCATATTGCCCTTGTAGAGCTTAAGGCGTACCTTACCCGTAACCTTCTCCTGCGTTTTGTCAACAAATGCGCTGAGCGCCTCACGGAGAGGTGTAAACCACTGACCGTTGTAAACAAGCTCTGCGAAGGTAATGGAAAGCTTCTGCTTTTCGTGCATCGTCATCTTGTCAAGGCAGATGCTCTCAAGAACGCTGTGCGCCTTGTAAAGAATGCTTCCGCCGGGAGTCTCGTAAACACCGCGGCACTTCATACCGACAAGACGGTTCTCAACGATGTCAAGAAGTCCTATACCGTTCTTTCCGCCAACCTCGTTAAGAGCAAGGATTATCTCCTTTGCGCTCATCTTCTGTCCGTTGTATGCTACGGGAACACCCTGCTCGAAATCAAGCTCGATGTAAGTAGGAACGTCGGGAGCCTTGATGGGAGATACACCCATTTCAAGAAATCCTTCCTTTTCGTACAAGGGCTCGTTACCCGTATCCTCGAGGTCAAGACCCTCGTGAGACAAGTGCCAGAGGTTCTTGTCCTTGGAGTAGTTGGTCTCACGGTTTATCTTAAGAGGAATGTTGTGTGCCTCTGCGTAGTCTATCTCTTCATCACGAGACTTGATGTCCCACTCACGCCAAGGAGCGATAATAGGCATATTGGGAGCAAAATGCTTGATAGCAAGTTCAAAACGAACCTGATCGTTACCCTTACCCGTGCAACCGTGGCAGATAGCGTCAGCGCCTTCCTTCAGAGCGATCTCAACAAGTCCCTTTGCTATGCAAGGACGAGCGTGGCTCGTTCCGAGGAGATATTCCTCGTAGATAGCGCCTGCCTTCATAGTGGGGATTATGTACTCGTCAACGTACTCGTCGGTGAGGTCAAGAACGTAAAGCTTAGAAGCTCCTGTCTTGATAGCCTTTTCCTCAAGGCCCTCAAGCTCGTCAGCCTGTCCAACGTTACCCGAAACAGCGAGTACCTCGCAGTTATTGTAGATGTCCTTGAGCCACGGAATGATGATAGAGGTATCAAGTCCGCCAGAGTAGGCGAGAACAACTTTTTTGATTTCATTTTTATTCATGGTGTGTATTTCCTTTCGAATATTTATTCATTGTTTTCTTGGTTTATGCATATATTATACAACTTTTTGAAAATTTGTCAATAGATAATATAATATTTTTTTCAGGTTTTGTTATTTTCGGAATTTTGTTGTACCTCTTACAAATTTAACTCTTTTTATTTGTGCACTTTGCACACACTGTTTTAGTATCCAACTCCTTTTTGAATGAGATTTTATGCATAACATTTGTATAAATATTCATTTATCAAGTGGTATTTCAAACCATAGAACAATATAAAAATATTTTTCAATCAAAAGCTTTTTTGACGAATTAAATATTGACAATATAGACCGAGCATGTTATAATATTAAAGTGCTATAAAATTTAATATGCGGGTGTGGCGGAATTGGCAGACGCGCAAGATTTAGGATCTTGTGTTAATTCGTGCAGGTTCAAGTCCTGTCACCCGCACCAAAAAATATAAGTCTTGACCTTTAGGTCGGGGCTTATGTTTTTTCGTCCGAGTATATAGACGTAGAACCTCTCCAACTCACAAGAGTTGGAAAAGATTTGCGTAGAATTAGCAAATAATTATCACTATCTATATCGCAAATCAAGGTTCGTAAGTCCTGTCACCCGCACCAAACAGTAGAAATCCAAACCCAAAACCGATAGGCGAAGGGTTCGGATTTCTTTTTGTGTTCGGTGATATGTGATGCTGACTTGCTGTTGTTGGCATCACGCCCGAGCACCGCCCAAGTAAATATCCTTGATAGTTGATGCCAAACGAAAACAATTTTAAGGAAGGATATTTACAATGAAAAACGAAATTACTTATACCGAACATAACGGTCTTTACTACCCCGACCTTGCACTTCCCGAGCAGACAAACTACACTCTCGGCAAGTATGCAAACCTGCGCCTTGACTTTATAAAAAAACACCGTCGCGGAACGTACACTATTGTTTTTCAATTCTTATCAATGTATAAGCTTGTTCTAATAATACTTATTATGAAAATATAAAATGTGTTCGATCGATATCTCCACAGGTGAGATCAAATATGCTACCACACAGCACGCAAATGGTTGATCTTTCCTGAAAAATGGACACAAAAAACGGCAAGTTCCAAAAGAAACTTGCCGTTTTTGTTTTATTAATTTTAATCATTTTGATCGGTTTCACTTGCCATATATTCTACAATGGTACGCGTAATTATCATAAGTCCGATACGTGACGCGCCTCCGAAAAGGAGATTCGGATAAATCGGCTGACTGTATCCGTAAAGCATTACGTCCGAAACGTCGTCAAGCTCTGTTCCCTGAGTACAACAACAGGAAATGACCTTTGCGCCCTTTTTTCTCGCAAGACGAGCGCCTATGGCTACCTCGGGAGCTGAATTTTTTACCGAGATCGCGATAACGAGATCATTCTCTGTAGCGAAAAGATCCATCTTCCGCATCATCACGGAGTCCGAAATAACGCAAACTCTTATCTTCTGACATTGAAGCTGTATAGCAAACTCATTTGCTATAAGGGCAGTAATGCCGTTTGCTATCAGATAAACAAGAGATGCTTCTCTTATCATCTGCGCGGATTTGATGACCGAGGGTATATCTATACGCTTGATCGTCTCAACACATTCGGTATAAGATTTTGAAAGAACACGGTTCATCTCATAAGTTTCCGTGCTGTCCTTCGCTTCTTCGGAAAGACGGTATTTCATTTCTGAAAAAGAAGAAAATCCACACTTACGTATAGCTCTCGACACCGTCGCGTTAGAAACGAAAGCCCCTGCCGCGATGTCCTCTATCGACAAAAGATTTATAATATACTTTTGCTTGTTTATGTAATCAATAGCGGCTCTCTCGGAATCGGTCAACGGCTTTTGAGGAGTACACTCCATAACTGCACCTCCCTTTCATTTGCGCAAAAATAATAGCTTACATTACAATTATAACACATAAAAATGACTTTAGCAAGTCTTTTTTCTCACTTATCAAAACATTTATATTTTGCCTTTCATAGCCGCATACTATTGACATATATTGAAAATTATGTTAAAATTAAGGCGAATTATTTTCAAGGAACATAAGAATAATTGATCTTCTCAAACGAAAGGATTTTTTAATGAATAAAAAAGATAATATCGATACAACACAGACCGAGACTCCTGATCTTAGATCCAAAAGCCGACTTCTGACATTTATCCTCGGGATCTTCATAGGTCTCGCGGTCATCGTACCAGGTGTCAGCGGCTCGACGATCGCCATTATTTTCGGACTTTACACCGCTATGCTATATGCGCTTGGAAATATATTCAACGATTTCAAGCGTTGTGTGGTATTTCTTATTCCGCTTGCGCTTGGCGCTGTCGTAGGCTTTGGCGCGGGATTTATCGTCATTCAAAAAATATTCGAAAAATATCTTTTCTCGATAGTTTGCCTTTTTGTCGGTCTTATGGTCGGTGCGCTTCCCGCTATCACGCAGGAAATAAAAGGACAAAAGCTTTCCGCCACCCGCTCGTTTCTCTTCCCCTTGGGACTTATAATACCAATAGCTATCGGTATCCTCTCGATAATCCTTACAGGTAACGCCGACGCATCGGATACTTCTACCTTTACAAGCTTCCCGATCTGGCGCTATATACTCTACCTCCCCCTCGGATTTGTCGTTTCAATAACGCAGATAGTCCCCGGACTCAGCGCGACGGCTATACTTATGGCGTTCGGTCAGTTCGGACCGATACTCAATAGCGTTTCGGTTTCATACATTCTTGAAAATCCTCAGGTCCTTGGACTTTACGCCTCTCTCGGTATAGGCTTTGTCGCAGGTATCGTGCTTATTTCAAGGCTCTTCTCCGCAATACTCGCAAAGCATAAGGTAACCGCGTTCTTCATGATAACGGGTATGTCGGTAGGCTCTATAATCTCTATGTTTATCAACCCCGACGTATATGAGGTCTATATGGATTGGGCAAACGGCAACGGAAATCCAGTTTTGAGCATCATAGTCGGTGTCGTGCTTCTTGCAATAGGATTTGTACTTTCGTTCTTGCTCACAAAATATGAATTAAAGCATAATAACAATTAAAAAACAAACCCTCGATAACCTTATGGTAGTCGAGGGTTTATTGATTTTATTTTTTGAAAGTTTTTGAGGGAGTTTGAGGGAACTTTTTTCAAAAAGTTCCCTCATCGCGTCCCCATTTACGACAAAAGCGCTCTGTCGTTTGCGAACTCCTGACCGCTTGCTTTCGCAAACTGTTCGAGGAGCATCTCGACGGTAAGGCTCTTCTTTTCCTCACCCGAGATATCGAGTATTATATGACCGTTATTGAGCATTATCAAACGGTTACCGTGAGCGATAGCGTCCTTCATATTATGCGTTACCATAAGGGTAGTAAGATTATTTTCGGAAACTATCTTATCGGTTATCTCAAGAATCTTCGCCGCGGTCTTAGGGTCAAGAGCGGCGGTATGCTCGTCAAGAAGAAGGAGCTCGGGTCTTTGCAAGGTAGCCATCAAAAGCGTGACCGCCTGACGCTGACCTCCCGAAAGCAGACCGACCTTTGAGGTGAGTCTCGTTTCAAGACCAAGGCCGAGAGGGGCAAGCTGCTCTGCGTAAATTTTCTTTTCTGCTTTGGAAATGCCCCATTTCAAGCCGCGGCTCTTTCCGCGTCTTTGAGCGAGGGCAAGATTTTCCTGAATCTCCATATCAGCCGCAGTTCCCATCATAGGATCTTGGAACACACGTCCAAGGTGTGCAGCGCGCTTATGCTCGGGGCTTGAGGTAACGTCCTTGCCACCGATAATGACCTTACCCGAATCGGGCTTCCAAACGCCTGCGATAGCGTTGAGCATAGTCGATTTTCCCGCTCCGTTTCCTCCGATAACGGTTACAAAGTCACCCTTTTTCAGCTTAAGATTAAGTCCGTTAAGCGCGACCTTTTCGTTTATCGTACCTGCGTTAAACGTCTTTTTGATATCACACAGTTCGAGCGCGTATTCGCTTTCATTTACAAATTCGGTATTTTTCTTTGCCATAGCTTACTTCTCCTTTCTCCGCTTTGAAAAATATTTCTTTTTCCAATACGGAACTGCGAGGAATACAGCAACGACAACTGCCGAGAGCAGCTTGAGAAGGTCGGGGTCGAGTCCGAGGAAAATGACCGTCTGATAAACGAACCAATAAACGATTCCGCCTATCGCAACGCCAAAGAGACGAACCGCGAAGTTTCGCGAGATCTTTGAAACGATAGCATCTCCTATAACGACAGCCGCAAGACCTATAACGATAGCGCCTCGTCCCATATTGATATCGGCAAAGCCTTGATACTGAACCAGAAGCGCGCCCGAAAGAGCAACGATTCCATTCGAAATGATAAGTCCAAGGATAGTCGTAAAGGAGGTATTGATACCTTGCGCACGGCTCATATTCAAATTACAACCGGTAGCTCTCATTGAGCATCCGAGCTCTGTGCCGAAGAACCAATAAAGGATCGCTACTACACACGCAACGAAAGCGAGCAATATAACGACAGACAATACGGGTTCAAGCTGTTTTACTATCTTGAACACCTTGTTTGAAAGTGCTTGGTTTGCTTTGCCCATGATCTTAAGGTTTACAGACCAAAGCATAAGCTGAGTCAAAATTCCCGCAAGGATCGCGGGGATACCCATAAAGGTATGGAAAAATCCAGTTACAAGTCCGGTTAGCATTCCTGCTATAAGTGCCGCTAACATCGCGATCCAGACGTTTACGCCGTTTACCATTAAAACAGCGCAGACAGCTCCACCCGTACAGATGGAGCCGTCTACCGTAAGATCTGCGATATCAAGTATCTTATAAGTGATATAAACGCCGATAGCCATTATACCCCAGATAAGTCCCTGCGCGGCAGCACTCGGAAGAGTGCCGAGCCAGTTCATAAACATATCGTCAAAAATCTCCTGTAATTATATTTATACTGCTATATTTTAATTATTCCTGAATAGCAGCGTATCCCTTTGCCTCAAGAGCAGCGGTGTCGATTCCGAGCTCTTCGCATCTTTCCTTGTTATACATCTTAGATGCGGTGGTGTATTCGATAGGCATTTCAGAAACCTTAGCCTCACCCTTAAGGATCTTAGCCGCCATCTTACCGGTGGTCACGCCGAGGTCATAGTAGCTGATACCAAGAGTCGCAACTCCGCAGCCCGAGCAAGTTCCGGGTTCGCCTGCAATAACGGGGGTATCTCCTATAGCACCGAGAATAGCCTCTGTGCAAGAAGCCGCTGTATTATCGGTAGGAATGTAGAGAACGTCACTGTCAGCAGCTGCTGCCGCGGAAACGGTAGCAACGTCATTAGAGTCCGCAAAGCTAAATTCCTTGCACTCATAACCGAGTTTCTTAAGCTCTTCTGTTACCTTGTCTACCTGATATCTGGAGTTAGGCTCTGCGGAGCAGAAAAGAAGTCCTACCTTCTTTGCGTCGGGGTAAAGCTCCTTGACCATAGCTGCCTGCTGATCAAGAGGAGCAAGGTCGGAAGTTCCTGAAACGTTAGTACCAACAGTTCCGGTAAAGTTGTCGAGCTCAAGAGCTACGCCATACTCGGTGATAGAAGTACCAAGAACAGGAATATCAACGGTAGCTGCACTTGCAGCCTGAAGAGCAGCGGTTGCGTTAGCAAGAATAAGGTCTACCTTCTTGGAAACGAAGTCTGCCGCGATAGTGTTACATACAGCAGATTCGCCGTTTGCGTTCTGCTCTACGAATTCAATGTTTTCTGCACCGAACTCGGCAACGAGAGCGTCCTTAAAGCCCTTGGTTGCAGCGTCGAGAGCAACGTGCTGAACGAGCTGAAGAATACCTACCTTGTATTTGCCTGAATTACCGCAAGATGCGAGTGATGTTACGCAAAGTGCCATCATTACGATAGCAAGCGTAAGTGTGAGAATCTTTTTCATGATGATTTTCTCCTTAAAAATAGTTTTGTTTTTTATTTATCTTCAAGACGTTTGTTTTTCGCCTAAAAAATACGTTAGTATCAAGTAAAGGAATCAAAAAAGCCTCCGTATCCCTTTTGTGAGATACAGAGGCGAACAAAATTTGCCGCGTTACCACTCTGCTTCGCTTTTCCCTTACAGGCTAAAGCCTTAGCGGGCACTTTCGTGTCCTTGCGATATGACGGTCGCACCCGACGACGCCTACTTTTCGGTCTCCCGTTTTCAGCGCGCAGCTCCCGAAACGTATTTCAACCGCAGCCACGTCTGTCTCGCACCCACCGACAGCTCTCTGTACGCGCACATCAATCTACTTCTTTTCGATCTCCGCTTTTGACTTTAACATTTTAACACGATAAAACCGCTTTGTCAAGAGTGTTTTATAAATTTTTTCTATTATTCGATTTAATTTTTAAATAGTTTTGCAACGACGGGTACAATATCTTTAATAACTACGTCCGTAGTATTTACGCAAAGATCGTAATTTGATTTATCGCCCCATTTTCTTTCGGTATAAAAATGGAAATACTTTGCTCTCGCCTTATCGATCTGCTTGATATAACGTATCATCTGCTTTTTTGTAAACTTCTCATCAGCATCCATATGCTCCATACAACGAATAACACGGCTCTCCATATCCGCATGAACGAAGATACGGAAAGGGTTGAGATCCTTCAGTATGTAGCTTGCGCATCTTCCGACGATAACACAATTTGATTTTTCAGCCATTTCGCGAATGACCTTCATCTGCTCACCGTAGATAGTCTGAAGCTGATGTAGAGTATGATGATCAATATACGTAAAGCTTCTTGCTACAGTGATAGGAAGAAGATTATGAGGCTTGTTTTCAACTATTTGCTGGATATATTCAACCGACAGGTCGGTACGCGCAGATATCTCCTCAACGATCTCCTTATCGTAATATTCATATCCGAGCTCTTCGGCAAGTCTTCGTCCGAACTCACGTCCGCCGCTTCCGAATTCACGTCCGATAGTAATGATCTGGTTCATATTGTGCCTCCCGTTAATGTATTCTTAATTACTCTCATTTATATTTTAACACATAAAAAACTAAATTTCAATATATTTTCATTATATTTTGATTTTTTAGAACATACAAACCAATGTTAAACAGAATATACCGCTGTAATGTTTTCTTTTTGCCTACTTTTTTCATTACTAAAAAAGTCTCGGCTTTACGGTGGCTGAAAACTCAAGGCGTGCCCTGACTCCCCGATACCTCCGCAAAGCCGAGTTTTATATAGTTTCAAATACCTTTTTCAATTTATCTGCGTCCGCAAGCTCGTCCTTACCTTCAACAGAGACATACAAAGTGTCTCCGCATTTTGCCCCAAGGCTCATAACGGCAAGAAGCTTCTTGAGGTCTACCGTCTTTTCACGGCAGGTGACCGTGATATCAGACGATAGCTTTTGCGCTTCCTTAACAAGCACTCCCGCGGGACGCGCGTGTATTCCGACAGGATCGGAAACAGTAACTTCAAATTTTTGCATATGATCTCTCCGTATATGAAATTATTTGTTCTTTTTTTCTTCAAGCTCCGCTATCTTGTCGCCTATATGACAATCGCCCGACGATACCGAAGATACGGAAAATCTGTCAGAATTAAGAATTATCACGGGCGTTGTATTCAAAAATCCGCCTTCTTTGATGACTTTTTGATCGAATCTCAAAAGAAGCTCCCCCGCCTTTACTCTCTGCCCCGCTTTCACAACGGGCTCAAATCCCTTGCCCGCAAGCTTTACCGTATCTATTCCGCAGTGTATAAGAATCTCCGGTCCGCAGTCAGCAGTCATAGATACCGCGTGTCCCGTTTCGAATACGGTGTCCACCATCGCATCTAGCGGCGCGTGTATCTCGTTTGATGACGGAATTATCGCAAAGCCGTCACCGAGTATCTTTTTTGAAAACACCTCGTCCTCAACCCCAGACAGAGATATGACCGTTCCATCAAGCGGAGCGATGAGCGTTATATACGCGCTTTTTTTAGAAAACATTTTATTCATCAATCCCATACACATCTCCCGATTCTTTGTTGTTTTTCTTTCTCAGATCGATATTCCGTATCTTATCCCGAAGTGATAGTATGCAGGAGGGCGATACCGAAAGCTCGTCTATTCCCATTCGCAAAAAAGTCTCCGTAAGCGAGAGATCCGCCCCAAGCTCTCCGCATATCCCTATCCATTTTCCGTTTTTGTGAGCATTATCGGCGGCTATGCTTATCATTCTCAAAACAGCCTCGTGATGCGGGTCGAAAAATCTGTCCGCACTTCGATTCTGACGGTCTATCGCAAGCGTATATTGGCTTAAATCGTTCGTTCCTATGCTGAAAAAATCGACCAAGGGAGCTAATCTGTCGCTTATCATAACGGCAGCGGGCGTTTCGATCATAATACCAAGCTCGATGTCTTCCGAAACTCTATGACCGTCGTCAATAAGCTCACCTTTAATACGTCTGCAAAGGGTGAGTATCGCATCGACTTCGGACACCGAGGTTATCATCGGAAACATTATACAAAGTCTACCGAACACCGATGCGCGAAAAAGTGCGCGAAGCTGAGTTCTGAAGACCGATTCGTTTGTAAGACAAATGCGTATTCCTCTCATACCAAGCGCGGGATTCTCCTCCCGCGGAAGATTCAAAAACGGAGCTTGCTTGTCCGCGCCTATATCAAGCGTTCTGATGATCACCTTTTTGTTTCCCATACTTGAGAGCACCGTGCGATATGCTCCGAATTGCTCGTTCTCGTCGGGCGGCATATCACGTCCGATATACAAAAATTCACTTCGAAAAAGTCCTATACCTCCCGCATCGCTCTTGATAGCCGCGCCTACCTCCGAAATGCTTTGAATATTGGCAAAAACGTCTATCCGCTTGCCGTCAAGCGTTACGTTGTCAAGTCCCCTGTATTTTTCAAGAAGCTCCTCCGCTCTTATCTGCTCACTGCGTTTTTTCTCAAGTCTTGATAGCGTTTCTCCGTCGGGGTCAGAATACACCTCGCCGCAAAAGCTGTCTACCGCAAGAAGTGTTCCGTCGGATATAGTCGCCAGTTTTTCTCCAACACCTATGACAGCGGGAATACCCATTGTCCTTGCGAGTATCGCGGTATGAGAGTTCACCGAACCCTCTGACGTAACGAACGCCAATATGCTTTTCTTGTCGAGCTGCATAGTCTCCCCAGGTGCGAGATCGTCGGCGCAAAGTATGACCCCTTTTCCCGACACTCCCGTATCCTCCGTTCCCGAAAGAACTCTGCACAAACGCCTCGACACCTCCCTGACATCAACGGCGCGCGCACTCATGTATGGATCTCCCATTGAAGAAAATATCTTCGCAAAATGATCTGCCGCAACACTTACAGCGTACTCCGCGTTGACGTTTTCAACTCGGATCGTATTCTCTACCAAATGATTGTAGTCGTCGTCAAAAAGCATCATTTCGTGTATCTCAAAGATCTGTGCCCCGCTCTGCCCTATATCCGACAGCGCTCTCTCATAAAGTCCGCGGAGCTCCTTGGCAGTGTGTTCCTTAGCCGTTCTGAATCGCTTAAGCTCTCCTTCGACGTCGGCGACGCTTCTCCTCTCAACGCTTATATCCGCTCGGCGAAAAAACACAGCGCGTCCGATAGCTACACCCCCGTGCGCTCCCTTTCCTTTCAGAGTTATCATTGTCAAAATCCTCTTTTCTGTTTTCTTATGAATTGCGATCTAAAATCATAAATTAGTATTGAGCAAAGATTTTTATTTTATGTCATTCTTATCAAATAAAATATTTTTTATAGTTTTTTCTAACTATTGTAAAAACGAGTAAAATGTGTTAAAATAGATATAATATAGTTATATTTATTGAAAGAAGTCGAGGTTTTTTATATGTTAACTACCGTTTATAGTGCGGGGTTGTTCGGCATTGACGGATATATCGTATCGGTCGAATGTAACGGACTTAACAGAATACCCGAATTTGAGCTCGTCGGTCTTCCCGACGCGGCGGTCAAGGAAGCTAAGGAGCGCGTAAGAACCGCTTGTGAAAACAGCGGATACCGTTTTCCGTCGCTTGATCTTATGATAAATCTTGCGCCCGCCGACCGAAGAAAAGAGGGCTCGGCGTTTGATACCGCCATTCTTTTGGGGATATTGCGTTGCGGAGGCGTTGTCCGTCACGATGTAGATCTTTCTTCTCGTTGTTTTATCGGAGAGCTATCTCTTTCTGGTGCTCTTCGTTCGGTACGCGGAACTCTTTGTATGTGCGTAGCGGCAAGAAACGCGGGAATAAAAGAATTTTACGTTCCCGCCGACAACGCGGGAGAAGCAGCCGCGGTCGAGGGCATCACCGTTTACGGAGTAAAAAATATCCGTCAGCTCGTCGATCATTTGAACGGCAATTCGCTTATTTCTCCGACGCCTTGCGACAAGGAAGCGTTCGCAAACGCTGTGCGAAGCTGCGAACTTGACTTTTCGGACATTCGCGGACAGGCAATGGCTAAACGCGCTATGGAGATAGCCGCCGCGGGCGGTCATAATATTTTGCTCATAGGACCTCCGGGCACGGGCAAATCGATGCTTGCAAAACGTCTGCCCTCTATTCTTCCTCCGCTTACCTTTGAGGAGGCGATAGAAGCTACGAAAATACACTCGGTAGCGGGAACGCTTCCCGAGGGCGTGTCGCTCGTTTCGGCAAGACCGTTCCGCTCGCCTCACCATACTATGAGCACAGTAAGCCTTGTCGGCGGCGGAGTTAATCCTCTGCCCGGCGAAGCCTCACTTGCGCATAACGGCGTCCTTTTCCTTGATGAGCTTCCCGAATTTCCAAAGCAGGTCACCGATGCACTAAGACAGCCGATAGAGGATCGCTCGGTCACCATAACCCGTGCTCACGGCAGAGTTACATATCCCTGCTCGTTTATGCTCGTTGGCGCTATGAACCCCTGTCGTTGCGGATATTTCGGACACCCCACTCAAAAATGCACCTGCTCACAGGCAGACGTCAAGCGCTACGTTTCGCGCATAAGCGGACCTATGCTTGACAGAATAGATATACAGATAGAGCTTCCCTCTCTCTCTTACGACGATCTTTCATCGACAAGCGCCCCCGCTGAAAGCTCGGAGACCGTTCGTCAAAGAGTGACCGAGGCAAGAAATTTTGCCGCCGCTCGAATGAGCGAGGAAAAAGGGATATATTGCAACGCGCAAATGGGCTCTGCTCAAATACGCAAATACTGCAAGACCGATGAGATGGCGCAGAATCTTCTCCGCTCTGCATATGAGCGTCTCGGAATGTCGGCGCGCGGATATGACAGAATAATGCGAGTGGCACGTACTATCGCCGATCTTGATAAGAGCGATATTATCGGCGCAAAGCATATAGCCGAGGCTATACAATACAGAAGCCTTGATAAAAAGTATTGGGGGTAATTCCCTTTTCAGAAAGGACTGTCAAATGGAAAACAAACTTTCGATAAGCTTAAAGGAGCTTATCTTTTCAACCTGCTCTATCATGTCGGTATCGGGCTTTGAGGGACGCGGCAAGAACGCGCTCAACTCCCTTATAGGAGAACACTTCGACAGATGTGAAACAGATGCTGTTGGAAACCATTATTTTTATAAAAACTGCGAAAAGGAAAACGCGCCGACTATTCTCGTTGATGCTCACTTCGATGAAATAGGCTTTATCGTCACCGAAACGCTTGACGGCGGTTTTCTCCGTATAACATCTATGGGCGGAGTAGATCCCGCTATAATGCAAGCCTCCGACGTTGTCATATATGCTAAAGATGCTATACGAGGCATTGTCGCTTCAACCCCTCCTCACTTGATAAAAGGAGACGGAAAAACTCTTCCACCCATAACAGAAATGCTCATCGACACGGGACTTGATCTCGACAAAGAGGCTCTTGCGAAAGTCATTCCGATAGGAACACCCGTAGGCTTCCCCGAAAATTACGGCTCTCTTTCGTGCGAGGGAGAGAACGGAGAGGTTATAGTCGGCAAGAGCTTTGACGATAAGGCTTGCGGAGCTTGTGCCGCTTTTGCCATAATAAACACGCCAAAAGAAGATCTTGCGGCAAACGTCTGCTTACTTTTCTCAGCTTATGAGGAAACGAGCAGACTCGGCGGAGTCTCTCCCGCAACCTATCGCCTCGCTCCCGATTACGCAATGGTAATAGACGTAAATCTCGCCAAAGTGCCCGACACTAAGGCTATCGACACCGTTCCTTTCGCAAAAGGAATATCGATATCGGTATCGGCGGCAACAGACAGACGTCTTACTCAAATGACGAGAACTCTTTGCGAGGAAAAGGAAATTCCGTTTTGTATGGTTGCCGCACCCGCATCGACAGGTACGAACGCAACTTCCGTCAATCTTGTACGCGACGGCGTACCTGTCGTTGACGTAGGTCTGCCCCTCAAAAACATGCACACGTATAACGAGGTCGTTTCCATGAAGGACGCACAGGTTCTTGCCGATCTTGTAAAGGCATTTATCTGCTCCGAAAAGATTGCGGAAAGCTTTGGAAAGGAGAGCGCGATATGAGTAAAAAAGCTGATATTTCTCTTATAAAGGAGCTTTCACTCGCTTTCGGTCCTACGGGCGTTGAAAATGAAGTTGCAGATATTATTAAAGAAAAAATATCCGATCTTGCCGATTCCGTAAAACTCGACCGAATGGGAAATCTTATAGCGAGAATGACCTTTGGAAAAGGATCAAAAAAGCTTATGGTCTCCGCTCATATGGACGAGGTCGGCTTTATGGTCACCGAGATATGCGAGGACGGATATCTCCGCTTTGATACTGTCGGTGGGATAAGCGGAAGCGTTCTTGCGGGAAGGCGTGTAACTCTCTTTGGTAAAGAGGGCAAGGTAAACGGACTTATCGCTTCAAAGGCTATACACCACAAATCAAAGGAAGAGCGCGAAAAGGTCCTCTCTGCCGAAAAGCTGTATATCGATATCGGCGCATCGAGCAAAGAAGAAGCCGAGAGATACGTTGAGATAGGCTCGGAGTCGACCTTTGATTCGGAATTTGTTCTGTTCGGTACAGACAACAGGCGGGTAAAATCAAAAGCTCTTGACGATAGAATGGGTTGCGCCGCTATGATAGAGGTGATCGGATCTCTCGCAAAAGAGCGTCCAAGCGTTGACCTTGACGTTTATTTCTGCTTTACGGTACGCGAAGAAATAGGACTTTCGGGTGCTTTGACGGCGGCGAATACCATTTCTCCCGATTTTGCGCTCGTTCTTGAAACGACCGCTATCGGCGATATTGCGGACGCCTCTCCCGAAGCTCGTGTCGCTGACGTGGGAGGCGGAGGAGTGCTATCTCTTATGGACCGTTCTACCATATACGACAGAAAATTCGTTGAATTTCTGCTTAACACAGCAAAGAAAAACGATATCAAAGCACAGATAAAGCGCTACGTTTCGGGCGGAAACGATGCGGGAAGCATTCACAAAACGGGAGTAGGTGTACGCACGGCGGCGTTGTCCGTTCCGACAAGATATCTCCACTCCCCCGCGTGTGTCGCATCTCTTGACGATTACGAAGCTCTCCGCGACCTTTGCGAAGCGGCTGTAAGAAATTTTGATACAAAGCTTTAAAAGGAGGACGAAATGAATTTATATACAACAATCAAAGACCTCTGCCTTTGCCCATCTGTCTCGGGCAGAGAAAACAATATACGCGAAAAGCTCACAAGTCTTATCTCTCCGTTTGCGGACGAGGTAACGACCGACGCGCTCGGAAATCTGATTGCCAAAAAGTACGGCAAAAATGAGGGCGCAAAAATAATGCTTTGCGCCCACATGGACGAGATAGGCTTTCTCGTTACGTTTATTGAGGACAGCGGAATGTTACGTGTCGCAAACATCGGAGGCATACGCGCCGCCGCTTCGTCAAACTCCGTAGTCGTCTCTGAAAAAGGAACGCTTGGCGTTCTCGTTCCTCAAAGTGACGTTAAGGAATATTCTGTTGATAAGCTATATATAGACCTTGGCACGAAATCAAGAAAAGAATCGGAAAGAAAAGCGGCGATCGGCGATTTCTTTGTCTGCCGTCCCGATCTTATAAAACTTGCGGGTAAGCGTGTAGCGGGCAGACCTCTTGACGACAGAGTCGGATGTGCCGTTCTTCTCGCCATAGCAGAAAAATTCTCGGACGGAAATTTTGCGGGCGAGATAGATTACGTCTTCTCCGTACAGGAGGAAGTCGGCTGTCGAGGCGCACGCCCTGCGGCGTTCGGTCTTGCTCCCGATTATGCGCTCTGCTTTGACGTGACTGCTACGGGAGACGCGCTTGGAGACAAGCCTATGGCTTGTAAAGTCGGCGGCGGTGCTGCTGTCAAAATAAAAGATTCGTCGGTCATCTGTCACGAGGAAGTAGTTTCCGATCTTTGCGCTCTTGCGGAGAAAAACAAGATCCCCTATCAGCGTGAGATACTTTTGCACGGCGGAACAGACACCTCATCTATCCAGCTTGCAGGTGCGGGAACTCGCGCGGGCGCGCTTTCGATCCCGACGAGATATATACACTCGTCGACCGAGCTTTGCGACCTTTCCGATACCGAGGCTTGTATCGATCTTGCGTCGGCATTCATAAACGAAAAGCTAAAATAATCAAAAACAAAGGAGCATCTATGGAATTTTCACAGCGTATAACAGATCTTGCAGCAAAAGCTGAGGAGGCGCTTCGCCCTCGCTTTGCCGAGATCGACAAGATATCTTTTGAAAACACAAAAAAAATAATGAACGCATTTCGTGAGCATCGTGTGAGCGAAGCAGTCTTCAATCCCACAAGCGGCTATGGCTACGACGACCGCGGACGCGATGTGCTTGACGCTATCTGGGCTGAGGTTATGGATGCGGAAGCCGCCTTCGTGCGCCATCAAATAGTCAACGGCACGCAGGCTCTTACCATCGGTCTGTTCGGTCTTTTGCGCCCAGGTGACATTATGTTCTCTATCGCGGGCAAACCCTACGACACTCTTGACGAGGTCATCGGAAACACCGGAACTGCCGGAAACGGCTCGCTCAAGGATTTCGGAGTCGATTACAGAGAAGCCGATCTTCTGCCCGACGGCTCATTCGACAAGGAAAAGATCGCAGAGGTGTTTGCCAAGGACGGCGATCGCATCAAGGTAGTTTTCATTCAGCGTTCAAAGGGATACCTCAACAGAAAGACTCTCTGTGTGGACGAGATAGGCGAGATAATCTCTTATGTCCGCACTCTCGGAAAGGATTTTTACGTTGTCGTTGACAACTGCTACGGCGAGTTTACCGAAACGCGTGAGCCGACAGCCGTCGGCGCGGATATGATAATCGGATCGCTCATAAAAAATCCGGGCGGCGGAATGGCTGAGACGGGCGGATACATCGCGGGTACGGCTCGCGCCGTCGAGCTTGCCTCCTACCGTTTGACCTCTGTTGGCGTCGGTTGTGAGGTCGGCGCAACCCTCGGTCAAAACAAGAGTATGTATAAAGGTCTTTTCTACGCTCCGCACACCACCGCGCAAGCAATAAAGACCGCGCATCTCGCGGCGTACATTTTCGGAAAAGAGGGACTTGGTTTTGACGTTGAGCCCGATTGGAACGAGCCTCGATACGATATAATTCAAGCAGTTATTACCCACTCGGCAGAGGGACTGTGCGCTATCTGCCGCGGAATACAGGCGGGCTCGCCTATCGACTCGCACGTTGTTCCTGAGCCTTGGGCTATGCCGGGATACTCCGATCCCGTTATTATGGCGGCAGGCGCGTTTACACAGGGATCGTCTATCGAGCTTTCCGCGGACGGCCCTCTCCGTCCCCCCTTCACCGCTTATCTCCAAGGCGGTCTTACCTATGAAAGCGGCAAGATCGGAATAATGTCCGCCGCCGAGGAAGCCCTTAAGGTTCTATAATGGGGACGCGTGTTACTTACTTTTTCTTTTAAAAAAGAAAAAGTAAGTAAAAAGAAAACGCTAACAAAAGTAACTATTATCTAATATTAGTTAGTTCTGATTAAAAAGAAGAAAATACATATTATACAAATTAAAATTGAAAGGCTTATAATATGCTATTTTCTTCGCTTGAGTTTTTATATTTGTTTTTACCCGTAACGGTTATACTGTATTTTATTTCTCCAAAAAGGTTAAGAAATGCCGTATTACTCATAATGAGCCTTGTGTTTTACGCTGTCGGCGAGCCGATATATCTCTTTCTAATGATAGCTACGATAACCGTCGATTATGCCTTCGGCATTTTTATCGCCCGTGCGGGAAGCAACAGAAAATTAGCAAAAGCGCTCCTTATAACGGCAATAATCTTAAATCTTTCAACTCTTATATTTTTCAAATATTTCGGATTTATAACATCAATTTTTTCCACGGAGAGTCTGCTTGAGCTTGCTCTTCCCATAGGAATATCCTTTTACACCTTTCAAGCGCTTTCTTATGTCATAGACGTATACAAAAAAACCGTAAGCGCTCAAAAAGATCCTATCGCCTTTGGCACTTACGTAACTCTTTTTCCTCAGCTCATCGCAGGTCCTATCGTCAAATACAGTGACGTAGATTCAGCGCTCAAGTCTAGGAAAGAGACTCTTTCCTATGCGGCAAGCGGAGCTTTTCGCTTTTGTATAGGTCTTGGCAAAAAGGTTTTGATCGCAAATCCCGCGGGAGAAATGTGGGAAACTCTTAGAGAAACAAACGCGATCGACCCAAGCTCGTTTGGCGCGTTTGTTGCTCTTATATTTTTCGCTTTTCAGATCTATTTTGATTTTTCGGGATACTCGGATATGGCAATAGGGCTTGGTAAAATATTCGGTTTCGACTTCCCCGAAAATTTCAATTATCCCTACACTGCCGTAAGCATAACGGATTTTTGGAGACGTTGGCACATAACACTCTCGTCTTGGTTTCGCGAATACGTCTATATTCCTCTTGGCGGCAACCGCTGCTCTCGTGCGCGAATGTATCTCAATCTCTTTTGCGTATGGTCACTGACGGGGCTTTGGCACGGTGCGTCGTGGAATTTTTTGCTATGGGGAATATACTTTTTCGTTATATTGGCTCTTGAAAAAGCCTTTCTGCTCAAAGCTTTAAAAAAGCTCCCCTCTGTTTTCGGGCATATTTACGCGCTCATTTTTATACTGTTGGGTTGGCTCATATTCGCGTATGACGGCTCTGACGGGCTTACGCTTTCGGACGCCTTGCGTATGCTCGGAAACATTTTCGGTGCGGGCTCTTCGTCCTTTATCTCAAAAAGGGCGCTTTACGAATTTTTGAGAAATCTTCCTTTACTCATTATAATGGCATTAGGATCTACGGAGCTTCCGAAAAATCTCTTGAAAAAGATCAGCAACAGGTACAAAGGCTTTTCGATAGCTTTTAAACCCTTATTTACTCTTTTTCTTCTCTTTATTTCCACCGCCTATCTTGTAAGCTCGGGATACAATCCCTTTTTATATTTCAGATTCTGACTTTTTTGAAAGGCATTTTATGACAACTTTTTTATCTAAATTATTTATCAAAAACCGCGACAACGTCAAAGATCCGTCCGTGCGACGCGCATACGGCACTATGGTAAGCATCGTCGGAATAATAGTAAATCTGTTACTTGCCGCCCTCAAGCTCTTCGCAGGGCTTATCTGCGGTTCTATCTCTATAACGGCAGATGCAATAAACAACGTTTCGGACGCGGGCTCGCAGATAATTTCTCTCATAAGCTTTAAAATATCGGCAAAGCCCGCAGACCGCGACCACCCGTTCGGACACGCGCGTATTGAATACGTAGCATCAATGATCGTTTCTTTTCTCGTTCTTCTTGTAGGTTTTGAGCTTCTTAAAGAATCGATAAGCAAGATATTTTCACCCGAGCCGACGGAATTTACTGTTCCCGTATTTATCATTTTAGGGGTTTCTATTTTGGCAAAGCTTTGGCTTTTCATCTTTAACAGAGGGATAGCAAAGCGTATCGATTCTTCTGTAATGAAAGCCACCGCAACCGACAGTCTGTCAGATGCGGCTTCTACTACCGCCGTACTTATCTCCTCTCTTATCGCTTATTTTACAAACATTCAGACCGATGCATATATGGGAATCATCGTTGCCGCGCTCATTCTTTTCGCGGGTATAAAAATACTGAATGAAACGAAAAACTCTATCCTCGGCTCTGCTCCCGAGCAGGAGATCGTCGAGGCTGTTGCAAGTCTTGCTCTTTCCTACCCCGAGATACTCGGAATACATGATATGGTGATCCACAACTACGGCCCCGGTAACACGATAGCCTCGCTTCACGCGGAGGTGGACGGAGCGGCAAATATTTTTGACACGCACGATGTAATAGACAATCTTGAAAAACGCTTATTCAATGAGCTCGGCGTAAGAGCCACAGTGCATATGGACCCTATCGTTACCGATGACGAAAAGGTAACATCTCTGAAAGAGATCACTTTAAATACAGTGCTTTCTATCGATGAACGCCTGAACATACACGATTTCCGATACGTTGAGGGAACTACACATTCAAATCTTATTTTTGACGTGGTCGCTCCGTTCGAACTAAAGCTGTCGGATAACGAACTCAAGGATAAGATCTCATCAGCTATCAGCCACGTAGACCCCACATATTTCGTCGTAATTACAGTAGACAGAGAATAAATATAAGAAGGACTAAGTCAATCTTGAACTTAGTCCTTTTTTATTTCTTGTTTGGCGACAAAAGGAATCTGCAATTACATTATACAACATATAAATTGTAAAGCTAATACAATCTTTTAATTGTATGATATAATTGTTTTATTGCACAATAAAAATATGTTTATTTCTCAATATTGGAGGTTTTATTATGTATTTTTACCAAAGGATAAAAGATCTCAGAGAAGATGCCGACCAAAGCCAAACCGAGATAGCAAGTATTTTGGGAATGAAACAGCAGCAATATGCTCGTTATGAAAGCGGTACTCAGGAAATCCCTCTCCACCACATCATAACGCTTGCGAAATACTACAACGTCTCTCTCGATTATCTGACAGGTCTTACCGATACTCCGCGAAAGCTTTATTGAAAAAAATCTCTTTAATTCGAAAGCTCTTGACAAAAAAGATATATTATTATACAATGGTTATAGACAAAATTTATCTTTTTGGAGTGTGCCATGATCTCTCATCAATTTTACAATTCAATAGGAGACGATCTCTATCGCGGAGATAGGTACAAAAACGACTCTTGGGCTCTGCACTACCACAGAGGCTACGAATTCGTATGGGTCTTGTCGGGTGAGCTTCACGCTACCATATCAAACAAAGACTACATAGTGCGCAAAGGACAGGCTTTGTTGATAATTCCCTACGCACTCCATTCCCTGAAAACGACTAATGACGGAGAGATCTTCATCGCCGTCTTTTCGGGAGCTTATATTGACAAATTTTCTTCCTCTACCGCTTCAAAAGAACCCCTTGACGCTTCATTTACACTGTCAGAGCCGCTATCACAGTATCTTCGTTCGCAAATGCTTGTCGTTGACGAGCAACGTCGGCACAATGCCGTGCGAATGAAAAAACCGTCGCAGTATGCTATAAAAGCCTGCCTTTACGCTATTTGCGATGAATTTTCCGCCGTTGCCAAATGGAAGGACAAAGAGCAAAACAATGAGCTTGTGTTCAGGATCATATCTTACATTGAAGAGCATTACGCAGAGGATATAACACTAACCACGCTTGCAGAGTCTCTTTCTTACGAATATCATTATCTTTCAAGAGTTTTAAGAAAAAATCTCAACATACCGTTTCGTGCGTTGTTGAATATGTGCCGTTGTGAAAGAGCAAAGGAAATGATAAGATCAACCGATCTGCCGCTGTCGGATATCGCGAGCAGGTGCGGATTTCAGAGCATACGCTCATTCAACCGCATCTTTTCGGAGATCACGGGTACAACGCCGACAAATGTGCGTAAAGGCAATTTAGTAATATGAGCAAAAATAAAACACAAAGAAGCAGAGCCGTTCAAAAAGCTCTGCTTCTTTTATTTTTATTCATCTCTTCCGAGAATATAATCCGCACTTACTCCATAATAATCACACAAGACGAGCAGATGTCTTATAGGAAGCTCATTAGCACCTCTCTCATATCTTGCATACATAGTCTGCGACGTTCCCAATATCTCTGCTATCTCCTGTTGCGTTTTATCGTGATCCTCTCTAAGATCGCGTATACGCTTAACATATCTGCAATACATAGCTTCACCTCAATATAACATCTTAAAAATATTATATCAAGTAAATAAATTTACTATTGACTTTAGTAAATATTTGTACTATAATATATTAAAGCGGCTCGTCAAAAAAACAAAAAAATCGACATAAGGAGATCATCTTATGAAAAAAGAATTAAACAAGATAATAATTATTATCGGTTTTATCGTTGCAGTGGTAGGAGCATGCCTTGCAGTAATAATAGACTATCCTCCCGTACCTATGGCAGCTACAACAACAGCTAACATAGCAGCGCTTTTGGCTGTAACCTTTATATTTGCTTCAAATTCGATCGTTAAAAACATCGGCTATACCCTTTCCGTATTGCTTGCGATCGATAGCTTTAAGGCCCTTGTACTGAACGAAACGTTTGATAGCATCGGCTTTCTCGTTTACTATATTGGATTTGTAGTAATGGCAGTAGGTGCGATCATTTACTTCGCTGTCAACTTCCTCGCTTATTGCGGATTCGTAAAAAAGGACCGCCAGACCGCAAGTCAGAACTATAACAAAAATCTTCTTGACGAATTAATGCGTTATAAAGAGATGCAACAGGAAAAGGTTCTTACCGACGAAGAGTTTTCCGAGCTTAAAGAAAAGATACTCGAAAACAACGCCGCTAAAACAAATTCAATCGACGATCTCAAAAAATGGAAAAAGCTTGTTGATCAACAGGTCATTACCGAAGAAGAATTTTCAAAGATCAAAACTGACATTTTTAACAAATAATCTCATATAATTTGGCCGCCGCTTTTTCCTATTAATACTTTACTGAAGTATTACAAAAGGAGTTGACTCACAGAGTCAACTCCTTTTTGTTTTATATCAAAAAACAAGCTGAACGAGAAGCATATAGGAGACCGTACCGAAAAGAATACTGATAAGCGTATTTCTTCTGCAAATATGCAGCAAAACGGTTATCGCTCCAGCGATAAGCTCAGGCAGACCGTGCGGAAACTGTGTTACCTTTACGTTTTTAAAGCAAAATACAACGAGCATACCCATCATAGCGTACGGCAACACCTTTCCGAGATATATAATAAATTTAGGTGTTTCCTTTTTGCCGAAAATAAGAAAAGGCAGAGCGCGAAGCGCAAAAGTAACGACCGCCATTACTGCTATAAGAATTATTGCGTGAACAGTAGGATTATTATTCATTCATTATGCCCTCCTTTTTTCTGAGAAGTGTAAGGGCAAGGGCTATAAGTATCATAGCGGGGATAAGGAAGTTGTCCGCTCCGAAGATAAGGAGAGCTACGACCGATGCGGCAACGCCCGAAATTGCGGACAGATGATTTTTCGTGCTTAACCACTGCTCTACAAACACGGTAAGGAAGAGTGCTGTAAGAACAAAATCTATTCCCTCGGTACTAAAGGGTAATATAGCGCCTACAAGTCCGCCTAGAACGCTTCCCGTTATCCAATATATATGGTCAAACAGAGTGACGAGAAAATAATAATTTTCCTTATTATCTACCTTTTCAAGAGCCACGTCATTGCAGACGAGGGAGTACGTCTCGTCCGTAAGTCCGAATATAAGAAAAGGCTTTTTCTTGACGTGCTTATATTTATCTATAAGAGAGATTCCGTAAAAAACGTGACGCGCGTTAAGCGCCAAGGATACGACTGCCGTGGTGATTACAGTCGCGCTGCTCGCAAGCAGATCGACCGCCGCGTATTCAAGTGATCCCGCGAATATCGTAAGGCTCATAAAAAAAGCCCATATCGCATTGAATCCCTTTGAATAGAGCATCATACCAAAGCCCATACCAAGAAATATGTATCCCGTAAGCACGGGTATCGTCGCAACGAACGCCTGCTTAAGTTCTTTTTTTGTCGGTAAGTTACTCATTTTGTCCCTTCTGTGATGATCTGAAAAATGTGCTTTGCCGCCGATTTCGGCAACAAAGCACATTATAACACAAATTTTTGATAATTGCAATAAAAATATCAATAATTATATTTTTATTTGCCCTGAACTCTTCTCAAACGAAGCTTTATATTTTACCTATACAAAGCGCCGTTCTTGCGGGAAGGTATATACGGATACGGTATTTTCCGTCAGGTTGTTTTTCCGCCTTATAGATATGCTCCTTAGATATTCTGTCAAAGCCGCCGAAGCGTGACTCGTCTGTCGAAAGAACAACTCGATAGTCTCCCTTTCCCTTGACCTCTAAATAATATCCCTCATACGAATTGCTCGGGCTGAAATTGAGCGCAAACACCTTTCCCGCCCTCTCATAAACGAGGACCTGAGCATTCGCGTCGATAAACAGACACTTAGGATATTTCCCGAATATACGGCTCTTCTTTGCAAATCCGATCATTTCCCTGTCAAACTCATTTAGATCGCCGTATCTCAAGAGAGGATCATCGGCAAGATGCCACTGTCTGCGGCAGTAAAAATAGCTCCAACCGTTGCCCTCACGCGGAAAATCTATCCACTCGGGATGACCGAACTCATTGCCCATAAAATTGAGATATCCTTCTCCGCCAAGCGTAAGTGTAGCGAAGCGGATAAGCTTATGCAAAGCTATCCCTCTCTCAATTATCGGATCTTCCACAAGCTTTGTCATCGACGTATACATATTGCTGTCACACAACCTGAAAATAACCGTCTTGTCGCCCACAAGCGCCTGATCGTGAGACTCAACGTACCCAATATATTTTTCCGCGGGACGTCGGCTCGTAAGCTCATTCCATATCTGCCACATATCCCACTGCTCGTCGCTCTGTGTCTTCAGTATCTTTATCCACATATCGGGAATACCCATAGACAGACGGTAGTCAAATCCGATACCGCCCTCCTCGATAGGCAAGCACATTCCAGGCATTGCCGACATATCCTCGGCGACCGTTACGGCATCGGGCTTTACCTCTTTTATAAGCGCATTGGCAAGTTGAAGATAGGTCACAGCCTCGGTATCTGTATTGAGTGAAAAATATTTTGAATAGTCTCCAAAAGATGTGCCAAGTCCATGGTCGTGATATATCATAGACGTAACTCCGTCAAATCGGAATCCGTCGAAATGAAATTCTTCAAGCCAGAATTTGAGATTGGAAAGCAGAAAATGAATTACTTCATTTTTATTATAATTAAAGAGCTTCGTACCCCACGCCGAATGATCTCCCCTCGGACCTTCGTGGAAGAACTGACATACCGTTCCGTCAAACTCATTGATTCCCTCCACCGTATTCTTTACTGCGTGAGAATGAACTACGTCAAGTAAAACGGCGATCCCCATTGAATGAGCCTTGTCAATAAGCGCCTTTAATTCGTTTGGCGTTCCGTACCGTGAGCAAGGAGCGAAAAACGATGACACCTGATATCCGAACGACGCGTAATACGGATGCTCCATAATTGCCATGAGCTGAATCGTATTATATCCGTCATCCTTTATGCGCGGCAGGATATTTTCGGTAAATTCCCGATAAGTTCCGACCGCTCCCTTTTCCTGCGCCATTCCGATATGGCACTCGTATATTATAGGAGTTTTGTCAGGCGCAAAATCGGCATCCGTCCATAAAAAACTATCGAAGGTATCCTCAAGTTCAGCGCACCACAGTCCCGTTTCGGAGTCCTGCACAAGACGGATCGTAGCCATGGCGTTCTGTGAGCCAA
>JAZSIP010000090.1:0-11938 GCA_045533915.1 Eubacteriales bacterium
GACTGTCGAGGACGCCAGTCCCTACAAAAAATGGTATAATTTTGTTTGTATTCCCCTCGCCGTAAGGCGACGGCAAACTCAAACAAATTTCAATTTCACCATGTAGGGACCGGCGTCCTCGACGGTCCATTTTAATAAAAATAACATTGGGAGTATTTTAGTTGAATAGAAAAAATTTTTTATTTACCCAAAGAAAGTGTGGTCGGTGGCTTTAGCCGTCCGACCACTTTCTTCCTTATAGAAAAACTATAAAATTTAATCATTCCAAACGGTTATTTATAAATAACCCCTTGCAATGCTTTTTCTTTGGTTACTTTCTTTTTCGCGAAAAAGAAAGTAACATAAATTCTTAAACAGTGTAATAATAAGTACCGCCGTGTACAGTCTCGGAATATCCGTTAGGGAGAGTGATGAGAGCTTCAGTGTCATCAGGTACGGTAAATTCGAAGAACACCTGTTCACCCTTATAGTACCATCTGCTCTCGATTCTGCCGTTGACGGTCTCAAGAGCGCAATTTACGTGACCAAGCGCCTTTGACGGATGAGGGGTAAGAGTAAATTTCTTATATCCGACTCCTTCTTCGGAAACAGCGATACCTGCGGCAACGCCGTAGAGCCAATCACAGACAGATCCGTAAGCGTAGTGGTTAAATGAGTTCATAGCGGTGCTCCAAAAGCTTCCGTCCTCTTTAATACCGTTCCAATGCTCCCAGATAGTCGTAGCGCCGTGAGTAACCGAGTAGAGCCAAGAAGGATTACGCTCCTCGAGGAGAAGCTGATAAGCCATATCGGTCTTACCGTTATCGCTGAGTGCATGGAGAATATAAGGAGTACCAACAAATCCCGTAGTCATAAGATCTCCAAACTCATGGATAAGCTCAACGAGCTTATCGGCAAGAGCGGGGCGCTCTTCTTCGGTACAGAGATTAAAGTGGAGTATTAAAATGATAGCCGTCTGAGTTATTCCCTTACGAATAGAATCTACTATTTTGAATGTCTTGCGGTAAGGCGGATTTATCTCGGTAAAAGGAAGCTCTTCTTTAGGCATACCGTTTTCCATAAAATATTCACGGAAGCGCTTTACGATGTTCTTATGAAGCTCACGGTAATGCGACATATCTTTACCGATAGCTTCTCCCGCACGGATAAGGAGGTCGGTCGAGTGAGCAAAAAATGCGGAGCCTATGAGGTCGTTTGACGTAGCACCGACATAGGAGTCCTCACCCGCGTCCATAGCGAGCCAATCGCCGTAATGGAAGCCTGTAAGCCACAGATATTCCTCATCTCCCGTAGAGTGCATATACTCTACCCATTTTTTCATCATCTCAAAGTTTTCTTCGAGAATGCTCTTATCACCGTAAGCTCGGTAAAGCTCCCACGGAACTATAACCGCGCAGTCACCCCAAGCGGAAGATACACGAGTTGATCTCTCTTTATGACTAAAGAACGTATTCGGGCAGATACCCCATATAACGCCGTTTTCTTCTTGTTCTGCGCGAAGGTCTCCAAGCCATTTTCTAAAGAATTTGAGTACGTCAAAATTTAGCGCCGCGGTGCGGCAGAATACTTGCGCGTCACCCGTCCAACCGAGACGCTCGTCTCTCTGCGGACAGTCGGTGGGAATATCGAGATAGTTGCTCTTCTGACCCCAGATAGTATTATGATAAAGCTGATTTATCTTGTCGTTTCCGCAAGAGAAGCGTCCTGTTCTCTCTATATCGGAATGAACGGATACTGCACGGATATTTGCGAAATCTATCTCAATATCGGGATACTCGTCAAGACGGATATATCTGAAGCCTTGGAACGAAAAGCGTGGCTTGAACACGTTTTCGTTTCCGTCGCAGATATACGTCATTATGTTTTTAGCCTTGCGGTAATTTTCGGTATAGAAATTTCCGTCGCTGTCAAGAACCTCTGCGTGAGAGATAACGATTTTTTCTCCGGCTTTAGCTTTTATTTTGAACTCAACAAATCCAGTCATATTCTGACCGAAATCAATAACTCTCTCTCCCTTTGGAGTAGTAATAAGCGCGATAGGCGCAAGACGCTCGTGCTCGGTTATGTACTCGCCCTCTTGCTCGATAAGAGGATATTTTTCGGCAGCCGTATCGCTTACCGCGTTTCCGAGAAGCTTTGATTCGTGAAGCATATTTACAGTTTCACCGTCGTATATGCCAGACATTTCGGTTTTTGACGTATATACTTCCCATGTTTCGTCGGTCACGACCGTCTCACTTCCGTCCGAATACTCAAGAGTAAGCTCGGCGTTTGCAGCCATGTTATCACCATAGAGCTTTTCATACATATCGTATGTAAAATGACCTAACGCCCAACCCGGAGCTGTAGTTATTTCAAGCTTTTGTTCGCCAACCTTTCCGCAAAGCAGAGATGTTACATCAAAGATCTGATATTGCAGACGGTTAAAATAACTCGTATAACCTGGGTTAAGCATACCGATGCTTGCTTTTTTACCATTGATAGCCGCTTCATAAACGCCTACCGAGGTAACGGTCAAAGTAGCTTTTTTAAGATCGTTTCTTACGTTAAATTTTTTCGTAAATATGACCGATGCGACGTCGAGATCGACAGGGCTTTTAATAAATTTTTTGAGTTCATTTTATTGTTCCTCTTTAAAAATTATTTAAATATGCAAAGTTTCACCCGGAGCTATCGATATAATGTGCTCTTGCTTATATATGTTGTTGAAATAAAGTGTGCGGTTTGTGGGATTGTAAACGGTATGTCCGTCTGCAGAAAATACGAGGCGTTTGTAATCTTCGATGTACTCATATATGTCGATATTCGACGCGTACCAGATGTCGTCTCTGCCGCACATATATTTTGCAAAATCCTCGATGACGTACCAATTGTTATCATCGTCAAATTCGTAGCTGTGTCCCCACAGATAGAAGAGCTGAGGTCTGTTAACAGTAGTCGTCTCTGCAAATTTTTTCGCAAGCTCCATAAGTCGCGGATTTGTGTGTTTGCAGGTTGAGGGAAGTCTTAACCAATCGGTAGGTATATTGAACTTTTCGGTTTGTACCGTGGTTCTTGAATAGGCGATACCGCAAGCGCGCAGACAGTTTACGACCTCGTCGTTGTACGTGCCTTGCGGATAAGCCATTCCGCGAATTATTCTTCCAAACATCTTTTCAAGCGCAATTCTGTCGTTAAGCACTTGAGTGGTTGCTACCGAAGCGGGCAGACAGTCAAGAAAGGGGTGTGTCTCTCCGTGCACCGCTACCTCGTGTCCGTTTTCAAGGCATTTGTTGAAAAATTCAATAGCTTCGCTGATCTTCATTTTTCTTGATACGGAGGTATCATCGTCCGCTTTAAAAAGACCGCTGTTGATGTTAAAGGTACATTTGAGACCGTATTTGTCAAGTATCTCGCAAAACGGAACGTTGTACGTTACGTCGTCATCGTAGCTTAATGTAAGAGCTTTAGGCTTGCCGTTTGGAAATCTCATAAAATAGTTATTTACAGGCATTTTTATTCTCCTAATTATTATTCTTCCGAGCTTCCAAGTGTTCCTTCGGAAACTCTTCTCATATACTCGTCCATCGTGATGAGAACGTTTCTCGGCTTGTTTCCGTCGGGACGGCTGACGTATCCCATCTGCTCCATCGTGTCGATGATCTTCGCGGCTCTTCCGTAGCCGACACCTAGACGTCTTTGCATGAGAGACGTAGATATCTTACCTGTTTCGATCGCAAGCTTGACGGCATCGCGGAACTTGGAATCTCCGCCCTCAACTTCATCAGCGCCTGCGGGCATTTCAGCCATTGTGCCGCCCTTCTTGCCCATTCCGCATTTTGCGGCTTCTTCTTCGATCTTGCTGATAAAGTCGCTGTTGTATTTAGCCTTGGCATTGTTTTCCTTGATGAATGTGACGATATTTTCGACCTCAGCCTCGGTCACGAACGCACCCTGAACACGCATCGGCTTTGCCGCTCCGACAGGCGCAAAGAGCATATCTCCGCGTCCGATAAGCTTTTCAGCTCCAGCAATATCGATAATGGTACGCGAGTCGACCTGAGACGCAACCGTACAAGCTATACGTGACGGGATATTCGCCTTGATAAGACCTGTGGTGACGTCAATTGACGGACGCTGTGTACCGATGATTATGTGGATACCTGCGGCTCTCGCTTTCTGCGCAAGACGGCAGATAGAGGATTCGACCTCGTCGGGAGCGGTCATCATAAGATCTGCAAGCTCGTCGATGATAATGACCATGTGAGGCATAAATTCCTTTGCGGGATCGTTTTCGGTGACCTCGTTATAGGTCTTTATGTCACGTACACCGACCTCTTCGATGAGCTCGAAGCGGCGTTCCATCTCGGCAACCGCAGACGCAAGCGCGCCCGCCGCCTTTTTAGGATCGCTGACTATCGGCGCGTAAAGGTGCGGAATGTCACGATAGATAGCAAACTCGACTTTCTTCGGGTCGATAAGTATGAGCTTGACTTCTTCGGGCTTTGCTTTATAAAGAATACTTATAATAACGCTGTTGATACATACCGACTTACCCATACCAGTAGCACCCGCGATAAGCAGGTGAGGCATCTTTGCGATATCGAAATAAATAGGATTACCGCCTACGTCCATACCGAGACTCGACGTAAGCTTGCTCTTGGATTCCTTGAATTTCGGATTGTCAATAAGGTCGCGCAGATATACTGTCGCGCGGTTCTGGTTCGGAACTTCGATTCCCACGGCGGGCTTGTTCGGAATAGGAGCTTCGATTCGAACGCCCGAGGTCGCAAGGTTCAGCGCGATATCGTCCACAAGGTTTGCGATAGAGCGTACCTTGACTCCCGCCTGAGGCTTTAACTCGTAACGCGTGATCGTAGGACCTCTTGAATATGTGATCTCTTGGATTCCCACCTTGAAGCTCTTGAGCGTTTCAACGAGCTTGCGCGCGTTGGCTTGAAGTTCCTCTGTATAGTCCTCGGTATCGTTGTCGGGGTTTGTGTTGAGAAGATCTATGGGCGGGAAGGTATAAGGAATAACTATTTCGGGCTCTTCTTCTTCCCCGTCGGATTCCTCGGGAGCTACCTCTGCCGCATCGGAAAGAAGCTCCTCGTTGTCGATCTGGCTCATATCGATAGGTGTGTCGATGTTCACCTCTTCCTCGCTCTTGAGTCCCGCATTCTTTATGAAATCGTCAAGAGAGGTAAATTCGCCTCGGTCAAAGTCCTCTTCTCCGCCGAAATCTTTGATCTCTTCTTGCGCGTCGTCCTCTGCTTTGTAAAGTATATCGTCCGCAATAGAAGAAGCTTCCGCGCGTCTTCTCGCCTCAGCTTCCGCCATTTCGGGAGAAGGTCCGATATATGTCTCGGGTTCGTTTTTCATAGGGAACTTTGGCGGAACGGGAGAAAGAGGAACGTCTTCGCTGAGATCGTCGGTATACTCTGTATCTTCCTCTTCTTCTTTGTACTTTTTATTATTCTTTGCGCTTACTGCGGGAGTGGGCGCGATCTTTTGCGCGTGTTTCTTTTCTTCACGTCTGCGTGCTTCTTCCTCAGCCGCTATCTGCGCTTCCATGTATGCAAGTTCCTCACGTCTGCGCTCACGGTTTTCGCGGATACGCTCGATAATATAATCGGGCGTGAGACCCAACATAAAGATCACAGCAAGCGCAAGAAGCGTGATAAGAAGTATTATAGATATTACCTGCTTGAATGCAAGCATCATAAGTACGCCAAAAATACCGCCGATAATACCGCCGCTTGCAAGCTCCATTCCCTCTTCCCACATAAATACAATATCAAAGCTGTCGTTTGTCGCTATTATTACGTCAAGAAGGATAGCGAGTATGATAACCGCGGCTCTCGCCATTACCGCCGTAAGTGTAAGTCTCTTTTTTGACTTTGCGTAATCGAAATATGTATCGCTGTCGTGTCTTCTGTCTCCGTCCTTCCAACGAATGTTGAAAAGTATCTGGCGCAGATTCACGTATATCATTTCAATGGGAAGCAAGAAAGCCGCTCCTCCGAGAAGTCCGCAAATGAGGTTGTTTATCCAAAGTCCAACGACTCCCGCACCGTCCTCATCGATGAATTGTACGATTATAATACATAGCGCGAATACGAGCGCTATAACGAGCATAACGTAAGGGGCTACGCTCAAAAACATTTTTTTGGAATTGTTTGGCTTTTCAACGCTTGACGGCGCTTTCTTTTTTGTGTTTTTGTTGCTTTGAGAAGCATTCTTTTTACCGTCCTGCAACGCCTGCGGTGTACCTTTCTTTTTTTCTGACATTAATCATATACCTCCGATTTTGTATATTTTTACACGTAAGTGGAAAACTGTTATTGTCCTTAAATTTTATTTATTAAAACGATTTTTTGAATATTAAAGACAAATGTATATAGTTAATTTAATTATAGCACGAAACATATTTATTTTCAAGCGATTTTTACCTAAAATGTGTTTTTATATCAAAATTTTTAAGGGAGAAAAATATGAGCAGTAAGATATTTTCGGCAGGTAATATAAAGCTTCGGTTTGTACTCCTGATGCTTTTTGGATTTGCTTCGGGCGTGGTCAACGGTCTGCTTGGCGCGGGCGGAGGAATACTTGTAGTTTACGCTTTGAATTACGCTCTTAAGGGTAGTGATATTGACAGCCGAGATATATACGCAAACGCGCTTTGCGTAATGCTTCCGATTTCAGCAGTGTCATGCGTTCGCTACGCGTTTTCGGGAAATCTTCATACTGACGGATTTTCCGTTTACGCTATACCCGCTATCGCGGGAGGGATCGTCGGCGGTTTTCTTCTTTCAAAATTGAATGCGTCTGTCACTAAAAAGCTCTTTGCCGCGCTCGTGATCTGGTCGGGAATAATCTTAATTATAAAATGATGTGTAAAAAGGAGATCTCAAAATGATATTCGACGTTATAATTTCGTTCGTCCTTGCTGCGCTTTCGGGTCTTGGGGTCGGAGGCGGCGGTCTTTTCGTTATTTTTCTTGCCATATTTACGGATACCCCACAGCTTGTCGCGCAAGGTATGAATCTTCTTTTCTTTATTTTTTCGGCGTCATCTTCTTTGATAATACATCTTACGCATAGAAAAATATACGTCTCCCTTATCGTTGTGCTCATTCTTTCGGGTGCACTCGGTGCTATCTTCGGAACATTTGTAAGCCAAAAAATAGATCCAGATATCCTCCGTAAAATCTTTGGCGCAATGCTCGTTATAACGGGTATATTTACGTTAAAGAAAGGACGCGTTCGAGAACTTTCTTGAAAAAAGTTCTCGAGTTCTCAAAGAACTTTACTAAAAATGCTTTATATGTAGCCAAATTGTTTTACATTAATTAAATTAAATAAAATGGACAGTCGAGGACGCCTGTCTTAAAAAACAAACAAATTTAATAAAAACAAGGGGCTATAAAAATAACCCCTTATTTTTGCTTTTTCTTTGCTTACTTTCTTTTTCGCGAAAAAGAAAGTAAGCGCGTCCTTAATTATCCAAAGACAAAGTATCTATCTGTTCTTTTGCGAAATCGATGAACTCATCTGCGGACATAGCGCCCATATCGCCTGTTTTACGAGAACGAACGGCAACAGTACCCTCGGTCTGTTCCTTTTCTCCTATAACGAGCATATAAGGAACTTTCTCGAGCTGTGCGTTTCTTATCTTATAACCGATCTTTTCATTTCTCGAATCGACGGTTACTCTCATGCCAAGAGCGGTCATCTTTTCTGCGATAGACTTGCAGTATTCTACCTGTTCGTCACCGATAGGCAGAAAGCGTACCTGTTCGGGAGCCATCCACATGGGAAGCGCGCCCGCGTACTTTTCAAGGAGAAGCGCAAGCGTTCTTTCATAGCAGCCGAGTGAGGTGCGGTGAATGATATAGGGAGTTTTGAGTGTGTTATCCGAATCAACGTATTCCATACCGAACTTCTTTGCGAGAAGCATATCGATCTGGATAGTAACAAGCGTATCTTCCTTGCCGTGAACGTTTCTCATCTGGATATCAAGCTTCGGACCGTAGAAAGCCGCCTCGTCGATACCGATAGCGTAATTGCCCTTTCCGAGACACTCGTCGAGCAGATTACCCATGATCTCCTGTGCTTCATTCCACTGTTCAGCAGTACCCTCATACTTGTCGGTGCGGTTAGGATCCCACTGTGAGAAGCGGAAGTAGCAGTCCTCCCAAAGACCGACTGAGCTCAAGCAATATTTTGCGAGTTCAAGACAACCCTTGAATTCCTCCGCGAGCTGCTCGGGACGGAGAACGAGGTGACCCTCGGAAATAGTGAATTGGCGAACTCGGATAAGACCGTGCATTTCGCCGCTATCCTCATTTCTGAACAGAGTTGATGTTTCGCCAAGTCTCATAGGCAGATCGCGGTACGAACGCTTTTTATTGAGGAATACTTGATATTGGAAGGGACAAGTCATAGGACGGAGAGCAAAGCATTCCTTGGTCTCATCGGTAGGATCGCCGAGAACGAACATTCCGTCAAGATAGTGATCCCAGTGACCCGAGATCTTATAAAGATCGGACTTTGCCATAAGAGGTGTTTTGGTAAGGAGATATCCGCGTCTCTGCTCGGTGTCCTCAACCCATCTTTGCAAGAGCTGAATGGTTCTTGCGCCCTTGGGAAGCATGATGGGAAGACCTTGACCGATAGAATCTACCGTGGTGAAGTATTCAAGGTCGCGTCCGACTTTGTTGTGGTCGCGCTTCTTTGCTTCTTCTATTCTTTCAAGATGAGCCTTAAGATCGTCCTTGGACGGAAAAGCAGTTCCGTAAACACGCTGAAGCATCTTATTGTTCTGGTCGCCCTTCCAATAAGCGCCCGTACACTGTGTCAGCTTTATAGCCTTGACTGCCGCCGTTGAGAAAAGGTGAGGACCTGCGCAAAGGTCGGTAAATTCGCCCTGAGTATAGAAGCTTATGACAGCGTCCGCGGGAAGCTCCTTGATAAGCTGTACCTTGTAAGGCTCGTCCTTTTCCTTCATAAGCGCGATAGCTTCCTCGCGGGGAAGCTCGAATCTTTCGATCTTGAGATTTTCGCGAACTATCTTCTTCATTTCGTCTTCAAGTGCCTTGAGAACCTCGGGAGTAAAGGATATCTCGCTGTCGAAATCGTAATAAAATCCGTTTTCTATCGCAGGACCTATGGTAAGCTTTGTCTCGGGATAAAGTCTCTTTACTGCCTGCGCGAGAATATGAGATGCGGTGTGGCGGAAAACGTGTCTGCCGTCCTCGTCCTCAAAGGTGAGAAGGGTTACGTCTGCGTCACTGTCAAGCAATTGTGTCATTGCGCAAACAACGCCGTTTACCTTAGCCGCTACAACCGCGCGGCTGATAAGTCCTGCCTCCTGAGCCGCTTCAAAAACGGTCAGAGGCTCGTTTTTCTCGAGAACTATGTCTCCAAATTTAATGTTCATAGGATATTCCTCCAAAAAATAATAGTTTTGTTTTTGTATATAAAAAGCACCTCGAACGGCAAAATACACCGTTCGGGGTGCGATATACGCACGGTTCCACCCGAGCTTTTAACTTTTTTGCGATATTGATTTTCAGCGCAAAAGCGGTACCCTGACGGTCTTTATACGGAAACGTTTCAGCACAGATGCGTTACATCTGCGTTTCCTCTCTGTGTACGGTGTCGGTCAGGACATATTTTTTGCACGATCGTTTAAGGTAGATCAGCCTTGCTTTGCTTTGTTATATGCAGAATGAGGATTTACGATCTCTCTCCAATCAAGATCGCCTCTGTCAAGGGCGGTGATTATAACTTCTGCTGTTGCGATATTGGTCGCAACGGGAATATTGTAAAGGTCGCACATACGAAGCAATTCGTGTTCGATAGCATTGTTCTTTGCGGTAAGACTCTGAGGACGTGTGTCACGGAAGTACAGAAGCACGTCGATCTCGTTATAAGCTATGCGTGATGCGATCTGCTCTTCTCCTCCCTGCTCTCCCGACATAAGTCGGTCGATGTGAAGGCCCGTTGCCTCTGAAATATATTTTGCGGTGACAGCCGTTGCGCATAGATTATGCTTACTGAGTATTCCGCAGTAAGCTATGCAAAACTGTGCCATCAATTCTTTTTTCATATCATGTGCGATGATCGCTATTTCCATCGTAAGATTCCTCCGTTCTTTGGGGTGTATGTGGTTGGTTGTTCTTTGCTCGTCTTGCTGGGACGGCGGAAAGGACTTGCGTCGGAATAATATATAAAAATATGTGTATCTATACAGATATCCTTATTTATTATACCATTTACAAGGTGCTTTTGTCAATGAAATTTGTAATATTTTTAATTAAATTCATAAAAAAATATATATTATTTGTAAAAAATGAAGAATATCGCAAAATATTATTGTAATTTTTCGAATTTTAGTTTATAATATACTTAATATTTTTTGTTTCAGGAGGATCTTTTTTATGATCGATCAGATGATCAATAAGGTTGCCGCTACCGATCCCGAGATCGCGGAGGCAATAAAGGCTGAATATGTGCGTCAGTCAGACGGACTGGAGCTTATTGCTTCGGAGAACATCGTTTCCGAGGCTGTAATGTGCGCGGTTGGTTCGGTTCTTACCAACAAGTACGCTGAGGGATATCCCGGAAAGCGCTACTACGGTGGCTGCTCTTGCGTTGACGTAGCTGAAAATATCGCTATCGAACGCGCTAAAAAGCTTTTCGGCGCAAAATTCGCAAACGTTCAGGCACATAGCGGAGCTCAGGCAAATACAGCGGTTTATTTTGCTCTTATACAGCCGGGTGATACCGTTATGGGTATGAGTCTTGCTCACGGAGGACACCTTACACACGGAAGCCCCGTTAATATTTCCGGTATGTACTATAACTTCGTTTCGTACGGTCTTGACCCTGTTACCGAATATATCGATATGGTTGAGTTCGAGCGTCTCGCTAAGGAGCATAAGCCGAAGCTTATCGTTGCGGGTGCGTCTGCTTACCCCAGAAAGATCGATTTTGAAAAGATGGCAGAGATCGCTCACTCGGTCGGCGCTTATTTTATGGTTGATATGGCGCACATCGCGGGTCTCGTTGCCGCAGGTGAGCATCCATCTCCCGTTCCTTACGCTGACGTAGTCACAACTACTACACACAAGACTCTTCGCGGTCCTCGCGGAGGTATGATACTTACTAACGACGAAGAGCTCGCTAAAAAGATAAATAAGGCGATCTTCCCCGGTATTCAGGGCGGTCCTCTTATGCACACTATCGCTGCTAAGGCTGTTTGCTTCGGTGAGGCTCTTACTCCCGCGTTTAAGGCTTATCAGCATAGCGTCGTTGAAAATGCTCGCGCTCTTGCCGAGGGACTTCTCGCTGAAGGATTTAACCTCGTTTCAGGCGGTACGGATAACCACCTTATGCTCGTTGATCTTCGTCCTATGAAGATCACGGGTAAGGAGTTCGAAGCAAGACTTGATTCCGTTCATATTACCGTTAATAAAAACGCTATTCCCAATGACCCCGAAAAGCCTTTCGTTACTTCGGGCGTTCGCGTAGGTACTCCCGCAGTTACTACCCGCGGTCTCGGTGTTGAGGATATGAAGACTATCGCTCGTCTCTTCGGTCTCGTAGCTAAGGATTATGAAAACTCCGCCGATGCTGTTCGCGCTGAGGTTGAGGCTATCTGCAAGAAATATCCTTTATATTAATAGGGGACGCGATTACTTTTCTTTTAAAAAAGAAAAGTAATCAAAAGAAAACTCTTGCAGGGGGTTATTTATAAATAACCGTTTGAAATGATTAAATTTTATAGTTTTTCTATAAGGAAGAAAGTGGTCGGACGGCTAAAGCCACCGACCACACTTTCTTTGGGGAGACAAAGGAAAACTTTCTATTCAACGAAAACACGCCCGATGTTATTTTTATTAAAATGGACCGTCGAGGACGCCGGTCCCTACATGGTGAAATTGAAATTTGTT
>JAZSIP010000029.1:0-5752 GCA_045533915.1 Eubacteriales bacterium
ACGTGAAAAGTCATAAAACAATTCACGTTCATCTATAAAAATTTTTTTTTTCATAAAAAGTCTCCATGAAGAAAAAAATACTAAAAAAATTATATCAGTTTTTTTAGATTTAGTCAATAAAAAATGCGGAGATTTTTTCTCCGCGTTTTTTATATATTATATAATTGTGGGTGTACAGAATAACAGTTCTCTCAACTTAGCATAGATCAAGAAGCTATCGCTTATAGGAAGCGGATTTTTTCCTTTTCCGCATTCAATGGTAAATGAAGGAATGTTTAGTTCTTCTATACACCAATCTGTTAACCCGCAGTATGAGGAATCCTTTTCGGGATAGCAAAGTGAATATCCTGACATTTTGGCAAGTCTTTCCCCAATAGAACGAGAACGAGGCGCAGTTTTTTCACCGCTTGTATAATATATTTCTTCTCCTTGTGAATGAAGAGTAAGTACCGTTTGAATATTGCGATTAAATCTCAAAAAATTACAAAGCGCCCCTACTTCCGGCTCGCTCTCTGGCATTTCTCCGCTAAAATGCACCGAAGCTCCTCCTAAAATACCCATATCCCTCTCAATACGTTTGTATTCTTTGTATCTGCTATTATAATTTCTGTTCAGATCAACTCCACGCGCATTTGCCTGCCAATCAGAAAAATCAAGGCTACCATTGTTCATTGTTATCAAGCGATCGCGCAAAACGTTTTCCTCTCCGATTCCGTTTATTTGATAATCTACACCGTCAGGATTTAACATAGGAATGATATGTATACTTCTCGTTGAAAAAAGATAACTTAACGCATAATTATATATTTTAGTTTCTCTGGAATATAACTCGCAAAATTCATTTATAAAGCGCAATAATATTACCGAGGTTATCCATTCCATACCGTGATGAGCTCCAACGTAAACAAGTGCTTTTTTCCCTTCTCCAAGCGTTATTATAGGAATACTTCTTCCAAGTATGCTTTCTCCAAGTGCTGTTACTGATAAAAAAGTATATCTTTCCGAAAGAACGGTAATGTAACGCATCATGTGTGCGTGATCGAGCGGTGTTTTTAGTTCTAAAATGTTTTTTTGTGTGTTCATAATAATAGGTGTCCTTTTTGTTAATATTTTATATTCTGATAATAAAATATTAGTTATATAAAAAAATAATTCTCAAAACACAAAATATTTACAAATAAATAACCAAATTTCTTCTTTGGTATGATACAATGTATGAGTAATCAATAAATACTGCTATCGGAGGATCTTATGCTTCATTACCCCAATGAAACGAAAAAAAACATAAAAAAATATCTTCTGTTATTTATGATCGGAGTATGCGCGGTACTTTACGCACTCTATATAACGTTAGCGTGGCTATATACACAGGCATCTACTGACGTTTTATTTATGGACGGTTGGATTCCGTTTATTATGCGCATTGTATTAGAGCTTATTGACGTTTCCGTTTTTGCGAGCGTATACTTTTGTATTATATACGCATTTTTTCGCATATCTCCCCAAAAAGCTATCTTGTTTCCTATCGTTTATATAGCCTTGGCGCTTTTAAGACGAGCTATATCCCTATTTAGTGAATTCATTACTTCAGGATACGTTGGAAGCGAAGATCTTCTTTCTCTCGGATTATATTTTTTCTTTGACATCATACAACTTATAATCGTTATATTCGTCGTTGTATATGAATTGCGTAAATGCAGTGATTTTCTAAAGAAATATAAGCAAGCGGGATTGGACACTCCAAAATTTCTTCCATTTACAAGCGTATTCAATAAAAACAATCCTCTTCAGGTATGTTCATTTAAGTTAGCTATAATGATATCCGGTATAAAAATAGTTACCCGTATTATTTCGGACTTGTATTACGGTGCTCCCGAAAGTATCGCGGAAGCCTTGATAATGGTTGCATATTACAGTGCGGATCTACTTAACGGAATTATTTTTTACACTATTATTTGGCTTTTATTCTCTCATTTAAATAAAAAAGAGACCGCTCTGTTAAACAACAAAGCGGAGTCCTTGTAATAATTTTACGTCAACATATTTTGAATAAGAGCCATTTTATTATTTGAGTATTCATAGGCGCCTTTAAAGTCGCCTATTTCACGGCAGCATATTTCAAGATCGCAAAAAACGAAATAAAGCATAGGCTCAGGAATCATCTCCTGATCTATCAATATTTTATGTAACGCATTATAAGCTGACGTATAATTTCCTTTTTTCATATCTATCCTAGCTTCAATATGCTCAAAATACTGTTTTTCTGTATCCAATTCAAAGGAGTAAGCATCTGTCTCGCTTTCTTTTTCGATCTTTTCGAATGAAATAATATATCTGCAAAATTCATCTGTCATGGCAGGGTATATATTAAGTTCTTCTTCATCAACCGAGTTTGACGATAGTGTCGCGGATATCTTTCTCATATATTTAAAATATGCGCCTGCTTTTGCAAGAATATGCTCTGTATGATAAATAGTCATAGCGCATACGTCGATCGCTTCATCAAAATAAGTACAGGCATTTCTTAGCTTTCCCGAATTAAATTCTTCTATAGCTATTTCGAGATTACACTCCGCAAGTATCAACATTATCTCATCATCGCCGTGGCTTTCGGTATGTTGACACATATCTCGGCAAATTCGATAATCTTCTGTCATATAAGCTTTTTTTATATTTATTATTTCACTGTATTTAAGATATATCTCTTCATCGTTTCCTTCTGCCAAAAGGAATCCGGGGGAAACGTTTAGACGAGAAGCAATATATCTTATAGTCCCAAGTGACGGAAGTGCCGCTCCGTTTTCTATACGGCTTAACATATTTCTTGTTATTTCAGTTCCCGCAAGTTCTGACTGAGTCATTAGCTTTGCTGTTCGTAGCTTTTTTATTTTTTCTCCGATGTTCATTAAAATTACCCCAATAAAATAAATATGTAAATTTATTTTACCACAAACTTATTAAAAAATCAAGTATATCATGTGAAAGGTTTTATTATGTTAATAAAAGGATTACAAAAAACTACTTTGCTTGACTTCCCCGGAAAAATCGCTTGCACTATTTTTACGGGAGGCTGTAATTTCCGTTGCCCTTTTTGTCACAACGCTTCTCTTGTTACAAAACTCGATACTGCGCCCGATATTTCAGAACAAGAAATTCTTTCTTATTTAAGCAAACGCAAGGGTATTCTTGACGGAGTATGTGTAACGGGCGGAGAGCCGTTATTGCAACCGGACATAATTCCCTTCCTTGAAAAAATAAAGGAATTAAATTTATTAATAAAAATAGACACCAACGGTTCACGCACAGAAATATTGGGCAAAATAATATCATTGGGACTTGTCGATTATATTGCTATGGATATAAAAAATTCGTTTGATAAATACGCTATGACTTGCGGTCTTGACATTATTCCGGAAAATATAGATAAAAGCATCGACCTCATAATGAATTGCGGGATACCTTATGAATTTCGCACAACGGTAGTTAAGGAACTTCACGAATTTGATGATATTCAAAAGATAGCAGAACGAATAAAAGACGCTAACGGATATTTTTTGCAAGGCTTTATAGATTCGGGAGATATATTGAACGGCTCGTTTAATGCTTATACTCCCGAGGAAATGAATAAGCTTTTGAAAATCGCGCAAAAATATGTACCGAACACCGCTCTTCGTGGAATAGATAAATGATCAACACCCCTACAAATTGTGTTTGTAGGGGTGTTGTTATACAAGATATAGTGATAAATACCAAGTTTTGACCCAATATATTGTATGATCTCACAATTGACATTTGTTGAAATTTGTTTTATAATATTAATGCTATATCACATTATATATTTTTTCACAAAAAGGAGAAACAAATGTATCAGGTTTTGAAAAGAAATGGCAAAGTAATTGACTTTGACCTGGAAAAGATCTCAAATGCAATAAAACTTGCATTTGAAGCACAAGAAAAACAGTACCATCCTTCTATTATCGATTTTCTCACTCTTAAAGTAACGGCTGATTTCGAGCCCAAGGTAAAAGAGGGGCTTATCGCCGTAGAGGATATTCAGGACAGCGTTGAGTCTGTTCTCGTTCAAGCAGGCTATGCAGAGGTTGCAAAAGCGTATATTCTCTACCGTAAGCAGAGAGAAAAAATGCGTAATATGGAATCAACTATCCTTGACTACAAGGAGATCGTTGACAGTTACGTTAAAAATATCGACTGGCGTGTTAAGGAAAACTCCACCGTTACCTATTCTGTAGGAGGACTTATCCTTAGCAACTCCGGTGCTATTACCGCAAACTATTGGCTGTCTGAAATTTATGATGAGGAGATTGCAAACGCACACAGAAACGCAGATCTCCACATTCATGACCTTTCTATGCTTACCGGTTATTGTGCAGGTTGGTCGCTCAAACAGCTTATTCAGGAAGGTCTCGGCGGTGTTACGGGTAAGATAACCTCTGCTCCCGCAAGCCACCTTGCTACCCTTTGCAACCAAATGGTAAACTTCCTTGGAATCATGCAGAACGAATGGGCAGGCGCTCAGGCATTCTCGTCCTTTGACACTTATCTTGCTCCTTTTGTTAAAGTCGACAATCTTACCTACGATCAGGTTAAAAAGTGCATCGAATCCTTTATTTTCGGTGTAAATACACCTTCTCGTTGGGGTACTCAGGCTCCCTTCTCTAACATTACTCTTGACTGGACAGTTCCCGCTGACCTTGCTGAACTCAACGCTATCGTTGGCGGTAAGGAAATGGACTTCAAGTACAAGGATTGTAAGAAGGAAATGGATATGATCAACAAGGCGTTCATCGAAACGATGATCGAGGGTGACGCTAACGGAAGAGGCTTCCAGTATCCTATCCCCACCTACTCCATTACCGCAAACTTTGACTGGTCCGATACAGAAAACAACCGTCTCTTGTGTGAAATGACATCTAAGTACGGTACTCCTTACTTCTCTAACTATATCAACAGTGATATGGAGCCCAGCGACGTAAGAAGTATGTGCTGCCGTTTGCGTCTTGACCTTCGTGAGCTTCGCAAGAAATCCGGTGGATTCTTCGGAAGCGGTGAAAGCACAGGTTCTGTCGGCGTTGTTACCATCAACATGCCCCGTATCGCTTACCTCGCTGAAGACGAGGCTGACTTCTATGCTCGTCTTGATCATAAGATGGATATCGCGGCTCGTTCGCTCAAGATTAAGAGAAATGTTATCTCGAAGCTTCTTGACGAAGGCTTGTATCCTTACACCAAGAGATATCTCGGAACGTTCAACAACCACTTCTCTACTATCGGTCTTGTAGGTATGAACGAGGCTTGTCTTAACGCTAAGTGGATCAAGAAGGATCTTACCACCGAAGAGGCTCAGCAGTTTACCAAGGACGTTTTGAATCATATGCGTGACAGACTTTCCGATTATCAGGAAAAGTACGGCGACCTTTACAACCTTGAAGCTACTCCTGCCGAATCTACTTCTTACCGTCTTGCTAAGCACGACGTTAAGAGATTCCCTGACATCATTACCGCTTCCGAGAAAGGTGAAACTCCTTATTACACCAACTCTTCTCACCTTCCTGTTGGATATACGTCAGATATTTTTGAGGCTCTTGACATTCAGGACGAGTTGCAGACGCTCTATACCTCGGGTACTGTATTCCATGCATTCCTTGGCGAAAAGCTTCCTGATTGGAAGGCTGCTGCAGAAATCGTAAGAAAGATTGCAGATAACTACAGACTTCCATACTACTCAATTTCA
>JAZSIP010000099.1:0-23795 GCA_045533915.1 Eubacteriales bacterium
CGAGAACTTTCTTGCGGGGAAAGTTCTCGAACGCGTCCCCTCGCGTCTCTTTAAGCTTTATAGCCTGCCGAGACGACAGCGGCTTTAAGAGTAAAGTCGGATCGTAGCCATGTCGTTCTGTGTGCCAAGGAGTTGTTTGGCCACTTTGTCTTCCTAAGACCGCTTGGCCTCCGACTTCGAGAACTTTCTTGCGGGGAAAGTTCTCGAACGCGTCCCCTCGCGTCTCTTTAAGCTTTATAGCCTGCCGAGACGACAGCGGCTTTAAGAGTATCTTCGGATACAGAATCCTTAACTACAACGGTGACCGATTTAGAGGCAAGATCAGCTGTAGCTGACTTAACGCCTTTAACGTCGAGAAGAGCCTTTTCGACGTGAGCCTTACAATGCTCACACATCATACCCTCAACCGAGAAATTCACTGTTTTGTTTTTACCGAACATATCATTATCCTCCTTTTCAATTTCACATTTATTATTTTCACACGAACGATTTGTTTTTCTATTTTCCAATCCGATATTTTTGATCTTAAGTCTGAGCGAATTAAGAACTACAAATATCGAAGAGAAGCTCATAGCGGCAGAAGCGAGCATAGGAGACAAAACCACATTAAATGAGGGATAAAGAACACCCGCGGCTATAGGAATACATATAGTATTATAAATAAGCGCCCAAAAAAGATTTTGGCGTATACAGGTGATCGTAGCGCGTGACAGACGAACAGCTATAACAGCATCCGAAAGAGAGCTTTTAGAAAGCACTACGTCCGCGCAATCTATAGCGACCTCAGTACCCGCTCCGACCGCGATACCTATATCTGCCGACGCAAGAGCGGGAGCATCGTTTATACCGTCACCGATCATAGCGCATCTGCCCTTTTGAGAAAAATTTCTTATCAATTTTTCTTTATCCTCGGGCAAAAGTCTTGAATAGACTTCATTTATACCGCAGCTTTTCGCAACCGAAGCAGCGGTCTTTTCATTATCACCCGTCAGCATAACTGGAATGATATCCATTTTTTTAAGTTCGGAAATCGATTTTATGCTATCCTCTCTCAATTTATCCGCAATACCGATAATTCCAAGGAAACGACCTCCAAAAGACACGCAAACAGCGGTTTTTCCGTCGTTTTCAAGCGTTTCCATTTGATCATAGATAAATTGACTATCCTCAACCTTAACACCGTTTTGGAATAAAAATTCGGGTTTTCCGACAAGTACACGCTGTCCGTCTACAAATGCTCCGATACCCATACCGAGAACCATTGAAAAATCTTCCGCATTTACTTTTTCAATACCCATTTTTTCGGCTTTTCTGCATACTGCGTCCGCAAGAGGGTGTGAGGACATAGCCTCAGCCGAATAAGCGGCGCTCAGAAGCTCTTTTTCAGTGCAAGAAAAAGGAATTATATCTGTAACAGATGGTCTGCCTTCGGTAAGCGTTCCCGTTTTATCTGTAAGAAAATATTTGATAGAATGAAGACCTTCAAGAGATTCCGCGCTTTTTATTAATATACCGCTTTGCGCTCCTCTTCCCGTTGCGACCATTATCGCCGTAGGCGTGGCAAGACCGAGCGCGCAAGGACAGGATATAACAAGGACCGATACCGCACATTCAAAAGCCATAGCAATATCGCGGGTAAAAATAAACCATATAGCCGCAGTAACTATCGAGATCGATATAACAACAGGTACGAATACAGAGCTCACTCGGTCAGCAAGACGCGATATAGGCGCTTTTGATGCCGCCGCATCTTCAAGCAATTCTATTATTTTCGCCAAAGATGTATCGCTTCCTACACGTTCAGCTTTTATTTCAATATATCCACCCGTCAAAGTACATACCGCGCGAACCTCGTCACCATATGCCTTTTCAACAGGAATACTTTCACCGCTTATAGCGCTTTCATCGACCGATCCGCTTCCGCTTATAACTCGTCCGTCAACGGGAATTATCTCTCCCGCTTTTATGACTACGGTATCTCCAACCTTTATTTCTTCTATCATAACCTCAGTTTTTACTCCGTCCTTTATAACCGTAGCCGAAGAGGGCATCATATCCGCAAGCTTTCCTATCGCGGAAGCGGCGTTAGCCTTAGCTCTTCCCTCAAGCATTTTTCCAAGGCTTACGAGCGTGAGTATCATCGCCGCAGACTCAAAATAAAGATTATGTCTGTAAGAATGAACGAGACTATCATTACCTGAGCTCATTCCATATCCTATAAATACTATCGCAACTATACCGTAAATAAGAGAAGCAGACGAACCTATAGCTATAAGCGAATCCATATTCGGTGCTAAGCGGAAAAGTGCCGCAAATCCGTTTTTATAAAATTTAAAATTAAGGATTATAACGGGAATCGTAAGAAAAAGCTGGATAAGAGCAAAAACAAAAGCGTTCTTTGTAAAGATGCTAGGTACGGGAATACCTATCATACTTCCCATTGAAACATACATAAGAGACAATGTCAAAACGCAGGAAATTATAAGCCGTATAAGAGCTGACTTATTTTGCTTTTTTGTTTCTTCTACACTGTCTTTTTTTGTTTTTTCACGCATAAGGCCGTATCCCGCAGAGCTTATCTCTTTACGTAATGAATTAAAAAGCTTTTCTTCATTAACATTATCGTCTGCGGTAACAGTCAACGTATTAGTCAATAAGCTGACGCTGAAATTTTCACTTAAAACGACTTTTTCTGCCGCGTGTTCTACGTGAGCAACACAAGCCGCACAGCTCATTCCCTTTATAACATAACGAATTTTTTTCATCTGTACCTGCCTTTCGGTTTGATTATACAACAAAAGCAAAAAAATGTCAATAAAATAGAGATTTTTTAATTAATAAAATTTAAAATATATTATAATATATTATATATTATTTATATAATATAAATTGAAGAAAATTTATATAAAATATTGCTCAAAGTCTTGCAAAAAATGCAGATATGTGATATAATATTTATTGTATAATTATTAAACTGTGCAAATTGTATCTATTATCAAAATATTGCTGTTTTTGCGCGGTAGAACGGAGAAAATATGTCTTATCTTGACGATATATCTAATATATGGGAATCCGTAAAAGCATCTCTTTTGAAGGATCTCGGTCAACAGATAATAACGCTTTGGCTCGATCCTCTTAAGGTCTACTCATATGATAACAATAAAATAACTCTTTCAGTCGAGACTGAGTTCAATCTCAAGGTCGTCAAGGAAAGATATATAGATATCATAGCCTCTGGATTTTCACTGATGCTTGGTTTCGACGTTGATGTTGACGTTATATTTACGGGAAAAACTACAGACGTAGAAGAATTAAAAAAACAAATACGTCTTCATACGCCAGCTGAAAAAGATGTCACGGAAACAGAAAACAACATAAAGAGAGCGGACGATCAGAGTCTTTTACCTCAAAACTATAATTTCCAATATACGTTTGACAACTTTATAGTAGGCAATTCAAATAAGTTTGCTCACGCGGCGTGTACCGCAGTCGCCGAAAGACCGGCAATGGACTACAACCCACTGTTTATTTACGGACCTAGCGGACTTGGAAAACTCACCTTATGAGCGCTGTTGTAAATGAGATACGCCGTAAAAAGCCCGATACCAGAGTTGTGTATATAAAGGGCGATGAATTTACAAATGAAATGATCGAAAGTCTTTCAAGACACGAAATGTCAAAATTTCATGAAAAATACAGAAATTGCGACATTCTTCTTATAGACGACATTCAATTTATTGCGGGAAAGGATTCTACTCAGGAAGAATTCTTCCATACATTCAACAATCTTTACGAGTCAAATAAACAAATAATCCTTACCTCCGACCGTCCTCCAAAAGATATACAAACACTTGAGGACCGTCTTAAGACAAGATTTGAGTGGGGACTTATTGCTGATATCCAACCGCCTGATATAGAGCTTCGCGTCGCGATAATTAAGAAAAAAGCAGAGCAGATCAATATAGATATCCCCGACGACGTTTTGAATTTTCTTGCGGAAAATCTTCGTTCAAACATAAGACAGCTTGAAGGAGCTATTAAAAAGCTCAGCGCAAAGTGTTTCCTGTCAGGACAGAATATAAACATTGATATGGCTAAAAACTGTATTGCCGAGCTTCTTGGCGGAGCAGAACCTGTGAACGTTACTGTAGATAAGATCTTTACAGCTGTTTTCAAAAAATACGGAATAAATAAAGAAGATCTGCTTGGAACAAAAAGAAATAAGGATATAGCTCAGGCAAGACATATATCTATATATCTTATCCGCACAATAACCGAAATGTCTTTCCCTAATATCGGAAAAATGTTTAACAGAGACCATACAACAGCAATGGCTTCATCAGACCGTATATCCGAAAAGATAGGTAAAGATCCTTTGTTTAATCTTGAAATAGAAGGTCTTATAAAAGACGTTACAGATTAACCGAAATATATCACAAGGTTTTAATACAGTTTTACACAGGTTTTTATTTATTAAGATACGTCTGTGCAGAAAAACTTAAGAGCCTTATATTTCAACGGTTATAATTGTTGATATTTGTTTTTTGAAATATTGAAAACAAAATTTTTTTCAATAACAAAACAAGTTTTCCACAAAAAAATAAATACAATTTTTCTATGTAATTAAAAAAATTTTATCGAGATATAAAAATTCAACACTTTATTATTTTTCAAACGAAAAAATCGAAAAAAGCCGAAAAAAGTAAAAATGTTTTACACATCTTTATTAGAGGTTTTACGTTTGAGATCTAAAAGATACCGCGACAAAAAAGCTATACGCGATAAGGATCTTACGGCTTTTCCACATTTTACACACCCCCTACTACTAATACTACTAATAATTATTTATTAATTAAATTATTTTATTTATCTATAATAGCGTGAAAAACGCAAAAGGAGAAAAGTATGAAAATAATATTCAACCGTTCAGCAGTCAGCGCAGCGGTAGCACCTCTTATGTGCGCCGTTTCAGGTAAGTCAACTCTTTCAACCATTGAAGGTATAATGATCGAAGCAAAAATGCCCGATACTTGCATCATGACTACTTACGATCTTGAAAAGGGAGTAAGAATTACTATCGAAGCTAAGGTAATTGAAGAGGGTTGCTATATTATCAACGCTCAGAAATTTAACCAGACATTGAGAGTAATGGAAGGAGAAGAGGTTACGCTTACAGTCGACGAAAAGCTTTCGGCTTGTATTTTCAGCGGTCGCTCATCTCATAAAATGAATGCGCTTAAGGGATCGGATTTTCCGTCTATTCCCGACCTTGTAAGTGACAGAAGCTTTATTATAAATCAAGCTGTCGTAAAGAAAATGATAGGTCAGGTATCCTTTGCGATGGGCGTAAACGACCAGAGAAACGTTTTGAACGGTGCTTACTGCAAGATAACAGACGATTCTATTATGATGGTATCGTGTGACAGCTTCAAGCTTGCGAAGTGCTGCCGTACTACCGAGCTTGTAAATAAAAATACTAATGGAAACGCTCATCTTGAGTTTGGATTTATAATTCCCGTTAAGACTGTAAACGAGCTTTCAAGACTTCTTTCAGACGACGAAGAATCGGTAACTCAAATATATATTACAAGAAAGCATATAGTATTCCTTATCGGAGATCTTACCTTCTTCTCTCGTCTTGTTGACGGAGAGTATATAGATTATAACAGAATAATAATGAGTAATCACAGAATAAGCGTAGTAGCTGATAAGAGAGAGCTTGTATCGGCGCTTGAGCGTGCGGCTCTTATTACCGAAGAAAAGATAGCGGGAAGCGTTCGCTCTCACGTTAAGCTTGACGTAAGTGAAGGTGCTTTGAAGATATCCGCGGTTTCTTCTGCGGGAAGCACATATGACGAGCTTGCGATAAATCACGACGGAGACGATATAGTTATTGCCTTTAATAACAGATTCCTTATAGATACGATCAGAGCTTGCGATTCCGAAAAGCTTATGCTGAAGATGTCCTCGCCTTTGACTAGTATGAACATTCAGCCCTGCGATGAGAACGGAAACGTAGGAGAAGAAGAAATATTTATGCTTCTTCCCGTAAGAACAAAGGAATAATTGATCTGACAAATGTATTGTAAAACGGTAAAAGCCGCGGATTTCAGAAATATAGAGGAATGTAAGGTCGATTTTTCGGAAGGTGTTAATATTCTAGTCGGAGAAAATGCGCAAGGAAAAACTAATCTTTTAGAAGCGGTTTTTTATTCGTCGGTAGGCAGGAGCTTCAGAGCCTCGCATACTTCGGAGATGATAAGGTTCGGTCAAAGTGCCGCGGATATAGAGCTTTTTTACAGAGATTCAAAGCGCGACCAAAAGCTTCATATTAAAATTTTTCGCGATAAACAAAAACTCGTCGAAAAAAACGGAGTAAAGATGGATAGGCTTTCGGACATAGTAGGTTCTTTTCGAGCTGTGCTGTTTTGTCCTGAAAATCTTTCTCTCATTAAAGACGGACCTGCGGCGCGCAGAGCATATCTCGATATGGCGATCAGCCGAATGTATCCGATGTATATACATTCTCTCCAAAAGTATCATTACGTTTTAAAGCAGAGAAATGCTTTGATAAAAAATGCTTTTAATGACAGACGGACATTTGATGCGACAGTGGAGCTTTGGAGCGAACAGCTTGCCTCTGAGGCTGCGGTCATATCCGATATGAGATTGAAATTCATAAGAAGAGCATCGGGTCATATTTCGAATTGCTTTTTGGAAATGACGGGAGAGAAAGAAAAGCCTACTCTTGTATATGATGGATCTTCGGGTCAGAATGAAGAAGAATATTTTGACAGAGAATGTGTTAAAAAGAAATATTTTGAGCTTCTTATGTCCTCTCACGAGCGAGAAATAGCCGTAGGCTCTACTTTGTGGGGAATACATAAGGACGACCTTGATATAAGACTTAACAGCAAGAGTGCCAGAATTTACGCGTCTCAGGGACAGCAGAGGTCATTGGCTCTGGCTATGAAGCTTGCCGAGGGAGATATATGCAAGGAAGAATTCGGAGATTATCCAGTATTTCTTTTTGACGACGTTTTATCCGAGCTCGATGCTTCAAGACGTGAATATCTTATAAACAAGATACGTGAAAAACAGGTAATAATGACGACCTGCGAATCGGACGGTATCTCACGTTTTAAAGATGCGAAGATAATACGAGTAGAAAACGGAAAATACAACTGAGGTAAGAAATATGTTTTTACACGTAGGAAATAACAAAAACATAAGACTTCGTGACGTTATCGGTATTTTTGATATGGACAACGCTACGCTTTCATCAGTTACAAGAAAGTATTTATCGGCAAGGCAAAAGAAGAATGCTGTTGAATCGGCAGTGCTTGAAATACCCAAATCTTTCGTTTTATATATTGAAAACGGAGAATACAGGATATGCTTTTCACAGCTTTCGACGTCAGCGCTAAAGGGAAGAATAGAAGAATTAAATGTTTAAAATAATTTTTACTAAAAAAGAACAGCAAAACCATGAAAGGATCAAGATAAAAAATGGAACAAAACGAACATCAGGTGTATGATGAAAATCAAATACAAGTCCTCGAGGGTCTTGAAGCGGTAAGAAAACGTCCCGGTATGTATATCGGAACTACGTCTATTCGCGGACTTCATCATCTTGTATATGAAATAGTCGATAACTCGATCGACGAGGCTCTTGCGGGTTATTGTGACGTTATTAAGGTCATAATAAATCCCGACAACAGCGTAACGATAGAGGATAACGGACGAGGAATCCCCGCGGCTATCCACCCGAAGCAGGGAATCCCCACGCCTGAGGTCGTTTATACGATACTTCACGCGGGAGGAAAATTCGGCGGCGGCGGATATAAGATAGCTGGCGGTCTCCACGGAGTCGGAGCATCTGTCGTAAACGCGCTTTCCGAATGGGTAGAGCTTGATGACTGCTACGAGGGCAGACGCTATACCGAGAGATTTGAACGCGGACACGTTGCGCGTCCGTTCAAGGACGAGGGAGAATATCCCGAGCGTCCTCACGGTGTAAAGGTCACCTTTAAGCCCGATCCCACTATTTTCGAGGAAACGGTATTCGAATACGAAACTCTCGCAAAGCGTATGAGAGAGCAGGCGTTCTTAAACGGCGGTATAAAGATAGTTCTTATAGATATGAGAGGCGAAGAGCCCGTCGAGAATACTTATCACTATGAAGGCGGTATTAGAAGCTTTGTAAGCTATATTAACGAGAATAAGCACTGCCAGCTTATTCATCCCGACGTTATTTATATGAGAGCCGAAAAGGGAAGCAGTGTTGCTGAAATAGCGCTTCAGTATAACGATTGCTATGACGAGACGCTTCTCACATTTGCAAACAATATGAATACTATCGAGGGCGGTACTCACGAAACAGGATTTAAGTCGGGTCTTACCTACGTTCTTAATGATTACGCGCGTAAAGCGGGTATCTTAAAGGATAGTGACAAGAATCTTTCGGGTGAGGACGTTCGAGAGGGACTTTGCGCAATAGTCAGCGTAAAGCTTGAAAACGCGCAGTTTGAGAGCCAAACTAAAGCAAAGCTCGGTAACTCGGATATAAGAACCCTTGTTGAGAATACATTGAAAACAAAGCTTGCGGAATTTTTCGAAGAAAATCCTTCGGTCGCAAAGGCTATACTTGAAAAGTCACTTGCCGCTGCAAGAGCGCGTGAGGCGGCAAGAAAAGCAAGAGAGCTTACGAGAAGAAAGGGTTTGCTTGAAGGTTCTTCTCTTCCGGGTAAGCTTGCTGACTGTAATGAGCGCAGAGCAGAGCTTACCGAGCTTTACTTGGTAGAGGGAGACTCCGCGGGAGGATCTGCGAAGATGGGAAGAAACAGTAAATTCCAGGCGATACTTCCGCTTCGCGGTAAGGTGCTCAACGTTGAAAAGAGCAGACTTGATAAGGTTTACGGAAATCCGTCGCTTATACCGATAATTCAGGCGCTTGGCTGCGGAATCGGAGAGGATTTCGATATTTCAAAGCTCAGATACGGTAAGATAATCATAATGGCGGACGCGGACGTTGACGGATCGCATATCAGAATACTTCTTTTGACCTTCTTCTTCCGTCATATGAGACAGCTTATTGAAGAAGGACACGTATATCTCGCACAGCCGCCTCTTTACAGAGTTTATAAAAGAACGGGTAAATCTCCCGAGCTTTATGCTTTCTCTGACGCTGAGAGAGATAAGTGTATTGCAGAGCTTGGCGGCGGAAGCAACGTTGAAGCAGACAGATATAAGGGTCTTGGTGAGATGGATGCCGAGCAGCTTTGGGAAACTACTATGGACCCCGAGCGCAGAACGCTTCTTAAGGTAACTACAGAGGACGCTCTCGCGTGTGATGCTATGTTCTCACTTCTTATGGGCGATCAAGTCGAGCCTCGCCGTGAGTTTATCGAGCAGAACGCAAAGTTTGCGGAGAATCTTGATATTTAAGAGGACGCAGGGACGCGTGTTACTTTTTTCTTTTAAAAAAGAAAAAAGTAACCTGGACTAACCTTGCGGTAAGTCCTTAAAGAAAACTAACAAAAAGGTTTTTACAAAACCCATATTGTTAAATTAAAACTTTAAGAATAAATTTATAACTTTTTTTATTGAAAGTTTTTTGAAGGGAGTTTGAGGGAAACTTTTTTTCAAAAAAGTTTCCTTCATCGCGTCCATTAACTTTTCCACAGGCTGTTGAAAACTTTGTGTAAAACCTAATCAAGAAACCTTGAAAAATAAAGATATTTTGGAATATTTTTGCGAAAAAAGGCGAAAAAAACCGAGGTATTTTTCCACAGATATCCTGTGATTACAACAAACGACAAATAACGATTTTGGCAGGTAAAAAAATTGGAAAACGAAAATATTGAATTTAAGGACCAAAAAATAGTTGATGTTGACATGGAAAAGGAGGTCAAAAAATCCTTCATTGAATACTCCATGTCGGTTATTGCCGCGCGCGCGCTTCCCGATGTACGCGACGGTATGAAGCCGGGTCAGAGACGTATTATGTACGCAATGTACGAGGACCATCTGACCTATGATAAGCCATTCAGAAAATCGGCTACGACAGTAGGTAACGTTCTCGGACGTTATCATCCTCACGGTGACGCGGCGGTATACGGTACTATGGTACGTATGGCGCAGGACTTTTCGTTGCGTTATCCGCTTGTAGAGGGACACGGTAACTTCGGTTCTGTCGATGGAGACGGCGCGGCTGCATACCGTTATACAGAAGCGAGAATGTCTAAGATCGCGGACGAGCTTATGAGCGATATTGAAAAGGACGTAGTTGACTTTATGCCGAACTTCGATAACCGCTTAAAAGAGCCCCGTGTGCTTCCGTCTCGTTTCCCGAACCTTCTTGTAAACGGCTCTGTCGGTATCGCTGTCGGTATGGCGACTTATATTCCTCCCCACAATCTTGGCGAGGTAATTGACGCGACTATTTACAGAATGGAAAATCCCGAATGCTCGGTGCTTGATCTTATGGAGTACGTAAAGGGCCCCGACTTCCCGACAAACGCGACTATTTACGGTGTAAACGGTATAATTCAGGCTTATACCACGGGCCGCGGACGCGTTATGGTAAGAGCAAAAGCCAATATCGAGGAGGACAAGCACAGAATAATCGTTACTGAGATACCTTATCAGGTAAATAAGAGTGTTTTGTGTAAGGCTATTGCCGATCTCGTAAAGGAAAAGAGAATAGAGGGTATAACAGAGCTTCGCGACGAATCGGGCAGAGACGGTATGCGTATCGTTATCGAATACCGCAGAGACGCGAACGGTCAGATCATACTAAATCAGCTATACAAATATTCTCAGCTTGAGGATACTTGCGCTATCAATATGCTGGCGCTTGTAAACAACGAGCCTAAGGTCCTCTCGCTTTCGCAGATACTTGACCACTATATCACGCATCAGCGTTCTGTAATATACAGACGTACTCAGTTCGAGCTTGATAAGGCAAAGGCGAGAGCTCATATCTTCGAAGGATATCATATCGCAATTGACAATATAGACCGTATCGTTGAGATAATGAAGACCTCACGTTCTATTCCCGAGGCTAAAGAGCGCTTGATGGCTGAATTTTTCACCGTTACTTATAAGGACGGTTATCAGAACGATCTTGGAAACGTTCGTCAGCTCTCCGATGCTCAGGCACAGGCTATCGTCGAGATGACTCTCGGTAAGCTTACGGGCATGGAAAGAGACAAGATAGAGGAGGAACTCGCAAGATTGCACGCGCTTATAATCGAGCTTGAGGGAATACTTGCCGATGAAAATAAGATTGACCAGATAATCAAGGATGAAATGGGCGAGATCCGCCGCAAGTTCGCAGACGAGAGACGTACCGAGATAGTTGCGGCTACCGACGATATCGAGCTTGAGGATCTTATAGAAAAGCACAATTGTGTTATTACTATGACCCACGCGGGATACGTTAAGCGTTTGCCTGCGGATACCTATTCTGCTCAGCGCAGAGGCGGTAAGGGCATTATAGGTATGTCAACTAAGGAAGACGACTTTATTGAAAAGGTAGTAAGCGTTCACAGCCACTCTTACCTTATGATGTTCACCAATAAGGGTAAGGTACACACGCGCAAGGCTTATCAGATACCCGAGGCATCGCGTACCGCAAAGGGAACTAATATCGTAAATATCATTGAGATGCTTCCCGAGGAAAAGGTCACCGCTCTTATCAGCGTAGAGGGCTTTAACGAGGGCGAATATCTCACGATGGTAACAAAGAACGGTATTATCAAGCGTACTCTCCTTACACAGTACGAATATCAGCGCAAGGGCGGAAAGATCGCTCTGTCGCTTGACGAGGGAGACGAGCTCGTATTCGTTATGCATACGCACGGCGAATGTGATATCGTACTTGCAACTGCTCACGGCTGTGCTGTACGTTATACCGAAGCTAACGTTCGCGCAATGGGAAGAACCGCGCGCGGCGTAAAGGGAATATCTTTGCGTGACGGCGACTACGTAACGGGTGTTGCTATCGTTGACGATGAGCAGAGTATCGTTACAGTTACTGAAAACGGATACGGAAAGAGAACGCCGTTCTCCGACTTCAGAGAAATGAAGAACCGCGGCGGATTTGGAGTTACCTGCCACAAGCTCAGCGAAAAGACGGGTATGCTTTGCGGCATAGAAACTGTCAGTGATGATGACGATCTTATGATGATAACCGACGGAGGAACTATAATAAGAACTCCCGTTAAGGATATTCCTGTATATTCGAGAACCGCGGGCGGAGTTATTATGATGCGTCTGTCTGAAAACCAGAAGCTTGTCAACTTCACAAAGGTTACACGCGAGGACGAGGAAGAGCTTGATGAGACTGTTGAGGGAGAAGAAAATACTCTTGAGGAAAACGTAAGCGTAACCGAAGTATCCGAAGTTTCTGAGGAAACGGTAGAATAATATGTTTTGGGACTGCCGCAAATATTTTTCGGCAGTCCCCGTTTAAAAGAAAGGATAAAGGCTATGAAAAGGATAATTTCTCTTTTTATAGGTATTTTGATGCTCGTATCTTCTTTAGGCGTATTTACTTCCTGCGGAAAAGCTCCCGAATTTTTTGAGATCGAGGCGCGTTTACGTGAGCTTATCGATGCGTCGTATGAAATAAACGATATATTTTTCGGATACGGTCTGCCCGTGTATGAGCACGTATACGATCCTCGCGAAACAACAAAAGTAATTATTGACGAAAAAACCGAGACACGAACTTATTATTATGAGATCGACGATCAAGAGCTTGGCAGAGTGATAGCTTACCGCTCGTCATATATCGATCCGTATTCTTACGTACAAGTGGTAAAAGAGAAGGACGAAACGCGAACTCTCGTATTTGAAAACGGAAATGTCTTTGCGTATACGCTTGAAAATTACGTTGAGCCGCACCATGATTTTTATTACAGCAAGAACGATCCCGAGGGTTACGATTACGTAACGGCGGAGAGTAAATATCAATCGATAGAGGAGATAAAGGCTGCTGCCGAAAAGGTCTACTCTATGGATTATCTTGGCTCGTTGTATGAATCTCTCTTTGACGGAACGGTAGTTAAAGCGGGAACGACGCTTACGAGCAACACCGCGCGATATATGGAATACGAGGACGAGGACGGCATCGTTACTCTGATGATGTCGAATACCTATGAGCCGCTCGTAAAGGAAAAAAGAATCTACGATTTCAGTACCGCTAAGATAGTAAGACCGAAGAGAAAGGATTTCGTTACGATATCTATTGACTCATATCTTGAATCAAAGCCTGACGAACGCCTTAACGTAAAGCTTACAATGATACTTCAGGACGGAGTCTGGATGCTTGACAGCGGAACGTATTGATACAAAAAAGACCTTTGGAATTTCCAAAGGTCTTTTTGTATTTAACTTACTGTCTCTGAAGCTTAACGGTGATAACAGTTCCGTCAAGGTCGATAGTTCCTGTGAACTCAACGTTCGTGGGAGCTTCTATCGTAGCGAGAAGGTCGTGGCAAAGCGAATCCTTCTTTTCCTCGATGATACTGTTAATAAGCTCGGAATCGGTCTCAAAGGAGATATAGATCCTGTCGCTTACGTCAAAGCCCGCGGTCTTACGGAATACCTGACACTGACGAACGATGTCACGAAGGATACCCGCACGCGCGAGCTCCTCGGAGATCGTCGTATCAAGCGCAACGAACGAATCGTTATTCTTGTAAATAGCGATATGCTCCGCAGCCTGCGAATTGACGGTAAATACGTCGGGCTCGATATTCTCTATATCAAGAACAGAAATGCTCTTACCAGCCTTTACGTCGTCGGAGAGCTTCTGCTGCGCTTCTCCGTCAAGCGTTGCGAGATAAGCCTTTACATCATTTGCGCGGTTCTTGAGAACGCGTCCCGCAACCTTGAAGTTTACGGTTAGGAAGTTATATTCAAGAGCGCTTGTGTCAGAGAGCTCCTTGATCTCACCAATGTTCAGCTCGCTGAGGATAACAGCTCCGAACGTATCGATAGCACTGTGATTTTCCTCGCTTGAGTCAACGTAGATGGTTGAGAGAGGCTGACGGATCTTGATCTGCTTTTCGTTACGGAGCTTAAGTCCGAGAGAAATGATATCACGAGCCTTTTCAACGTCAGAGAGTATCTTATCGTCATTGATATCGAATTCGGGAGCAACCGTGGGATAGCTGGTAAGGAATACCGAGATAGCGCTCTCGTCGGAATATCTCTTGATAAATCTCTGCCATGTAGTTTCGGTGATAAAGGGAACGATAGGAGCCATTACCTGAGTGATGGTCTTTATAGCGTAGAAGAGTACGCTGTACGCGTTCATCTTATCTTCACCGCAATCGGTGCTCCAGAATCGAGCACGGTTGACACGGACGTAGAAGTTGGAGATATCGTTTACGAATGCTTCAAAGTAAGCGATCACCTCACGGGTAGATGCGTCGTCCATGTACTTTGTAGCGTCGTTGATAAAGCGATTTGTTTTGATAACGAGCCAACGGTCGATAGGATTGAGCTTGGAAACGTCAAGCTTCGAGAGGTCTACCTTTACGTTGTCGATATCTGCGTAGGTAGCAAAGAAGGTCTCGAGATTCCAGAATGCGAGGAGCTTTCTCTTTGCCTCGTCGCCGAGGTTGAAGCCGAAGCGAACGTCGGTAGAGGTAGAGGAAGAGGAGTAGATATATCTTGACGCGTCAGCACCTATAATGTCTGCCGCCTCGTCAAATCTGATCATAAAGCCTGTCTTTGAGAATCTGCTTCCGTCCTCGGAAACTACCATTCCGTGAGTGGTTACTCTCTCATAAGGCGGCTCGCCTACAAGAACGGTACTCATAAAGAGCATAGAGTAGAACCAAAGTCTGATCTGCTCCTTCATTTCGATTACGTTGGAAGCGGGGAAGTACTGCTTCCAATAATCCTTGTCGGTGAGATACTTGAGTGTCGAGAAAGGAACGATACCCGCGTCAAGCCAAACGTCGCCGACCTGAGTTACGCGTGTTACTGCCGCGCCGCACTTGGGACAAGCGATCTTTGCCTCGTCTATCCAAGGACGGTGGAGGTGAGGAATAGCGTCTACCTTAGCCTTATCGATCGCAAGCTCACGAAGCTCGTCGCGATTAGCTACAACGGTAAGCTCTCCGCAATCGCAGAGATAGAAAGGCAGGGGAAGTCCGTAGAAACGCTTACGAGAGATATTCCAGTCGGACATATTCTCAAGCCAGTCAAGCATTCTCTTGCCCTGATATGCAGGCTCCCAACGAACCTTTTTTGCGTTTTCGATAAGCTTCGGACGAAGCTCGTCAACGGAAATTGCCCACTCCTTGCCAAGACGGAAGATAATTTCTTTCTTACATCTCCAGCAAACAGGGTAGCTGTGCTTATATTTGTGTGTATAGAAAAGCTTTCCGCGAGACTTAAGCTCTTCAAATACGAGCTGACGGCATTCCTGTGCGTCAAGACCCGACAAGAAGCTGAAGCCGTTATAGAATATACCGTATTCGTCAACGGGGATTATCTTGGGAAGTCCGATAGATTCGCCGAAAGCAAAGTCCTCAGCACCGCATCCCGGAGCGATATGAACGACTCCGCATCCCTCGTCGTCAGCAACTTCGTCCCAAAGAACGATCTTATGAGCGAAATTCTGCTCTTCCATCTCGGGGAAGCAGGTCTCGTACTCAAGTCCCTCAAGGTCAGCACCTGTCATTGTATCAAGAAGGGTTACGCCCTCTTTTCCCGCGAACTTCTGCTTGAAGTAGTTTTCACTTGTGATGTAGTTGTGCTCCTCGCCCTCAATGTGCAGACGAACATAGGTCATCTTCTCGTTTACCGCGAGAGCTACGTTTGCCGAAAGTGTCCAAGGAGTAGTCGTCCAAACGAGGATATAGTCGTTTGTGTCCTTGATGGGAAGCTTGAAGAATACTGCTTCGTGCTCTATTTCCTTGTAAGAGCCTGTCATTTCGTGCTCGGAGAGCGATGTTCCGCAGCGTGAGCACCAAGGCATAGGCTTGTATACCTGACGTATCCAACCGCCCTCGTGACATTTCTTGAGGAACGTCCAGATGCCCTGAATGTTTTCATCGGTGTAGGTGTAATAGGAGTTATCCCAGTCCATCCATTGACCGAGTCTCTTTGACTGCTCTGTAATAACGCCCGAATATTTCTTTACACGCTCGATACACTTATCGGTAAACTTGTCAAGACCGTAAGCCTCGATATCATGCTTGGTCTTAAATCCAAGCTCCTTTTCGACCTCGACCTCAACCCAAAGACCCTGAGAGTCAAAGCCATTGCGGTAGTGAGTGTCGCAGCCCTTCATTGCGTGATATTTTATAAATGTATCTTTTAAGGTTCTTCCCCATACGTGATGGATACCCATAGGGTTATTGGCGGTAATAGGACCGTCAATAAAACGGTATTTAGGACCGTTCGCGTTTTTCTCTTTCAATTTTTTGAAGCAATCGTTTTCTTCCCAAAAATTGAGTATTTGTTTTTCGTTTTCGACAAATGAATATTTTGTATCGAATTTATCCTGCATATTGCTGATTCCTTCCTTTATGAAATCTATAATACATACAGAAATAGTATAACACAAAGGGATAAAAATGTCAATAAAAATGCGTGATATTTCCTTTAATTATATAATTATTGAGTTCTTTGAAATCATTTCTTGAGGGGTAATTCCGAAATTATTATAGATTCTAATCATTATTTTAAAGCTTAATCTTTTTGGAACAGTTCCGTTTTCTATAAGTGTTATAGACTTTACGCCTATTCCAAGTATTTTTGCCATTTTTTTTTTAGATAATTTTTCTTTCTTTCGTAATTTTTTAAAATTTTCGCAAAATACCGAAAGTTCATATTGAATATTCATAATGGTCTCCTTAATTATAAACTAATCGCACAAATATGTGTTATTTAAATTATAATAGCACAAAATTGTGCGATTGTCAACACAAATTTGTGTGATAGTGTATAATTATATTTAAAGAGAGGTGATTTACATGAAAAGATATGAAAACAGATTGCGTGATTTGAGAAATGATAAAGATCTAACACAAGCAGAGGTAGCAAAAATATTTTTCATGCAAACTACCCAGTACAGAAGATATGAAAGCGGACAAAGCGATCTGCCTCTTCAATTGGCAAAAAAATTTGCGGAATATTATAATGTTTCAATAGATTACATTGCAGGAATAATTGATGAGCCTAAAAAAATATTTTGACCTAAGAATATTTTTAATAAAGTTTTTGGGAGAATGTGTATGCTTGAAAGTCAGTATAAAATGAATTTAATAAAAATAGGGTTAAAGATAGCATATTACAGAAAGCTTCAAGGAATGACACAGGAAGAGCTTGCCGAAGCCTGCGATCTTTCCGCAGGTTATATATCACAGCTTGAAGGTCCGGGAAGTTATTTTTGCCCTTCGCTTAAAACACTTTTCAAGATTGCGGAGGTATTGGGAACTACCGTATCAAAATTAACAGACATAGATGATTAAATAAAAATATCCGTTAATGTTTATCGCATCAACGGATATTTTTGTTTGTATTTTATTTTTCCATTTCTTCTTCAATGAGTTCGGAGAGGAGAGACGGATTAGCTTTTCCCGAGGTAAGAGCCATAACTCGACCGACTATAGCTTTTGCGGCAAATTTCTTTCCTGCCGCGTAATCTGTTTTTGCTTTTGGATTTTCGGTGAGCGCTTGGCAGACAAGGGGCAAAAGAGCCTCTTTGTCGTTTATTTGCGCGAGCCCGCGCTCCTTGACTGCGGCTTGCGGATCGATATCCTTATCGAACATCTCGGAAAGCAGCTTTTTAGCCGTTGACGAGTTCACAGTTCCGTCTCCTATGAGAGAGGCGAGTTTTGCGAGATTTTTTACTGATATAGGAGAATCAAAGGTATCGTTTCTTTGAGCGTCAGTCAAGCGCAAAAGGTCGGTAACGATGAGATTTGCGAGTATTTTTTTATCGTTCGTAAGCTTTGCGGCTTCTTCGAAATATTCTGCCAATTCTCTATCCGAGGTCAAGATCGCGGCAATGTCCTTCTGTAATCCGAACTCTTTTGAGAATCTTTTTTTCTTTTCGTCGGGCAGCTCGGGCAGATCTCTTCGGATATCATCTATAAAAGTATCGTTAAGTACGAGCGGCAAAAGATCGGGCTCGGGAAAAAAGCGATAATCGTTCGCGTTTTCCTTTGAGCGCATAGCAAAGGTCTTTCCCGTTTGAGTATCAAAGCGTCTTGTCTGCTGTTCGACAACACCGTCGTTTTCAATGACCTCTATCTGCCTTGCGTATTCGGATTCTATAGCCTTTGCGGTAAAGGCGAAAGAGTTGAGATTTTTTATCTCGGTACGTGTTCCGAGCGCCGTATCTCCGAGCTTTCTTACCGAAAGATTTACGTCGCAGCGCATAGAGCCTTCGTTCATACGGCAGTCGGAGACACCCGTGTAAACGAGAATAGAACGGAGCTTTTTCAAAAACGCGACAGCTTCTTCGGGGGAGCGTATATCGGGCTCGGTAACGATCTCGATAAGCGGAACTCCGCATCGGTTACAGTCAATTAGTGTATCGTTCCCCTCGTGTAAAAGCTTTCCCGCGTCTTCTTCCATATGAATACGAGTTATTCCTATTTTTTTCTCTTTGCCCTCGGTCTCTACCGTCAAGCTGCCGCATTCACAAACAGGCTCGTCGTATTGAGATATCTGATAACCTTTTGGCAGATCGGGATAAAAATAATTTTTTCTGTCAAAATGAGAAACTTTATTTATACGGCAGTCGAGCGCAATTCCCGCCGCCACGGCGTATCTTACGGCTTTTTCGTTAAGAGTGGGCATAGCTCCGGGCAATCCCATACACACAGGACAGCACTGTGTGTTCGGCGGCGCGCCGAATTTTGTGGAGCAAGCGCAAAAAATTTTTGTATCTGTTTTCAGCTCGACGTGGATCTCAAGACCAACGACGAGCTCGTAATTATCTATTATTTTCATTTTGCGCCTCCATGCTTTCGTATGCGTGACCGACTTTATAAAGGAGAGCCTCGCAGAAGGCGGGAGCTATCAACTGAACGCCAAGAGGCATACCGTTCTTGTCCTTTCCACAGGGCAGGGATATAGCGGGAAGTCCCGCGATACTTGACGGAACGGTACAGATATCGTCCGCGTATATTTCGGTAGGATCTTTTCTTTCCTCTCCGATAAGGAATGCCGACGTAGGAGCTGTGGGAGCGATCAAAAGATCGCATTTTTCGAAGCTTTGATCAAAGTCTGCCTTTATGCGCTCACGTATCGAGCAGGCTTTTTTGTAATATTCCTCAAGATATCCTTCCGAAAGAGCGAACGTGCCGAGCATAATGCGTCTCTTTACTTCATTTCCAAAACCTTCTGATCGAGAACGGCAGAGCAATTCTTCAAGACTGTTCGTATCATCTGCGCATTTACCGTAACGAACTCCGTCAAAACGGGCAAGATTCGAGGAAGCCTCGGCACTTGATATAACATAATATGCTTCCAACGCTTCATTAGCCGAGGGCAGAGATACGTCTGTTATCTGTGCGCCTAAGGCTCTTAACTGTTCGGCGACATTCAATACGGCTGATTTGACATCATTTGAAGCGCCCTTTTCGATAAGCTCCTTTACGATACCTATTCGTAAGCCCTTTAGAGAGGAGCTTTTTTCGATATCAAAGCTTTCTTTTGTTTGGTATGACGTAGCATCGAGAGGATCGTGCCCCGATATCGCATCAAGAACAAGCGCGTTGTCGAGCACAGTTCTGGTTATTATTCCAACTCGGTCAAGAGAAGATGCGAATGCGATGAGACCGTAACGGGAGATCCTGCTGTAAGTGGGGCAAAGTCCGACAAGACCGCAAAACGCGGCAGGCTGACGGACAGATCCGCCCGTGTCCGAACCGAGAGAGAAAACGGCTTCATTTGCCGCGACCGCGGCGGCAGAGCCGCCCGAGCTTCCGCCGCTGACACGCAATGGGTCAAGAGGATTCCGCGTGATCTTCAGCGCTGAGCTTTCGGTGGACGAGCCCATTGCAAATTCGTCCATATTGGTTTTTCCGAGCAGGACTCCGCCGTGTGAATAAAGGCGGGATATGACCGTAGCATCATATGGCGGAATATAATTTTCAAGGATACGTGAAGCGGCAGTCGTGCGGATACCTTTGGTGCAAAGGTTATCCTTTGCGGCAAAGGGAATACCGCACAAAAGGGAAGAGCTTTTGTTTTCGGCACGTAATCTGTCGGCATTTTTTGCGTCCAAAATGGCTTTTTCCTCGCAAACGGTAATATACGAGCCTATATCTAATTTGATATTTTTCAAAAATTCGCGTGTCAGCTCGAGCGACGAATATTCTTTTTTGTTCAAAGCCTGTGCGTGTTCGATAAGAGAACGGTTCAAAATGCTTTTCATATACCGTCCTCGCTTTCTTTTACGGTACGCGCGACGGAAATATATCCGTTTTTACTCTGTGGCGCTTGATTTAAAAGAGTAGTTCTGTCAAGCGAGGGAGCGCTTTTATCTGCTCTAAGTTCTGAATCATCATAAGTTTTTTCAATAGTGTTGTATTTGTCACTTGTCTTGATCTTTTGGGCAAAGATGACCATAGAGTTCATTTCCTGTATCAAGGTCTCTTTTTCGGCATCACGTATTTCGAGGCGCGCAAGCGCGGATATCTTATCAATATCAAAATCGTTCATTGTGTTCCTTTGTAAAAACGGCGGACAGAGAGCCGCCGTTTTTTATGATCTTATTTAAATATTTTCGATCCCTGCCGTAAGGCGTATGAGGAGCGATCTGTTATCGGATTGAGTCTTTGCGTTAAGAGCCGCACGGTTTCTGTGTATCTCTCCGCATTTTGTGCATTTATGTATTATAATAAATCCGTGGCGTGAATCGGGCTCGGAGCGTATCGGCTGCATCTGACCTCTGCATTCGTTTGCGCGGTCGCCCGGCATAATATCGACATGAAGCGACCATAGACAAAAAGGGCAGTGGTTGCGTGAGCTCGTGCCCATAGGCTCGACCTGCTTTCCGCAATGCGCACAGATAAACGAGTCGTCGTTTTTTGTAAAGCGTTTTGTTTCAAGCTTTTGTTCGTCCATCATATGTCTCCTTTGCTTTTTTGACGGTCTGTAAGCTCCCCAAGAAAAGCTTCAAGAGCAACACCGTCACGGGAGGGAGTATCGAATTTTGCGGTATATCTCATTACTTCCGACGTAAAATTCGAAGCGAATGCGGTAGAATCAACAAAATTTTGGTTTCTTAAAAATTCACCGAGAAGAACCGACGCGAAGATATCTCCCGTTCCGGGATAATTTTTATCTATGCGAGGAACGGTGTGATAGATTTTGGAATCGGTATCGGGATCGACACCGTAGGTCGCGAGTTTATCTTCACCGTCGCATATGCCCGTAATTACTATCTTTTTCTTTTTGTCGGTCTCAAGTGCCAGGCAGAGACTTTCGAGATATTCGGAGCGCTCATTTTCACTCATTTTAGCGGTGTTTTTATAAGGGATCTCGGTCATGAAGCAGGCTTCCGTCAGATTTGGCGTGATTATGTCCGCGTGTTTGCACAGACGTGACATTCCGCGCATCAATTCGTCGGTATAGGTTGCGTAAAGCATACCGTCGTCACCCATTACGGGATCGACCATAACGGTACAGTTTTTTCCGAAACGGCAGATAAAATCCTCGACGATGTCGATCTGCGCCTCGCTTCCGAGAAAGCCTGTGTATATTGCGTCAAAGGAGAGGGAAAGCTTTTCGAAATGCTCGGATATTTTCGGCATAGAATCGGTGAGATCGGAAAAATGTATTCCCGAAAATCCTCCCGTGTGCGTAGAGAGAAGAGCCGTAGGTATCGGAACTACCTGATATCCGAGAGCTGAAAGCGCGGGGATAATTACGGTAAGAGCGCATCTGCCAAAGCAGGATAGATCGTGTATTGCAGCGATCCGCTTGACAGGGCGGACGGCATTTTCGTTTATTTCGTTTTCGTTGGGAACGGTGACTACCGAATTCCCCGAAAAAAGTTGTTCGTTCATATTATTTCCTCAAACATAAAAAATTATTTATCGGAAAAATTTTCAAGCTCACGTTTGTCTGCGCTCTCAAGCTTTACCGTTTTATTTTCGGAAAGATAATCGTAAAGACAGAGTGTACCGTAAGGATCTTTTTCGTAATCAAGATCGTTTACGTAGTAAACATCAGCGTAAACGGCAAGCAATAGCTTTGAATCGAGAAGAGCTTTTATATCCTCTCCGCTCTCTCCGATATCATAAACCAAGCGGTAGTAATTATACATAAGCTTTGTGTCGCGGGTATAGGACGACGCGTGTACTCGCACAAAGCGGACACTTGCGGGATCGTTCGTAGCGTTGTCCTCGGTGTTTTCAGGAGTGAGATCTATAGCTAGTAAGAGCGTTACGTCATAAAGCTCCTCAGATCTGTCGGGAACGTTTGGCAGTGAATAATCCTCTGCAAGAGAGCGTATAGTGCTGTTGTTGTAACGGAAAACTATCTGCGCCTGATTTGCGTCGGGTATAAATTTACAGTCGGTAACCGAAAAATATCCGTAATTTTTTTCTCCGCGCGTGATAGAGTTTTGCTCCTGATCAAACATATAGAGATCGTTCCCGCCCTCAACATACGCGTTATATACGTTTTCGTTCACGGAAAGCTTTTTCATTGATTTAGGATCTCCCGATGAAAAAATTCTCCACAAAAGTGCGGCACACACGCCCGCAACGATAAGTCCGAATATACATTTTATCAAGCAGCCGCTCAATTTGAAAACTCTGTTTGCTCTTGACATCTTTTCTCCTTTTCGGTATAATTATATTTACGGTAGGTAATTATGAAAGCTTTATCAAATTGACAAAATACGTACTTATTAATTATATCACGAAATCTCACTAAATTCAAGAGATTTTTTACGGAGGAGAGAATGTATCAATATATTCCGCAAAAAAGCAATAAAAAGGCGATGTATCTCGTCTGCCTTTTCCTTATCGGCGGGGGGCTTCTTTTGTTTTTGAGCACTAAATTAAAGGGTATCATAGGCTTTATCTGGATATTTCAGCTTATAGGCATCGCACTTTGCGCAGCTTCGATATTTATTTTTTCGAGATACGTGAGCAAGAGCTACATTTACGCTGTAACGAATGAGGGCGATCTCATTGTGACAGAGCTGCAAGGAAAAAGGAGAGTTAGCGTTTGCCGTTTGTCGATCGCACAAGCATCGCGGATCGAGAGCTTTGAGGGCGCACAGACCGAAAAGATAAACGAGGTAAAAAAGCAGATAAAAAGTGAAAAACGAAAGGTTTATAATTATTGTATCGACCTTGTGCCGTCTGCCGTTTGCTATGTGTTTTCCGAGGAGTTCGAGGAGGTCGCGGTCATTTTTCAGCCTGATGAAAAGATGCTTGATATTTTGAAGAGTTATGAGAAAACAGAGGCTTGATTTTAAGCCTCTGTTTTGATTGGTGGTCAAAATAAACCCCCAGTTCTACTGGGGGAGCGGTAAAACAGAGCAGGGTTACAAATAAATTGGGCGAGCTATATGCAAGCCCAAAGAAAGCCTCCCCTGTGTAAGGGGAGGTGGCACGCGAAGCGTGACGGAAGGGTTGTTACAAAAGAAAAACAATCCCTCACCGCCTACGGCGGAGCTCCCTTTACACAAGGGAGCCTATTGAAGTTACCCGTTTACGGGTTGCAGTGCGTGTGATGCGATAATAAATTTCGGTGCCCCTTTTAGGGGTTAAGCCGGTAATAGCCCCTTATAG
>JAZSIP010000044.1:0-12803 GCA_045533915.1 Eubacteriales bacterium
TCATCTTCAAAAACGCCTGTTGGATCTGTCCAATGGTTATAACAATCTATGTCATTAAAATCCGACAAAAATGTTTCGTGGTCTTGTATGGTAGAAATTAATTGCTCTTTATATTCTCCCTTTTCTTGATCATACTCACATAGTTTGATGATTTCGATAGAACTGATTTCACTCTCTATGTTTATGAATTCATAAGTCTTTTTTCTACTACAAGCGGATAGTACACAAGTTAAAATAATGAGTACGGAAACGATAAAAATTATTTTTTTCATATCCCCACCGCCTTTCTGAGATTAGTATAGCATAAAATCAGGGAGATTGCAAGTGAAATATTCGGCTTGTGCCGAATGTGAAATAATTCCCTTACGGAAATTGTGAAATATTGCTCCCGTCGGTCGCAATGTGAAATGAAATTCGCCTCCTCACATTTGCGAAGCAAATATTTCACAGTGAAGCTATTTCACTTGGCGAAGCCAAATTTCACTTGCCGAAGGCGAATTTCGTTGAAAAAACGCACAAACGGTGCGTGGATGTAGGTAAAAACGCAAAAAAGGTGCGTTATACGGTTCACAATAACAAATCAAAATAAAGCTTTATTATCGTTAACATACTTTGTGATGTTTTTTAAGCCATCATCAAATGATAAAAATATTTTATCTTGATTTTTTATTTCGGCAACATAGTAAAATGTTGAATCCATATAGATCCACGTTGAGCATTTTACAGTAATTCTATCGCCCTCGCGTATTTCTTCTTTAGCAAGGACTTCACTGAGAGCTTTGCAGTTATCGCCCACTAATTCCAGTCTGATTTCTTCACTGTTCGCCTCGGAAGAATCAAAAGCTGATTTGTCTTCAACGACCACATACAAATAAATGCGGTCGTCAGTTTCTTTATAAGAACAAAAAGTTGCCTCAATATCACAATAATTCTCTTCATTACTAAGATGTTCTCGCATAATTCCATTATAGCCACTACACGCAGTCATGCTCAACAAAAGGCTAATTGTAAGTAAAAACAATAACGCTCTCTTCATTTTGCATTCTCCTTAGCGGTGTTGATGGAAGATATAAGCATTACTCTGATACACGTGCAAGCGGAATCAAGCGCTTTGTATTCGCTTTCGGTAATGTAGTTTGTTTTATACAATAACTCTAACCAATATCCCGTTTCATTTGCTTCTTTGAGTGCAATTTGAAGTTTGGCAATAAAATCCGCCTTACTGTGAGCATACTGCGCCTCACGGATATTGGCGCCAATGGAGGTGCCGCTTCTGCCTATTTGATTGGATATTATGGATTCTCGCTTTTCTTTAAGCGATTTTACAAGATTTATGATTTGAACTGCAAAATCCATAGATTGGACAGATAATTTATCGTTTCTCATAACATCACCTCTTTTGGTATAAGTATATCATAATTTATCTCCGTTTGTCAATGAAGCATTGCCGCTGGCAATATGAAGCGGCAACTGCAACAAGTTGCGTAGCCATGAAGTGTTCCGCAAGCGGAACATGAAGCGAAGCGCGCATCCTCATGTGGCGAAGCCACGCTTCATAGCCGAAAGCTGCTTCATTAGCGAAGCGTCTTCATGCGCCGCAGGCGCGCTTCATTCAAAAAACGCACCTTTGTCGGTAGACAAAAGTGCGTTTTTTGTTGGTGGAGACAACTGGAATCGAACCAGTGACCTCATGCATGTCAAGCATGCACTCTAACCAGCTGAGCTATGCCTCCGTAACGTGTGATATTATATCACACTTTTTTTATAAATGCAATACTTTTTCAAAAAAATATTGCTGATTTATTAAAATTTTATATTGATATGATTGAATTGCTTAAGGTTTATAAACAGGGAACATCAAACGGTTCTCTGCTTTTTTACCTAAAAAACGGAATTATCTCTTTTGAAATAACAGAATAGCATTGGATTGTCGATGTGAAGAAGAAATTGATTATTCGGTTCTGTCCTTCGAAAAGAGTCTTGTATAATTTATCAATCTATTTTTTAAAATAAATAAAACAAATATTTTTTTACACTTGAAATCAAAGCGTATAAATGATATAATAAACGTAGTAATTTTGCAGGAGAGAAATATGCCGCGTTTTTTTGTAAAGCAAGATCAAATAAATGAAACTTCAATAATTATATGCGGAGAGGATGCGCATCATATAGCCCGTTCACTGCGAATGGCTGTCGGAGATAAGCTGACGGTATGTGATATGCGCGGTAATGAATATGATTGCGCGATCACCGATTTCGAAAATGACACTCAGGTTATAGTAGAAATACAGAAGCAACGTCATTCCGAAAATGAATCTCCGATATATATAAGACTTTTTCAGGCTTTGCCTAAGGGAGACAAGCTTGATATGATAATTCAAAAGGCTGTGGAATGCGGCGCTTCGGAAATAATTCCGTTTGAGAGCGAGAGATGTGTTGTACGTATTAAGCATGATGCTGAGGGTAGAAAGACCGAAAGACGAAACCGAATAGCTTCGGAGGCGGCAAAACAATGCGGAAGAAGTGTGCTTCCTGTTGTAAGTAAAAGTGTAAGCTTTTTGGAAATGCTCGAAAAAGCGGCTCAAAGCGACGTGACTCTCTTTTGCTATGAGGGAGACGGAACGGAAGCGCTTGGAAATATCCTTGATGAATGGAAAAACAATATGCCCCAAAGTGTGTCGATAATTATAGGAAGCGAAGGCGGTTTTTCAATAGCAGAAACGCAAAGGGCCTTTGATATGAAAATGCGCTTGACGGGACTTGGAAAAAGAATACTTCGTACCGAGACGGCATCTGGCTTTGTACTTGCTTGTATAGCGTGTTCTTGTGAGCTTCATTAAATAAAATTATTCTTGACAAAATTTCCATTATCCATTAATAAATAACAAAAAAAATATAAAATTTTATAAAAAATATCAAAAATGCTATTGAAAAATCACAAAAAATAGTTTATAATATAGGGTAGTATATACAATTATCTAAATTAATGCGAGGTTTTAGTATGTCTAACAGATTGTTTCAAGGCGTAATATATCAAATGAAAGATGCGTTTGACCGTATAATCGGCGTGATCGATGAAAACGGGATCATAATCTCTTGCTCCGATCTTGGAAAGATGGGAGACGTTCGTCAAGGTGTGCGAGAGGAGCTTTCATTTTCTTCTGACTTTATGAATATAGACGGTTATACATATAGATATATGGGTACAGGTCAAAAGAACGAGTATATCGTTTTTGTTGAGGGTGAGGATAAGATGGCGGAGAAGATGTCAAAGCTTCTCGCGATATCCCTTGGTAATATAAAGAGTCTGTATGACGAAAAATACGATAAAGCCTCTTTTATAAAAAATATTATTTTGGATAATATCCTTTCAAGTGATATTTATATCAAATCCAAGGAATTGCATTTCAATACCGAGGAGCTTCGTATAGTATTTCTTATCAAGTTCTACGGTAAGACCGATATGATGCCCTTTGAGATGCTCCAAAATATGTTTCCCGATAAGTCGAAGGATTACGTTATCAGCGTAGGTGAGCACGATATCGTTCTCGTTAAAGAGCTTAAGGCGGGAACAGAAATGCGTGATATCGAAAAGATAGCTGTAAATATAGCTGATACCTTGTCCTCTGAATTTTATACAAAGGTATCTATCGGTATCTCTACTATAGTAGATAATATCAAGGATCTTGCAAAGGCATATCAGGAGGCTCAGGTAGCGCTTGAGGTCGGCAAGGTATTTGAAACTGAAAAGAACATCATAAGCTATGAAAATCTCGGCATTGGAAGACTGATATATCAGCTTCCCACAACTCTTTGCGAAATGTTCTTGCAGGAGGTCTTTAAGAAGGGAAGCCTCGATTCTCTCGACAGAGAGACTCTTATGACGATCCAGTGCTTCTTTGAGAATAATCTTAACGTTTCAGAAACGTCAAGAAAGCTTTTTGTTCACAGAAATACACTCGTTTACCGTTTGGAAAAGATCAGAAAGCTTACGGGACTTGATTTGCGTGAGTTTGAACATGCCATTACGTTCAAGGTTGCTCTCATGGTAAGAAAGTATTTGGATTCTAAGCCCGTCAAGTTTTAATTTTTGTCTTACGCGAAAGGGCAGTTGCTTGATTTAGCACCCCCTTTCGCTTTTGAATGCTTTGGCTTGTTGGATAAATGAGCTGAAATGTGCATAAAAATAAACTAATAAAAGCTTGCGACGTTTGAGTTTTCCGACGGTGGTCTCGCAATGCGGGATCTTCTTAAAAATATATGGAGAATTATCGAAATGTCTGAAAAAAATAACGAATTTGAAGAAAATATATCTGCTTCCGATGAGGAGATCAAGGATAATACGCATGACGATCTGCTTTCGGAAATAACGGCTCAGAATCAACAGATCACGCAAAGCGATAACGCAGAAGAGTTTGAAGAGCCAAAGAAAGAGCCAAAAAAGATATCTTTAGGTGCTTTTGCGGTTTCGTGTATCGCGCTCGTTCTCGCGGCAGTAATGATAACGTTTACCTGTTGCTCGGGATTTTATCGAAAAAAGCTTGCGCAGATACAACTGCAAAATACGATAAACGGCGTAGCAACCAATCCGTCCGAGTTTATAGAAAAGCTTCAAAGCTTGGCTGAAAAATTCGATCAATTTTCTATCACCGATTACGACTCGGAAGTGATGATGAACGAGGCGCTTAAGGCGTACGTCAGATCGAGCGGAGATAAATATGCGGAGTATTATACGCCTGAAGAATATCTTGAATTGATGAAGTCGAACACAGGTGCTTCTCAGGGAATAGGAATAAGTATCGTTCGAACCTCGACTGTTGTCGACGGCGTTGAAAAAGAAGCGATAAAGATAATAAACGTAACAAGAAATTCTCCCGCGGAAAAGTTTGGGCTTAAGATAAACGATCTTATTATTTATGTCGGTATAGGTGAAAATAAAAAGGCTATCGAAGAGCTTGGCGGATATGCGTTAGCTGTTGCGGCTATGCAAGGCGAGGCAGGAACGAATGCGGAATTCATCGTTCGCCGCTTTAACGGTAACGGCGGATATGAAGATATTGATTGTTCGATACTGAGAGAACAGTTTACGGCGGACGCGGTATTCCATCGCGTATGCTCGTTTGATTCAAGTGTAGGTATCGTTAAGATAGATTCCTTCGATCTCACAACGCCTACCGCTTTAAAAACGTCAATGGCTGCGCTTAAGCAATCGGGTTGCTCGAAATTCGTTTTCGATGTTCGCTTCAATCCGGGTGGAGATCTTAAATCAATAGAAGCGGTTTTGAGTTACTTCTTAAATGAAGGCGATACAATAATAAAAACAGTAGACAAACAAGGTATAGAAGAAATATCGGTCGTTAAAGCGATTGAGTATGACGGCGATTACGCTTCATGCAGTATAAAAAAAGAAGAGATCGGTATGTACAGAGATCTTGATTTTGTGGTTTTGACAAACGGAAATACCGCAAGCGCTGCGGAGCTGTTTACGGCGGCGTTGCGTGATTACGATCTTTGTGAAATAGTTGGAACAACGACTTACGGAAAGGGAAGCGTTCAGTCTATCTTCCCGTTAAAATACGGTATGGACGGAGCGGTAAAGCTTACAACGAGAATGTATTATCCCCCTTGCAACATCAGCTACGACGGAATCGGTATCGTTCCCGATGTATTGGTTGAGCTTAACGACGGAGTTAATATTTATGATACTGATAACAGTAAGGATAATCAACTTGTTGAGGCTATAAAGCATATAAAATAAGAATAATTTTGATAAATTATAAAGGAGAGAAAAAATGTCAGAGCAAAAGTATACACATGAAGGTTTTCAACAGTTAAAGGACGAGTATGAGCGTCGAACAAAGGTTGACCGTAAGAGAATCCTTGCGGCAATAGAAGAGGCAAGATCCTTCGGAGACCTTTCCGAGAACGCAGAATACAGTGCAGCTAAAGATGAGCAGGCACGTAACGACCACCGTATCCAAGAGCTTGAGTACCTTATAGAGCACGCAATAGTCGTTGATGAAGAGCTTGATGCCGACGTAGTCGGACTTGGCTCTTTCGTTACCGTTGTAAGAGACGGCGTAGAGACACAGTATAAGATAGTAGGTTCAAATGAGGCTAATCCCTTTGAAAATAAGCTTTCCGATATGTCTCCTGTAGGAAGAGCATTGATCGGATCAAAGGTCGGAGACAGTGTAAAGGTAGCCGTTCCCGCAGGTACTATCGAATTTAAGGTCGTAAGCATAGCTAAGGCGTAATAAAATCTTCTGCGGCGGTTTTGTACCGCCGCTTTTGGTATAATTTTGGTCGGAGGTTATAATGGAACACGAAAATAATGAAAAGATACAAGATCAAGGTATATACATAAAAAAAGATGAAAAGGTCAGTTGGGCGGAAAATTTCTGGTATCATTATAAATGGGCGATAATAGGAATAGCGGTAGCGGCTGTTATTTTGTTCGTATGTATAGTACAGTCGTGCTCGAAGCGTGAGGAGGATATCCTTATCGTATACGCAGGACCTGCTTATCTGACACAGACTCAACTTTCCTCTGTTGTTGAGGTTATGGGGAATACTATGCCTCGCGACTTTGATGAAAACGGAGATAAGTTCGTTATTTTTGATATGTTTCAGATATTTTCCGAGGAGCAGATCAAGGAGATAACGGCGCAGACCGATGCGAACGGAAAACAAGGATACGTTGACCGAACCCGAAACAGCAATAATTACGATCAGTATAATAAATACGTGCTTACGGGAGACAGCTCGATATATTTTCTTGATCCTACACTATATCAAACGCTTAAGACCAACGATCGCCTGTGTAAGCTTTCCGATGTCCTTGCAGACACCCCTGAGGGCGCTATCGATGAATATGGCGTAAGGCTTGGAGATACCGCGCTTTATAAAGAATACGGAGTGCTTCACGTACTTCCTGAGGATACCGTGATCTGTATCGCAAGACCTTTTGTAGCGGGAACTAAAACGAGTAAAGAGAAGTATTATAACAGAGAAAAAGAGATGTTTTCGGCTATCGTAGACGAGCCTCTTAAGACAGAAGATTAAAATAAAACTTTTACAGGAAAGATTTTGTTGTAATGAAAGCTAAAATAACGACAACGCTTTTGCTTTTGCTCACGGCTATGATCTGGGGCTTTGCATTCGTTGCGCAAGTAGACGGCGTAGAGCACATCGGCTCTTTCGCCATAAACGGAATACGTTATCCGATAGGTGTAATATCACTTTTGCCCGTGGTTTTGTTTTTTGAACGCGGAAGAGTTGATAACGCTGAGCGTAAGCGCACGGTGATAGCGTCAATAGTTGCGGGAACTATACTGTTCGGAGCATCAACGCTTCAGCAGATAGGAATAGAATATACGAGAAGCGCGGGAGTAGCAGGGTTTATAACAGGACTTTATACAGTTCTCGTGCCTATCGGTTGCTTCTTGATATTTAAGCATAAAACTGGAATAAACGTATGGTTAGGAGCGATACTTGCCGTAATAGGACTGTTTTTGCTTTGCTATCGCGTAGGCGACGGATTTTCTTTTGGTGTAGGCGAGTTGTTGCTTTTGCTTGGTTCATTTCTTTGGACTGCTCACGTGATAGTTATCGATAGACTTGGGAAAAATATACGCTCACTCCACTTTGCTTTAGGACAGTTTTCGGTATGCTCTTTGTGGAGCATTGCGCTGATGCTCGGCTTTGACTGTCCTACTCTAAGCGGAGTAATGGACGCGAAATGGGCACTCCTTTATTGCGGAGTTCTTTCTGTCGGTGTGGCATATACTTTGCAGGTCGTGGCGCAGAAAAAAGCCGATCCAACGTTTGCGGCAATACTTCTGTCGACCGAATCGGTATTTAGCGCTATAGGCGGCTCTATTTTCGGTATCGATAGTATCTCTTGGCTCGGATACGTGGGCTGTGCTATTATGTTTGTGGGAATAGTGATCTCTCAATTGCCTACACGCAAACAACGTCAAGAGAACAAGAGCGAAAATACAAAAGAATAAAGCCTTTTGCTTTGGTCAAACATAACCTTGGAGGTGATAGCTTTGACTGATAAGAAAAAGGAATTTTTGCTTGGATTTGCGGCAGGTTCGTGTATTTTAGGCGTTTTTGCCGTCATACTTCTTATTATATTTCTCTTTTGAGGTGAATTAATGAGACTTGATAAATTTTTGACTTCAAGTGGTTGCTGTTCGCGAACCGAAGCCAAACGTGCAGTAAGGGCGGGGGCGGTGCTTGTAAACGGAAGCGCTGTTCGAAGCTCGGACGTCGCGATAGATCCCGAAACGGATAGGATAGTATTTCAGGGAAAGCATATAGTGTATAGAAAATATGTGTATATCATGCTCAATAAACCCGAGGGATACGTAAGCGCAACAGAGGACGGACGTGAAAAGACCGTGCTTGATCTTATTACGGGAGACGCGGTTCGACCGGGACTGTTTCCTTGCGGAAGACTTGATAAAAATACCTTGGGGCTTATGCTGATAACCGATGACGGAGACCTTGCGCATAAGCTTTTAGCCCCTAAAAGTCACGTCAGCAAGACCTATCGCTTCTGTTCTAAATTTCCTATATCACGAGCGGAAGCAGAGCGATTTGAGGGAGGCGTTACGCTTGAGGACGGATACGTTACCTTGCCCGCCAAAATAGAGCTTGACGAAGACGCTATGGGCGGATATATTACGCTTACCGAGGGAAAATATCATCAAATAAAGCGAATGCTTGAGGCTCTTGATAATAAGATAACATATCTTGAGCGAATAACCTTTGGAAATCTTGTTCTTGACCAAAATCTTGAACGAGGAGAATGGCGATATCTTACAGATGAAGAAATAGTCGGACTCAGAGCTGACAGAAAATAAACATTACGGAGAAGCAAATGAACATTATTCAAAAATTAGCGGAAGAATTCAAATTAAAGACCGAGCAGGTAGAAAAGACGGTCGCTCTTATTGACGAGGGTAACACGATACCTTTTATAGCGCGTTACCGTAAAGAAGAAACGGGAAGCCTTGATGATACGGTACTTCGCGATCTTGACGACAGACTTACGTATCTTCGTAATATCGAGAAGCGTAAAGAGGAGGTACATAATCTTATTACCGAAATGGGTAAGATGACCGACGAGATAGCCGCCGCGATACAAAACGCGCAGACTATAACAGAGGTGGACGATATATACCGTCCTTTCCGTCCCCATAGAAAAACGAGAGCGTCTGTCGCAAAGGAAAAGGGACTTGAACCTCTTTCGGAGCTTATACTCGCACAAGAGGAAAAATACGAGCCCTCCCTTGAAGAACAGGCACAGGCTTACGTAAACGAGGAATTGGGCGTAGCGAGCGCGGATGAAGCTCTTGCGGGTGCGTGTGATATTATCGCAGAAGCGGTTTCCGATAACGCGGAGTTCAGAAAGACTGTCAGAAAAGCAACCTTTGATATGGGTATGCTTACAACAAAAAACACAAAGGACGAGGATTCGGTATATTCTCAATATTATGAGTATTCCGATAAATTAAACAAGATCCCGTCTCACCGTATCCTTGCGATAAACCGCGGAGAAAAAGAGGAGTACTTGAAGGTAAGCATAAGCGTTGAAAAGGGAATAATACTCAATTTCCTGTGCAATGAAATGATAACCTCTCCTAAAAGTCCTGCGGCGCATTATATTGAGAATGCCGTTATAGATAGCTATGACCGTCTTATCGCACCGTCTATTGAACGAGAGATACGCAACGATCTTTTTGATACGGCAAGCGAGGGTGCGATAAAGCTCTTTGCAGATAACCTTAAGCAGCTTCTTATGCAGTCTCCTCTTAAGGGACAAACAGTTCTTGGATTTGACCCTGGATACATCAATGGCTGTAAGACCGCAGTTGTGGATAAAACGGGAAAGGTACTTGATACTGCAGTCGTATATCCTACCACGAAATCCAAGTTCAAGACCGAAGAAGCGGCGCGTATCATCAAAAAAATGGTTGAAAAGTATAAGGTTGACGTTATTGCTATCGGTAACGGTACTGCATCGCGTGAAAGCGAGTTGTTTATTGCGGACACATTAAAAAGTGTAAATTATGATTGTAAGTATATTATCATAAGCGAAGCAGGTGCGTCCGTCTATTCCGCTTCAAAGCTTGCGGCAGATGAATTTCCCGATTTTGACGTTATGCAGCGTTCCGCTGTCTCTATTGCAAGAAGATTGCAAGATCCTCTCGCGGAACTTGTCAAAATAGATCCTAAATCAATAGGCGTCGGTCAGTATCAGCACGATATGAAACCCGCAAAGCTTGACGGTGCGCTTCAGGGTGTGGTCGAGGATTGCGTAAACGCCGTTGGTGTAGATATTAATACAGCTTCACATTCCTTGCTTTCATACATTTCAGGAATAAATGCAACCAGCGCGAAAAATATAGTTAAATATAGAGAGGAAAATGGTGAATTTACTTCTCGCGCGGCTATTCTTAAAGTGCCGCGTGTAGGAGCTAAGGCATTTGAACAGTGTGCGGGATTCTTGCGTGTTCCTCAGTCCAAGGAGATACTTGATAACACGGGAGTTCACCCTGAATCTTACGAGGCGGCTCACAAGCTTCTTGTGATGTTTGGATATACCGAGGCAGATGTTGCAAACGGTAATCTTTCGGACCTGCGTGAAAAGGTGAAAGAGAAGGGTATGAGTGCCGTTTGTGAGACTTGCGGAGTTGGAGAGCCCACGCTTAACGATATTATCACAGAGCTTCTGAAACCAGGAAGAGACGTGCGCGACAGTTTGCCGCCTCCTGTTCTTCGTGAAGACGTAATGAGTATGGAGGATCTTAAGCCCGAAATGATCCTTAGCGGAATAGTAAGAAACGTTATAGATTTCGGAGCTTTTGTAGATATCGGAGTACATCAGGACGGACTTGTTCATATATCTGAAATATCAGACCGCTTTATACGTCATCCGTCCGAAGCATTGTCGGTAAACGATCATGTAAAAGTTAGAGTATTATCGGTGGATCTTAAAAAGAAAAGAATAGCTCTGTCTATGAAAAACGTAAAGTGATTTTAATATATTAAAAACATTGAATTTAAAAAAGGTCAAAATTCACACAAAAAACGCACAATTTATGCAATTTGCACAAATAATAATATAAAATTTTGGAGATTTACCATCTTCCATTTTTGCGAAAAATTTGGTACAATATTAGGGTAATAAGTGTGAAAATTTGACTTGAATTAAACACGATATTTATTTGAGAGGAGTTTCCAAAATGGCAAGTTTATCACTCAGACACATCTATAAGAAATATCCGGGCGGCGTAACCGCAGTTTCGGATTTCAACCTTGAAGTTAAAGATAAGGAATTTCTCGTTCTTGTCGGACCTTCCGGATGCGGTAAGACAACCACCCTCCGTATGATCGCAGGACTTGAAGAAATTACCGAGGGCGAACTCTTTATCGGCGATCAGCTGGTAAATGACGTTGCACCTAAGGACAGACAGATCGCGATGGTTTTCCAGAACTACGCTCTGTATCCTCATATGTCCGTATTTGAGAATATGTCTTTCGGACTTAAGCTCAATAAGACTCCTAAGGAAGTCATCAAGCGCCGCGTAGAAGAGGCAGCAAGAATCCTTGACATCACCCACCTTCTTGACAGAAAGCCTAAGGCTCTTTCCGGTGGTCAGAAGCAGCGTGTTGCTCTCGGTCGTGCAATCGTTCGTGAGCCTAAGGTATTCCTTTTGGACGAGCCGCTTTCTAACCTTGACGCAAAGCTTCGTGCAGCCATGAGAACCGAGCTTACAAAGCTCCATCAGCGTGTTGGAACTACGTTCGTATACGTAACGCACGACCAGGTCGAGGCTATGACCATGGCAACGAGAATCGTTGTTATGAAGGACGTTCTTATTCAGCAGGTTGATACTCCTCAGAATCTTTACCATTCTCCTTGCAACATCTTCGTTGCAGGATTCATAGGAACTCCTCAGATGAACTTCATCAAGGGAACTCTTACAAAGAAGGGCGACGGCGTATTCTTCAACTTTGAAGACGTTTCTCTCCAGCTTCCTGAGGATAAGGCAAATGCGCCCGAGCTTGCTGATTACATAGGCAAGGAAGTTGTTGTAGGTCTTCGTCCCGAGGGTATTTCCGACGAAGCTAAGAACGTTGAAGCAACTCCCGAGTCTTCCTTTAACGTTAATGTTGAAGTTACCGAGCTTATGGGTGCAGAGATCTATCTCTACCTCAGCATCGGTGAGACCAATCTTATCGCTCGAGTTTCTTCTCGTTCGAAGTCAAGAGCTGGTGACAATATCAAGGTTGCATTTGATATGTCCAGACTTCACATCTTTGACAACGATACCGAGCGTTGCATAATTCACTAATTATAATTATTAAAAACGGGATATTTTCTAATATCCCGTTTTTGTTAAAAACAGGAGGTAAAAATTATGAGAAAAATTATGACTCTTCTCTTTGCGGTTTTACTTGCTTTTTCGTTGATAACTCTTGTCGCTTGTGCTGACGATGATGAATCAATAAAAAAAGATAAACCTGTAACTACTTCGGGAGCAATAGGAACATCTGAAACATCCGAAACATACGAAACATCCGAAACATCGGGAACATCTGAAAGTAATACAAGCGAGACTACAAAGGTAGGAGCGCCTAATTTAAGTCCTTCAGAAGATAATGAAGGAAGTAAATTCAACCCTATGATCCCGCTTTGATTTGTATAATCAGAACCACCGGTTCAACCGGTGGTTTGCACAAGTCGGACGTAGCCATGTCGTTCTGTGAGCCAAGGAGTTGTTTGG
>JAZSIP010000026.1:0-6826 GCA_045533915.1 Eubacteriales bacterium
GTCATTTTTGACCTCGGGAATTTGCATAGGATATGCGCGGTGACGCGCATTAAGAATCTTCAAAAACTTTCTTGAAATAATTTATATAAAAATTTCAGGAAGTTCTTTGAAGTCTTGAAACTTTCTTTCAAGAAAGTTTCAAGTGGGGGACGGGGCAAAGCCCCGCAAAACTTCAGGAATTGGTGAAATTCCATACCGGCGGTAAAGTCCGCGAACTCTTTATAAGAGCCGAGCAGGTGATATTCCTGCACCGACGGTAAAGTCCGGATGAGAGAAGATATAATATGCGTGGACAATAGGAATATTTACGCTCATACATACGTATCTTCTCCCAAAGATCTTTTATTAGATAAAGGGAGAATTTTTTATGAAAACAAAATATACAAGTGAAAAAATACGCCGTATGGTCGCTGTCGCAATATTTGCGGCACTTGCATACGTCAGCGTTGCGTTGATCAGAATACCCGTAATGTTTTTGACGTTCGATTTTAAAGATACGATCATAGCTATTTGCGGACTTTTTTACGGACCTATTGCGGCTCTGTCTCTTGCGGTAGTTGTTCCGTTGCTTGAATTTATAACTATAAGCGATACAGGTGTTTACGGACTTATAATGAATTTTTTGTCCTCATTTGCGTTTGCTTTTACGGCATCGTTGATATATAAATTCAAAAAAACACTTTTGGGCGCTATAATCGGTCTTCTTTCGGGTGTGTTTGCCGTGACCGCTGTAATGATGCTTGCAAATCTGCTTATAACACCTTATTTTATGCACGCGCCTGTGGCGACTGTCGTTTCTTTGATACCTACCGTATTACTCCCGTTCAATTTCACAAAGGCAGTGCTTAACGCTTCTGTAACTCTTTTGTTGTATAAGCCGATATCAAGAATTCTCAAAAAAAGCCGTTTGTCAGGCAGAGAGCTATCCGACGTTGCGGTCGAGAGAGAACAGAAAAAAAGCTTTGATCTTCGTTCCGTTATTATATTGATAATAGCTTTGTTAATAACGGTAGCAGCACTTTCTGTTATGATATTCGTGCTTGGAGGAAAAGTTTCCTTTTTTGATATTTTCAAAAAGTGATATTAAATTGAAAAAATATGAGTTTTATTCAAAATAATACTTGAAAAAACACTCATTGTATGATATACTGTAAAGGATAACGAAATATAATTATCTTATCAAGAGTGGCGGAGGGACAGGCCCTATGAAACCACGGCAACCTGCGCTTAAGCGTAAGGTGCTAATTCCGGAAGATGAGACATATTTATCTCCGGGGGAAAGCCTCGGAGATTTTTTTGAGAAAAGGAGAAATTATGAAAAAAATGCTTTTTACATCAGAATCGGTGACTGAAGGGCATCCCGATAAAATATGCGATAAAATTTCAGACGCGATACTTGACGAGCTTCTTCGCCAAGACCCTATGTCGCGCGTCGCGTGTGAGACCTTCTGCACGACGGGTCTTGTTACCGTAATGGGTGAGATCACGACAAAGGCTTACGTTGATTTTCAGACTATCGTTCGCGAAACTGTCCGCGAGATAGGATATACCCGCGCGAAGTTCGGATTTGACTGCGATAGCTGTGCGGTCATCAGCTCTATTCACGAGCAGTCTCCCGATATAGCTCTCGGTGTCGACAAGTCTCTTGAGGCAAAAGAGGGAAGCATGGACGACGGACTCGATACGGGTGCGGGTGACCAAGGACTTATGTTCGGATACGCTTGTAACGAGACAAAGGAGCTTATGCCTCTGCCGATATCCCTTGCTCATAAGCTTGCTATAAGACTTACTGAGGTGAGAAAGAACGGAACGCTTTCGTATCTTCGTCCCGACGGAAAAACGCAGGTGACCGTTGAATATCACGATGATAAGCCTGTTCGCGTTGATACTGTCGTTATTTCCTCTCAGCACGGCGCTGAGGTCGAGCTTTCGCAGATCCGCGAGGATATTATCCGCGAGGTAATTACTCCTATCGTTCCCGCGGAGCTTATGGATAAGGAAACCAAGATATACGTAAATCCCACGGGACGCTTCGTTGTGGGCGGACCTGCTGGTGACACGGGTCTTACGGGACGTAAGATAATCGTTGATACATACGGCGGATACGCACGTCACGGCGGTGGCGCATTCTCGGGTAAAGACCCGACTAAAGTTGACCGTTCGGCATCTTACGCGGCTCGTTATATCGCGAAGAATATCGTAGCGGCAGGACTTGCCGACAAGTGCGAGGTTCAGGTCGCGTACGCTATCGGTGTTGCGAAGCCCGTTTCTGTTATGATAGATACCTTTGGTACGGGTAAGGTTGACGAGGGCGAGATCTCGGCGGCTGTGGACAAGCTGTTTGATCTCCGTCCCGCCGCGATCATCAAGCGTTTCGATCTTCGCCGTCCGATATACTGTCAGACTGCGGCATACGGTCATATGGGAAGAGAGGATATCGATCTTCCTTGGGAAAAGACCGATATGGTAGATGCGCTTAAAAAAGCACTTAATTTCTAAAAAAGACGCGCAAGGGGGACTTTTTGAAAAAGTCCCCTTTGACCCCTAAAAAACTTTCTTGCAATTATTTATATTAATATCACAACTACAAAAAAGGAGGAACGTATGAGCGACATCGAAAGAACTGACGAGCGTTCGGGTTTACAGAAGCTCGAGGGCAGTATCGAGCATATCGTTTACACAAACGAAGACAACGGTTACACGATATGCGACATGGCTATCGATGACGATGAGATAATAACCATCGTCGGTATAATGCCCATGCTCAGTGCGGGCGACAAGATGTGCGTTTACGGAAAATGGACGCATAATCAAAAGTACGGCAAGCAGTTTTCGGTCGAGCAGTACGAACGAATGATGCCTGCCGACACGGCTTCTATCCTCCGATATCTTGCCTCACGCGCTATAAAGGGCATAGGTCCGAAAACGGCGCAGAGGATAGTTGACGAATTTGGCGAGGATACGTTCGATGTTATTGAGAACCACCCTGAATGGCTTGCCGAAATAAAGGGAATATCTATGAAACTCGCGATGTCCGCATCAGAGAGCTTTAAGGAGCAGGCGGGCATACGCACGGCTATGATGTTCTTCCGCGAGTGGTTCGGCGTTGCTACCACTGTAAAGATATATAAAAAATGGGGAAGCGCGGCGGTCGATATCGCAAAGAAGAATCCGTACAGGCTTTGTAACGAGATAGACGGCATAGGATTTGAAAAAGCGGACTCGCTTGCCGTCAAACTTGGCGTGGTGAGTGACAATTTCGATCGTATAATGAGCGGATTGCGTTACGTTCTGTCACAAAACGCAATACAGAACGGTCATACCTGTTTGCCGCGTGAAAAGCTTCGAGACAGCGCGGCTATGCTTCTTGGCGTGAGCGAAACGCAAACCGATGAGGCTATAACCGAGATGATCCGCGAGGCGAGATTTTACTACGTTATTCAGAACGATCGTCAGATGATATACGACGCAGATACTTATGATTCGGAAAAATATATCGCCGACAAGCTTATAAGAATAGACCGTATGTGCGCTTCGATCGATCTTGAGGATATAGACCGATTTATTGAAAATGAAGAAGCTAAAAGCGGAATCCGTTATGCGTATATGCAAAAAAAGGCTATATCCGATGCTCTTCGATACGGCGTTATGGTCTTGACGGGCGGACCTGGAACGGGAAAAACAACGGTCGTTCGCGCCCTTATACATATTTTTGACAGTATGGGCTTTGATATTGCCCTTGCCGCTCCCACGGGAAGAGCCGCAAAGAGACTTTCCGAGGCGACCTTGATGGAGGCAAAGACCGTTCACCGTTTACTTGAAATGTCTTACGACGTAAACGGTCATTCGACGTTTTGCCGAGACGAGCACAATCTCCTCGACGAGCAGGTCATTATCGTGGACGAGGCGTCAATGATAGACAACGCGCTTATGAACGCGCTACTGAAAGCTGTAAAGCCTGGGGCAAGGCTTATAATCATAGGCGACTCCGATCAGCTTGCTTCTGTCGGCGCGGGTAACGTGCTTGGCGATATAATAGACAGCGATAGATTCGCGACGGTCCGCTTAAACGAGATATTCCGTCAGGCGCAAAAGAGCCTTATAGTTACTAATGCTCACGCTATCAACGATGGCAAAATGCCGCGCCTTGACGTAAAGGATAACGACTTTTTCTTCTTAAAGAGATATACCGATCACGATATAGCCGCAACGGTTGCCGACCTTTGCAAGAATCGATTGCCAAGAACTTATGGCGATATGGCTCGTAACGGTACGCAGGTAATAGCTCCTTCAAGAAAGGGAGAAGCGGGTACGGAAAACTTAAACGTGATATTGCAGGATATGTTGAATCCACGATCAAATCAAAGAAGAGAGCATACCTTCAGAGAGCGTATCTTCCGTGAGGGAGACCGAGTTATGCAAACGCGCAACAATTACGATATTCTTTGGACACGCGTTTACGATGAAAAGACGGGAAACGGCATATTTAACGGCGATATCGGTATTATCGAGGAGATAAATAAGCCCGAGAGCGAAATGACGATAATTTTCGACGACAGACGGGTAATATACGACTTTTCAATGCTTGAGGATCTTGAACACGCTTACGCCGTTACGGTACACAAGAGTCAGGGAAGCGAATATCCTATCGTTATCGTTCCGATGTGCAGCGCGGCGAAGATGCTACTCACAAGAAATCTTCTTTACACGGCGGTAACGAGAGCGCAGAGTATGGTAATACTCGTCGGGCGTGAGGAAGTTGTCTCGCAGATGGTCGAAAACAACCGTCAGACTATGAGATATACGGGACTTTGCCATTGGCTTTCCGAGCGTAAGGAGAAGATATGACCTTTTCTGAATTTAAGGATCGCTTCTTTGTGATCCGCAAATGTATAGGCTGCGGAAAGATACTTGAGCATAAAGAGCAAAAAAATATTTTTTGTAGTTCTTGCGCTCTTGCGTGGAGTGTCGCAAAGACCGAGAGCTGTAAGGAATGCTTTCAGTCGGCGATAGAGTGTACCTGTCAGCCAAAGGAACTTGCGAAAACGGGTTCGCTTTGCTTGAGAAAGCTGATATTTTATCACAAAAAGCGCGGAATACCTCCGCAGATGCGAATAGTGTACCGTTTAAAACACCGTCCGCATAAGCGAGGTGAGGCGTTTTTGGCAAAAGAGCTGTCAGGCGTTATGGGTGAGGAGCTCGAAGCACTTGAGATCAAAGATATTGCCAGAGAGGTAGTTATAGCTTCCGTTCCGCGCTCCAAAAGGTCAGCGCACAGATACGGTATAGATCAATCCGAGCGAGTGGCGAGAGCTATCTCTGAAAAATCAGGTGTGCCGTACATTAAGGCGATCAAAAGATCAAAGCTTTTTTCAAAAGAGCAAAAGCAGCTTACGAAAAAATTACGTTTTAAAAGTGTTCGTGGACAGTTCTTTGTCAATGAAGAACTTGTTGAGGGCAAATACGTTTTTCTTTATGATGACATTGTCACGACGGGCGCGAGTATGACGGCTTGTTCAGAACTTTTGAGAAAAGCGGGAGCAAAGGCTATTGTTTGTCTGTGCATAGCGCAGAATTGAAAAACGTAAACAAAAAGCTTTTGTGCGACAAAAAACTATTGCATTTTTCGAAGATCCATTGTATAATATAAAGAGAGACAAAAATATATGCCAAAATCGGAGGCAGGATGTTTAAGAAAAAAACCAAACAGTTGTTTTCAAAGGATATAGGAATAGATCTTGGAACGGCAACGGTGTTGGTGTACGTCGAGGGAAAGGAGATCGTGCTCAACGAGCCGTCGGTCGTCGCCGTAGATACCAATGCGGACCGTATCGTTAAAATAGGCAAAGAAGCGCAGGCTATGCTTGGGCGCAATCCGAGTAATATCGACGTTATACGTCCGCTGAAGGACGGCGTTATAAACCGTTATGATATAACTCAGAAGATGATACAGTATTTCTACCGTCGGGCGTGTGAGAATACTCTATTTCCGCCGCGTATGGTAATATGTATTCCTACGGGTATCACCGACGTTGAGGAACGCGCGGTTATTGACGCAGGAACTCAGGCGGGCGCGAGAAAGACGTATCTTATCGAAGAGCCGATAGCCGCGGCGCTTGGCGCTGGTATGGATATTTACAGTCCTATCGGAAGAATGATCGTTGACGTCGGCGGAGGAACGACCGACGTGGCAGTCGTATCATTGGGCGGAGTTGTCGTTTCAGAATCGATTCGTGTTGCGGGAGATAAATTCGACGAGGCTATCATGCGTTACGTTCGCAGAAAATATAATATAGCGATAGGCGAACGTATGGCAGAGCAGATAAAGCTCCGTATCGGAGCTGTGTATGAGCACGGAGAAGCCAAGACTATGGACGTAAAGGGAAGATGCCTTATTCAAGGACTTCCGAAGATGGTAACGCTTTCTTCAAAGGAAATGCTTGAGGCTATGATGGAGCCTATATCAGCGATACTTGACGCGATATGCTCGGTAATTGAGCGCACACCCCCCGAGCTTGTCGGAGATATCTTAAAGGGCGGTATCGTTATGACGGGCGGCGGAAGTCTGCTTTACGGATTTGATCGGTTGATAGCCGACGTAACGGGTATAAAGACGAGAGTTGCGAAGAATCCTATCGAATGTGTCGCGCTTGGCACAGGAAAGATCCTCTCGGTGCTTGATAATATGCCCGAAGGTCTTATAGATATGTCACGAATAAGACAAAAGTTTTGAACATAAAAAAGCACTCGTGATACGCGAGTGCTTTTTAAATGACATATTAAATTACTTCAAATTTTAATTTCGCGAGTTGTTTCTCAACTCGGT
>JAZSIP010000094.1:0-24260 GCA_045533915.1 Eubacteriales bacterium
GAGATATGGGAGCAGGCGCAATTTTTACTCGCCCAAAAGGTAAGAACGAACGTGAGAGCATCAAGCGGTAAGCCTTGCCACAGATACACGGGACTGCTCAAATGCGCCGACTGCGGCTCGAGCTTCAGTTGTAAAACAAGACGGTGTAAGAATAAACCCGACAGATACGAATATGTCTGCAACGGATACCACCGCTACGGCAGTGAAAACTGCACCTCTCACAGAATCGACGAAGCCGACCTCGACAACCTCATATATGAGGAGCTGATGAGTCTCAAGGAAGATGCTCAAAAGAATTACGACAGCATCGAATCCGATGTCAAGCGTTGGCTATCACAGAAGAACACAGCAGAAAAGCGGATACGAGAGCTTACGGCTAAATTGGAACAGCGAAAGAGCGACCAGCAGTTGATACTGCTGGAACGAATCCGTGACCGAGAACACGCAAGTGTATATGACGAAATGCTCGTAAAATGCGATGCCGACATCAAAACCTACACAGAGCAGATAGATGCGATACGAAACTTCGAGGAAACTATCCGCAAGAGAAAAGCCGAGATCAAAAGCGGAATCGATATGCTGGACGAGATCATATCCGAGGGAGCTATCAGTAACACGCACCTGCGAATGCTGATAAAAGAGATACTCATAGCAGAGGTTGACGGAAAGCTGAGAATAAAAATACAGATGAAAGCGAAATTTAGCTTTCACATCGACTTTATCCCCGATGCTGACGATCCGATGTATCAGAGTATGGGACCTTGTCTCTTAGAAAGGTAAGAAAAATAAAGGCAGACACGCAACATAAGCTTGTGAGCCGTGGTTACGTGTCTGCCAACGATTTTCAAAAGAGAAAAGCCTCGAAAACGTAGTGTTTTCAAGGCTTTCGGTGGTGCGGGTAAAAGGACTTGAACCTTCACCGAGGAACCCCGACTAGAACCTGATGGTAACGTCACCTCGGTGAAAGGTTTAACCTTTACCGTCGGATACATATGGAATGATGGCTTCTCCTGTATTCTTATCGATCCATATCTCGTCGATCGTTGACCAATGATCTAAAACAAACCGTCGCATCAACACAACGTAAACATGAGAAGGTGCCAAAGAATTGTCTCCCGGTACAATGATATTTCCTTTGTCTTCTGTATAAAAACTTGCCCAATATTCTTGTGCAAGTAATACTGCACCAACACGTGAAATCTTGTTTAACCACGATACTTCAAGCGGTGAAAATTCGATTCTTGTTTTAGGGTTGTCCTCGATATATTTCAAAACTTCTTCCTGTGTTACCTGTTTGCCGTCAATATAATATTCTGCATTCGGTTCTCCGTCATTGACGATTCGCCAAATCTCTTTTGGTTTCAATTCTGCGCCGTCAAAAGCAAGTTGCTTTTCGCCGTATTCAAAATCCGATCCCGTATTATTCCAGTAGTATGATCCGTCGGTTTTTAAATAGTAGAGTGAACGAAAAGTGAATCCATAAAGGTAAACCGTTCCCTCATAATAACGCAAAATCAAGGTGTATCCGCAATCGATTACGAGTTCGTTTATCGAGTCACCATCAACGTCCATATAAACGTATCTCAAGCTTTCCAACTCACAAAGCGGGATTCTGTTATAGGGCGTTTTACAATCCTTTAAATAGTTATATTCTTCGATGTCGGTCTCGTAAACCTTAACCTCGTTTTTCAGAACAGCCTCGTACATTTCCATAGCGATCTCGGCTTCGGTATAGAGCGAGGTAAAGGTCAGTCCCGAATATTCTTTTGTCGTTTCTGCACTTGCAACACTACCGAGATACTTGCCGTATTGCTCAACTAAGGCGTTATATTCACTTTCTATGATAGAAACCTTTTCGCTGCCCACCACTTTATAATATTTTGTGTAAGCCACGTCATCGACCCATTCGTGACCGTTTGTACCGAACTCGGAAATAAGCTCTAGGCTCTCACCCCCATCGGCAATTTTGTAAATAGCACTGGTAGAACGATCTGCGCCACTGCTTCCGTTGTTATGAAGCAATCCGTCACCGTCTATCCAACAAGAATTACGCTCCCAATAATTACCGAGCAAAACGGGCTTTTCGTTAGAATAGGAAAAGATTGCCATAATATAATAATCCTTGTTCATCAGCACAAGCTCGTCCACACCGTCACCATTGAGGTCCTTTACGGAATATCCGCAACCAAGTTTATGATGCGGTGACACGCTGTCCTCTTGTCCTATGCCAGGATAAAATAGGTGTATAGATGAATATAAGTTAACAAAGGCTTCTATTTCAGCCTCATCTTGAATGCCAAGCTCAAATGCCAACGCTCTAGGATTTTGGTTTACAATAGGAAATTTCTCTACAATAATACGGTATACTTCCAATACGGAGACATAATTTACACTTGTGGTATTGGTTGTTTCGTTTTTTGGAGTATCGTTATTTATATCATTTGTGTCGTTATTTCCATTGTCTTTTATATTATCGTTGGCACAAGAAAAAAGCGACAGAAGTATTATTAAACACAGAAAAGCGGCAACAAATTTTTTCATTAAAATCTCCTTAAAATTCTTATTGACAATACCACTATACCATATCAAAAAATCATTGTCAATAGGGTGGGGAAAAGTTGTTTTTTTAGGCACTTTTTAAGCCCAAAGTGGTGTATGGGTGGGAAAACAAAAAACGGCACACTACTGCGTACCGCCATTTGTTTGGTGCGGGTAAAAGGACTTGAATCTTCACCGAGGAACCCCGACTAGAACCTGATGGTAACGTCACCTGGGTGGAAGGTTTTTCTGTACCCTTTTTGTATCAGATATAGTATAGCATAAAAGTCAAGGAAAATCAAGTATATCCGGTATTAATATTCGTCCAAGTCGTGTTCTCTAATAAATTTTTCAAATTGCCAATCAGGACCGTCAAAAAGAAGCTCCAAAAGCGTTTGTTGAAGCTCGGGTTTCTTCATACTCCAAACGTATTCCTGCACTCTGTCATATATTTCTTCTTCCCATTCCGCTTCTTCCTCCTGCGCTCTCAAATATTCCTTGTAAAAGCGTACAGCTTCATCGGGATACGCGGTAAAATACGTCGCTACCATATGTTTGCAAACAATACGCTTACCGTCGGCATGAGGGCAATTGCAAACAGATTTTCTTGGGTGAGCAACATTTATCTCCACAAGATAAGGTTCACTTGCTGTTCCTACCACATCAGCAGTAAATACACCCGAATCGGTTTCCGTTAGATTTTTTACTTTTTTCTCTTCAAAATAGTCGTAGCCACGCCATACGGATGCGCCACTCGCACATTCAAGTAATCCCATAATAACTCTCCATTATTTTTTATATTCATGCGGTCTTTCCACGTAGTCCTTGACCTTATAATCGCCGATTTTTTCGTACTTGGCAGACTTGCTTTCCGCAATATTTTCTTCCGTACTGTCCTCGTGGAGAATAGCGTCAAAGAAAATTTTCTCGATATACTGATATTCGGAATACATTCCTTGCGATGCCCAGACCAGCGCGTTGCGAACGTATGAGCTATGCACACGGAACAGCTCGTGGTCGACCTCAAATCCGAGATGCTTTGCAAGAAGGACGGCAAATACGATCACCGTTCGAGTGTTACCCTCACGGAAGGGGTGTGTTTGCCAGATTGTAGCGATAATTCTCGTCAGTCGGAACACGATATCTCTGTCGTTGTCGCCCGTGCGCTTCAGCTTACCGACTTCCTTCATAGTTTCGTTGAGCTGTTTTTTTATCTCCTTGGGATAGGCGTACCGAACGGTGTCACCGCCGAGAACGTCCTCGGGTTTGGTCATCATAATAGTTCGGAACTCACCGCCCCAATCATATATTTGACCGAATATCATTCTGTGAATATCAAGTAATGTATCAAGATTGAAGTTATCGTATTTTCTGTCATATATCGCCGTCATCGCAAGATTAGTAATATCCGCTTCGGCAGTTCTCAAAAGCTCCGCATCCTTGATATTCGCGCGGTTTTTGAGGACGTCTAAGTCATCGTATAAATAGGGATCTCTCATTTATCTGACCTCCACAGGAAAACCGTATTTTTTGAGTGTATTCTCATAAACCGAAAGGAAAGACACCTCTCCCGCGATCCAATCCGCAACCGCACTCTGCGTTTCAGTAGTTGCGTGAACTCCTTCAACAGCGTTCATAGCTCCCGCAAACGAGGATGCTTTTTGTCTCTCTTCCACAGTAAGATACTCCATCGGTATACACGTCTTCAAAAGCAACAATTTTTTGTAAACTTTAGCGTCGATCAACTTTGCCGCCGCTTCAAGCTTGGAAATACGAGCCTTTACACTCAACAAATCTTCACCTAACGAGGCACGTCTTGAAAGTCCGTTCTTAATTGACTCCACGTCATCATCGGAAATATATTTTCCGATGATTCTCTTTCCCACGCGACGTTGCAGATAATACTGCGTTTTTCCGTGAATAACTTTTTTGGAAATATATCCGTGTGGCAACACTTGAAGCTCGCGTTCAATATCCGAATGCTTCAAAAGTGCCTTTTGGTATTGTGCTTCTATGGAAATGCTCATTATATTACCTCCGATTTTACTGACATTATTATATCATATTATAACCTACTTGTCAACAACGAACGAGAAAATGTAGGTTGTAGATTGTAAATGGCAGATACAGCACCTTTACGAGCAAATAGCCCCTCGATATGCGATTTATAAGTGAACAATTATAAAAGCAATGATAAATTTCTAAGACCGCCTAACAGCATACGCTTTTAATTATAATCCCGTTCAAAAATATTTTGTATTTCTTCATCGTTACAGCGATATGGAATATAATTATCATATTCATAATCAGAATCATTATCTGCAATATACGCATCTACAAGATGACTAGCACCATAAACGCTTATATCCAACTCATCAATATACTTTTCGTCAATAACGATATCGCTCGGAAGTTCTCCTATTAATTTATATATTTCATCCTTAACACATTCTTTTACTTCATATTCAATTCCAATAGCCGCTTCATATTCATCAACTTCCATACCAAACTCTCCGTACGATGAGGCAAAATCCACCGAGCCGCTCACATCAGGATCATAGTCGTCTGCATCTACCGCCTCACAATAGTTTTCAATTGTTTCTTTTAAAATTTCAATGGATATAGATGCAAAATATGCTCTGTTTTCAAAAAAAGAATTTATTATATTTAATACTTGTATTTGCGATTGTAAATCGAATGTAGCCAAAAAGCTTCTTAGATTTTCTTCTTTTTGCAGAAACTGAACAATGCCATAATATTCTATCATGTCAGGAAAAGAAAAGATAGATTCTATTATTTCTTCAGCGTTAATCTCGGTAGCTCCGTTATGATATATGCCCGTAGGAGAATTAAAAAAATCTATAATATTGTAAATATAATAAGCATCTAATACCTGCGTAACGGATAGAAAGTAGACAATGTTGGCATTCCTTTGGTATTCATCAGAAAAAATATAATCTTTGACAGAATGATTTATTAAAGTGTTTTTCCACCATAATTCATATTCTGCATCAGTTGTTAATCTGTAAATTTGTTTTATGTGTATTGAATTATCAATTAAGGCGTTTCTTTCGGCGAAATTTTCTTTGAATCTCGAATCAAAATAATCATTGATAGAAGGATTTGCCACAGAAAGTCGCTTATCTTTACCATTTGAAACTAATATTACAAAACCATCAAGCAATCTGTTTAATGATGCTTCAAATTGATTTATTGTTATATCAATATCGGATTCATTAGATATACGCTTGTTAAAATTTTTTTGAATCAAATCAATATTTGTTTCCAGATCAGAAAAAGAATATATTATCGATAATAATATCCTGTCGACTTTTTGGAGTCTGTTCTCATATTCATTTCTCCATATTTCTTTAGGATTATTTAAATGCAGCATTATGAATTGATAATATTGGTTTGGTTCAACGGATTCATATCGATGTGAGTTACATATAAATTCAATAATACGAGGATTGTAGTTTTTATGCTTTACAATTGACAAATATCTGCGATCTTTTCTGATATCCTCGAAATATTCTTTACCTACTTTGTTAAAGTAAAAATGATTGTACAATATTTTTGCCTTTTCTACATCGGAAATTTCATTCATATCAATGACAAAAACCTTGCTCTGGTCGCACTCTATTGCGCTAACTAATTCTAAACATTGATTTTTAGCTTCCTTAAATATGGTAATTCTTGAATTTAAAATCAGTAATTTGTTTGTTGCGATACCCACATATTTGATTAATGCCGTTAATTCATTACTTTGGGTTTCTTTCATTTTGAAATACGCTTGTCCAAAACAGTCATCAATCAATATTATTTCTTTTTCTTCCGGATTTTGAGAAATATTCTTTTTCAAAGTTTGCAAGTCACTTGTGTTAGTTGTATATCTAACCTTATATCCATTGGCGGCATAGTGCAATATTAACATTTTAGAAGTTAATGTTTTTCCTACCCCTGGGTTTCCCACAATAAAGAGTGTATTACGTTTATCTAACAACTTTAGAGATTCATAATACGCTATCGTAGGAACAAATACTTGTCTATCTTTTTCAATAGTAGAAAATAATACTTCACAATCAATGAATGTATCATTGTGAATAATATTTTCTAATATTCCTGTAGATTCGATCCATAGCTTATAATGCTTTTTTAATATATCAAAATTTTCAGAAGCATTCAAAAAATCGTCAATATCTGAAATTGTAATAATATTTGAACTTGAGTCCATGAATGGTGAAAACATATTATATATTTCATTAACTTTTTGAGGACTTAACGCTTTTGAACAACATATGTAATATTGTTTGGGATTAAGTTTATTTACTTTTTTAACTTCAGTTTTTAATGTGTTGATCAAATTACTTACTGTTGAATTGATATAATGTTTTACTTGTATTACAATACTTTTTTTAATACTGTCATCACACAAATCTATGCCGTTATCTCTTCCTACGGCATACTTGTGGAGACTGACATTTAGTTTTCTTTGCATTATATCTTGACACAGATATTCAAATTCTACGTCGCTTAAATTACTATAATTCAACATTATTATCCTCTTTTTTAAATGTATAGATTCTATTACAAAATTATACACTATTTTTCGATGCTTTTCAATATCATAAATGTAAACATATAAAAAGACCTTAAATAAATGTAGAAAATTATTATAGCAAAAATATATTAAAATTCTTTTGAATGTAAAATGTATATTTTTTAATTTACAAAAAGTTATCTGGACTTTCAGTAGCGGTCGTGATATTGTTATTGCTAATACCCGTGTGATAATTTTGAGATACAATATAGTATCATCAAAATTTAAGGAGGTCATTATGACAACACAAAATTTACTAGCGGAATGGTTAGACAGTTACGAAAAGGAGCACATCAAGGCGCGGACATACAGCCGATATCAAGGATTAATAACGATGCATATCAACCCAGCACTTGGCTCGCAAAACATTGCCGATATAAGTCGGAGGGATATTCAAGAATTTTTGATGCAACAAAAATCCGATGGGAATCTCCGTACCAATGGAGGCAAGCTCTCGGCAACCAGTGCAAATCTTATGCTCACGGTGTTAAATCTTGCCTTTGAATATGCTTGCGATATGGAAATGATTGAGCAAAATCCTTGTACTCGCATTCGTCGCTCGCGTGAAGATTGTAAAAAAGTTGAGGCTTTTACAAAAGAAGAACAGCGCAAAATAGAAAAGGCTATCGTAGATTCAGATGACACTCGCCTATTCGGAATACTGCTTTGCCTCTATACCGGACTTCGTATAGGAGAGCTGTTGGGGCTTGAATGGCAAGATGTCGACCTCGACTGTGGTATCATTCATATCGATAAAACTGTTTATCGGGAAAAGGATGAGAATGGTATTTGGCAACTCTGTATCGATACCCCCAAAACCCAATCATCAGCAAGAGATATTCCTCTCCCGCCCTATATTACAGATATGATGCGAGAGCATCAAACAATCAGCCACAGTGCGTATGTGGTAGAAAATAAAAAAGGCGAGCGAATGTCGATTCGCTCATACCAATATATGTTTGAAAGACTTACGGAAAATGCAGGTGTGAGGAAACTCAACTTTCACGCCCTACGACACACCTTTGCCACACGCGCGATCGAGTGCGGTATGGATATCAAAACCCTCTCCGAGATCATGGGGCATAAAAATGCGTCCATCACACTGAACCGTTACGCGCACAGCATGATGGACACAAAAATTGAAATGATGAATAAGTTACAGAAAAATTTTTAGAACAAAACTGCATTGAATATAACATTCGCTACATAAATTGGATATAATTATATCACTTTTTCAATGTAATTTCAATACATAAAGAAAAATATTTACATTGTCAAACGAAATTCGGCATATTTTCTCCCAAATCGAGAGAAAAAATGCCGTTTTTTGCATCGAATGTTATATTCGGTGCAATTAACATCAGGAGGAAAATAAGATGGTAAACAAGAAGCGTTTAGTTGCAATCACATTAGCAATTTTAATGCTTGTTATGGAGTGTCTCTCCCTCTTCTCATGTGGAACAAAGGTCGAAAACTTCGAGCTTTCGTTCAATGTTGACGGAGAGAACTATGCTACCATAATTACAACAGGAACGGAGACAATCAAAATCCCCGAGAATCCATCAAAGGACGGCTATACCTTTGACGGTTGGTATTGGGATAAGGATGTATGGAGTAAACCTTTTACGGCTAACTCGCTACTTGATGCTCCAATCTCAAGCGATATGTCCGTATATGCAAAGTTCACCCCGATTGCATATTCCATATCCTATGAAATGGATGGCGGTACGCATAACAATCCCGCGACATACACGATTGAGAGCAGTTTTGAGTTTGCGGATGCTCAAAAAGCGGGTTATACCTTCTTGGGTTGGTATACCGATGCGTCTTTCGCAACACCGATAAAAGCCATATCTTCGGGTACCACCGGAGATATGACTCTGTATGCCAAGTTTGAATTGGCAACGTATAGCATTACTTATGAGAATACTAAGGATGCTGAAAATACCAATCCAGATAACTATACCATACATAGCGAGACAATTTCGTTTGTGCCTTTGTCTAAAGATGGATATACCTTTGATGGTTGGTATGTTGGTGATACTAAAGTCATGGAAATCTCCAAGGGCAGTACAGGTAATCTTACTTTGACTGCAAAATGGGATACGATTAGTTATGCCATTGCGTATCATAATGTAATAGGAGCAACTAATACCAATCCCGATTCCTATGATGTAGAGGATCAGCCTCTGACTTTGTCTGCAGCGAGCAAAGCGGGATATAGATTTGTTGGCTGGTATACCGACGAAGCTTTGACGAATATGGTAACCGAGATTGCAATCGGCACGACAGGCGATCTGAATCTCTATGCAAAATGGGAGATTATTGAATATACCGCAACCTTTATGGATGGAGATACACCTGTTGGCACGGTTAAATTCACGGTAGAGACCGAGTCGATAACGCCTCCTGCCGTTCCCGAACATGTGGGATACACCGGTGCATGGGAGAACTATACCCTAGGCACGGAAGATATTACGATAAATGCCGTATATACATTGATCACCTACAATATCGTATATCATAATGTAGAGGGTGCAACCAATAACAATCCTTCTAATTACGATGTTGAAGATCAGCCTCTTGCACTTCTTGATGCAAACAAGGATTACTATACCTTCAAGGGTTGGTATACCGATGCTGAGTTTAACAATAAAGTAACCGAAATTGCGGTTGGAACAACAGGTGTTGTTAATCTTTATGCAAAATGGGAAGCGATTGAATACACTGCAACCTTCATGGATGGAGATACACCCGTCGGTACGGTTAAATTCACGGTAGAAACTGAGTCCATTACCGAACCTGCAGTTCCCGAGCATACAGGATACACAGGTGCATGGGAAAGCTATGCCCTCGGGCATAAGGATATTACGGTTAACGCTGTATATACGCCTATCACGTATACGATCACTTATACCGAAACCAAGGGCGCGGTAAACAGCAATGTTGGTACATATACCATTAAAAGCGAAACAATTATTCTTTCCGATCTTTCTGCCGTTGGTTACACCTTCGACGGCTGGTACGATGGCGACACCAGGGTAACACGGATTAACAAGGGCAGCATCGGCAACTTGACGCTGACTGCGAAATGGACGGCTATCAAGTATTCAATTACCTATTTGTACGACCATGAAATCGGTGACTATGCAGGCGAGAACAAGAATCCCACAATCTATACCATAGAAGATGAATTCAATTTCATATCACTTGTACATTATACTTCTGGACACACTTTTGACGGCTGGTTTACCGAGAAAAACAACGGAACAGGAACCAAGGTGACAGGCATTGCTCTTGGAACAACAGGTGATATTACTGTTTACGCACAGTGGGGATTGGAGAACTACTCCATTACCTACCACAATGTAAATGGCGCGACCAATACCAATGCAGAAAATTACAATATAGAAACAGAAACCTTTACTATTGAAGATATAACAAAAATAGGCTATATCTTTGAAGGGTGGTATGCAGATGAGGAATTTACCGCTCCTGCCAACACGACAATCGTAAAAGGATCCACAGGAAACATTGACATTTACGCCAAGTGGATACCCATTGGTTATTCTATTACCTATATCTTGTTCGGGGAACCCGTGGATGATATTACGAATCCCGACAGATATACGATAGAGGATTCGTTTGTACTCAACAATCCTACTCGTGAAGGATATGTGTTCGTTGGTTGGTACACCTTAAATGAGGATGGCGAGCGAGTAACTGAAATCAAGGAAAACACAACAGGAAACAAGACCTTCTATGCAAGATGGATCAAATTTGAGAGCAACGGAGGATCACCCGTTTCCTACACGCCTGTTCATAGCGGCAACACGATCTCTGCTCCCGCTGATCCTACCCGCGCACATTATGAATTTGACGGCTGGTATACAAATGAAGTGCTGACACAAAAATACAATTTCAAACCTACAAAGAGCATCACTCTGTACGCAAAATGGACTCCTGTTGAGTATGAGATCGAGTACATTCTCAATGGCGGAACAAATTCCAAGGATAATCCCGACACCTATACGGTTGAAGATAAGTTCGAGCTTTGCGCTCCCGATAAGGTAGGATATACGTTCGTCGGTTGGTTTACCGATCCCGAATTTACCTCTACTGTTGTTACCGAGATAAAGGCGGGTACAAGCGGAAAGATCACGCTATACGCTCATTATCTCATTAACCAGTATACGATTTCCTTTGAATCTAACGGCGGCACGACTGTTTCTGCAATTACGCAGAATTACGCAACCGATGTGACCGCCCCCGAACCTCCTGCGAAGAATGGATATAGCTTTTCAGGTTGGTATACCGATGCCGCATTGACAAAGGCATATACCTTTACCACAATGCCTGCGGAGGATATCACGCTTTACGCAAAATGGAATATTGTTACCTATGATATCACCTATAATCTTGACGGCGGAACTAATCACAGGAACAATCCTTCCACCTACAAGATCACCTCTGCCGATATCATCTTGGGAACTCCCATAAAGACCGGATATGCCTTTGGCGGCTGGTATACGGACAGTGCTTGCACCCAGTCTATTACCGAGATTGCAAACGGAAGCTTTGGTGACGTTGAGTTGTTCGCAAAGTGGACGGCTACCGTATACACGGTAACCTACAATATGCCTAGTGGCGCAACGCAGAATAATATAGTTAACTATACGATTGAAACAGATCTGCTCACACTTACTAATGCGATTCTCAAGGGTCATACATTTAACGGTTGGTACAGTGACGAGTCTTACACTACACCTGTCACAACTATTGCAGGCGGTGCGATTGGTGATGTAGTCCTGTACGCAAAGTTCACCGCCAATACATATAATGTATGGCTTGACGGTAATGAAAAAGCCGAGCATACCGTAAGCTTTGATCTCAACGGGGCAGAAGGAGCTGTTGCAAACCAGACGGTCACGCCCAATACAACTCTCAAATATCCCACAGCCCCCATCAGAGACGAATATATCTTCGCGAGCTGGTATGAAAATGCGGATTGTACGGGTGCCTCCTATGACTTTACCAAGGCAGTAACTAAAGATATTACTCTTTACGCAAAGTGGGTAAAGATCGAAAACGCGTCCTTGATTACCATTAACGGAAACGCGAATGTTACGTTAAACGGTAAGACAGAACAGATGCTGATGTTCGTGCCTTTGGTATCGGGTAACATAACCATTACCTCCGCAGGTAATTACGACTCCTTTGGTACGCTGTATAATGGCGAAATGTCGGCTCTGATGTATAATGATGACGGAGCTGCTGACGGAAAGAGCTTCCATATCGTTTACAATGTAACCGCAGGAGAGGTTTACTATATTGGCGTAAGATCCTTTAGCTCTACTACCACAGGTAGCGTAACCGTAAGTATTTCGGGTAACACGATCGTTCTTGACGGCGGATACGCAATGACGACGAGCCAGACTCCCGTTACCTACGGTACGTCCTTTACGCTCCGTCTTCCCGATGCCCGTGACGGATATAAGTTCCTAGGCTATGCGGACGAAAACGGAGTTATGTATACCGACGAAAACGGAAACAGCATAAAGCTTTGGGATAAGGACGAGGAAACTATTCTCTACTCCGTATGGGAGAGAGCATTGTATACCGTTACCTTTGAAACGAGCGGCGGTACGGAAATCGACTCCGTTCAAATCGAATACGGTACAAGATTTGATATTTCCAAGTACGTAACCACGAGGGACGGATATACCTTCAACGGTTGGTATCTTGACGGCGTAGAATACAACGCAACTACGATGCCCGACCATAACATTACGCTGACGGCGTATTGGAAGACCTTCGCACTTGGTTCGATCAAGTACGATAGCGATAAGAAGGCAATCAGTGTAAACGATACGATCACTCCCGAGCTCTTTGACGCGCTTTGCCTTGATACCAACGGCAAGCTCGCAAGCTTTACTGTAACCGTAAGCGGAGCGCAGACGGCGGGCGGAACGATCAGCGTTCGTCTGACTGCTACGAGTGGAAACAAAACCAAGGTCGTTACCATTACCGATATCAAGGTTTACGGTGCGCCTACTTTGACCTTTGATGATACGGTTGATTACGTAAACATCAACGGCGGTATGACCGCAACGCACTTTGGCGCAAGCGGTACTGATACGTTTGGCGTGGCTACCGAGATCAAGGTTTACGTACAAGGTGAATATAAGGCAGGCGACCTTGTAACCATAGTTATCGAATCTATCGACCCCGCAGGGAATATCACCTATGGCTACATTAATAACGTTAAGGCGTACGGTCTGCCCGAAATCACCTATAACGAGAATAAGGCAGAGATCAGCGTTAACGATACCTTGAACGCAGAGCTGTTTGGCGCTACGGCAAAGGATAGCTTTGGCGAAGCGTTGACTGTAACCGTAAAACGTTATAGCGGTACGATTGCAGCAGGAAATACTGTAACCATTCGCATTTCTGCAACGGACAGCAAGGGTAACGTAACGAATATCGACGTTGAATGTAAGGTTTACGGTATGCCTGTAATTTCGGACGCAACCAAGACCGACGTAAGAGCAGGTGATACGGTTACTCCCGAGCTTCTTGGCATCACAGGAACAGATACCTATGGCAATCCTTTGACTGTCACGCTGACCACAAAGGATGGCTCACAGACAGCAGGAACTATATGGACGGTTACCGCAACTGTCACCGATGCGGCAGGAAACGTAACCACCAAAGACTTTGAAATCAAGGTTTACGGAGCGCCCACGATTTCCTACGACAGAGAGGGAGTAAAGGTTGGCGAAGATGCGGCAACAGCCCCTGCGGCTATTCTCAATGCTATAGCAAAGGATAGCTTCGGTAATCCCTTGACCGTAACCGCGACCGTGAAATTGGGAAGCTTGACAGCGGGCACGGATATCGTTTATACTCTTACTGCGACCGACCATCTGGGCAATACTTATAGCATTGACACCGCTTCTATTGGCGTATATGACGTGAACGATATCAAGCTGACCTACTCTGCGGGAATGTCTGACCTCATCAAGCTTTCAAGCAAGGGCGAGGAGTTTGACGCAAAAGCAACCGATAGCTTTGGAAATCTCTGCGACATTACCATTGAGGCGGCAGAGGGGTATACTCTTGAGGGCGGTAAGACCATCACACTTTACATTGTGGCAACCGATAAAGCGGGCAATCGAGTTATGAGCGAAGCAATTGAGGGTATCAAGATTTACGATGTACCCACGATTACGCTCAATCAAGACAATCGCGTAGTCACCGAGGACACCGATGTTTCTTTCCTCTTTACGGCGCATGATAGCTGCGGAGAAGAACTTTACGCCGATGTAACTGTTGACGGAGAACAAACGGAAGGCAATACGATAGTTGTTACCGTTACCGTAACGGACGATGCAGGAAATATGGTAATCAAGCAATACGCTTTCGGTGTATTACCGTCTGAAAAGGCTTTTGTTGAACTTTATGTGGACGGTGAACTGTGGCGGGTATTGTTTGTGGATGATTCAGATGATTATACATTGCCTATGTTAGAGTTGACGGATGAATACGAGGCACTATGGTTAGATGCTTTCGGCAATTCGTATGCAGGAACCGATGGAAGAGGACTTATAACGTTGCCAGAAAACATTCAATTACATTACCGTGTATATGTGTCAGGATATACTCCGATTTCAACCATTGGACAACTGAAGAAAATTTCTTTGAACAATACTAATGTTAAATATTCCTTGTTAATGGATTTGGATCTAAATGGTGAACGATGGACGCCTATCGGTACATCAGACAGTCCTTTTAGGGGAACCTTTGACGGAAACGGGCACACGATATCCAATTTCTCGATAACCGGTGATGTGAGCAATGCAGGATTGTTCGCATATAATAGTAGAGGTACTATAAAGAATCTTGGTATTGAGAATTTTACTGTGACCGTGAGTAATAGCTCTAGACATGCAGGTGGATTAGTAGGTTATAATTCAGGTACTATAACCAATTGTTATGCAGTAGGAGCTATTGACTCAAACTCAAAATGCGCCGATCTTTCCGTGGGTGGATTAGTAGGTTATAATGATTCAGGTACTATAACCAATTGTTATGCAATGGTAGATGTTAACGCCCAAACCAACAACAGATCTTATGGTTACAACAGCGTTTACGCAGGCGGATTGGTGGGTTGCGCTAGCGGTGACTCTACTATAACTAATTGCTATGCAAAGGGTGACGTAAACTCGATTTACTTCGGCTATGGTGATAGCTACGCAGGCGGATTGGTGGGTTACGCTGGTGGTGACTCTACTATAACTAATTGCTATGCAAAGGGTGATGTGCGCTCTTACTCTACCTACACCAATTCCTACGAAAGCTACGCAGGAGGTTTGATAGGGTATAATTATTTGTGTACTATAACTAGCTGCTACGCAATGGGAAACATAGCCTCCAACGCCTACTCTAGTGATGTCTATGCAGGCGGGGTGATAGGCGAAAATTATGGCTACAACACGGAGCGTTATATAACCAACTGCTACAGCTACAGCGGACAAAGCTTTACCGTAACGAAAAGCGAAACAACCACCCATAAGGCTACGAATAAACTTGGCACTGCCAAGGACATGTCCGAATTGCAGTCGGTAGCCTTCCAGTCCTCCACTCTTGGCTGGTCCGCAGACGATTGGAACTTTGTAGAAGGTCAGCATCCTACTCTCAAAAATGTAGGTACAACAAACTAAAATCAAAAAACGGGGGCGGTTTTCCGCCCTCGTTGACTTATAAAATAAAGGAGATATATTATGTGCGATATAAAACAACAAAGAGTAGTATATCATTATTGCAGCATAGAAACGTTTATATCTATTATAAAACAGAGCTGTATTAGAATGGGAAATATCAAAGAATCCAATGACAGCGCAGAAATCGTGTATTTTAGTGACGAGATTGAAAAGATATTGAAAGATACTTGTATTAGTTTTGCAAGAAAACATAATCCTGTATGTGTGGATTTTTTCAAAGATATAGATTACGACCGTTTAATTGATAGGGCAATGAAAAATGACACAATGTTTTATTATGCCGCATGTTTTTCTTCTGAGATGGACAAGTTAAGTCAATGGCGCGGCTATGCAGATGACGGAAAAGGCGTAGCAATCGGATTCTATACCCGCGAATTTCTATCATCTTGCGATGGCAGAAATCTTATGTTTAATGAAATTTCATACGAATGGCCGAAAATTAAAAATGATTTGCAGAAGATTATTAATGAAAAGCTTTCGCAAGCGCAAAGCAAAAACGACGCTAAACCTGCAGACTATGAGAACGCCATCAATCAAGTGATTAGTAAGATCGTTTATGATGGTGCTTTTTATAAAAATCCCGCTTTTAAAGAGGAAAAAGAGTGGAGATTGGTGTACTATCCCTTTGGTAATGTCAAAAATTTGAATCCATTAAGTCGTACTTCTACATATAATTCTCACAACGAAATGTTTTATGACAATATGAACGTTAAATCTATATGTTCGGTAATTTTTAAAGAACTCGAATGTAAAAAGATTGATTTTAAACATAGGGATAATCAGCTTATTTCCTATGTGGATATGGATTTTTCAAAAGTGAAAAACAAGATAATTTCTGATATCGTGTTAGGACCAAAATCGCAAATTGACGAAAAAGAACTAAAACTCTTTTTGATGGCAAACGGATATAATAGCACGGGTATCAAGATTAAAAAGTCAAAGGCTACGTATCGATAACAAAAACCAAGAGGTATGAAAATGACATTTCTTGAAATTACAACAATTATTGAATTGACACTAACCGCTATAGGATTGATATTAATAGTTTTTGGTTGGTTAATTCCATATTATCAAAACAAAAGACTGGAGCAAAAACGAAAAGAAGTTCAGTTGTAAGACAAGGCGATGGAAGAACAAACCCGACAGATACGAATACGTCTGCAACGGATATCACCGCTACGGCAGTGAAAACTGCACCTCGCATCGCATTGACGAAGCCGACCTCGACAATCTCATATATGAGGAGTTGATGAGTATCAAGGAAGATGCTCAAAAGAACTATGATAGTATCGAATCCGACGTCAAGCGGTGGCTGTCGCAGAAGAACACCGCAGAAAAGCGGATACGAGAGCTTACGGCTAAATTGGAACAGCGAAAGAGTGACCAACAATTGATATTGCTTGAACGCATTCGTGACCGAGAACACGCAAATGTGTATGATGAAATGCTCGTGAAATGCGATACCGACATCAAGACGCTCACTGAACAGATCGATGCGATAAAAAACTTTGAGGAAACCATCCGAAAGAGAAAAGCCGAGATCAAAAGTGGAATCGATATGCTGGACGAGATCATATCCGAGGGAGCTATCAGTAACACCCATCTTCGAATGCTGATAAAGGAGATACTCATCAGCGAGGTGGACGGAAAGCTGAGAAACAAGATACAAATGAAAGCGAAGTTCAGCTCGCACATCGATTTTATCCCCGATGCTGACGATCCGATGTATCAGAGTATGGGCGCTTGCTTAATCGAAAAGTAGGGTAAAACAAAGGCAGACGCGTAACATAAGCTTGTGAGCCGTGGTTACGTGTCTGCCAACAAATTTTGAAAGAGAAAAGCCTCGAAAACGTAGTGTTTTCAAGGCTTTCAGTGGTGCGGGTAAAAGGACTTGAACCTTCACCGAGGAACCCCGACTAGAACCTGAATCTAGCGCGTCTGCCAATTCCGCCATACCCGCATATTAAGTTTTCCTTTAATTTTTACTCGGAGTGAGGTCTCCGAAGCGGTGCTTACTTTTTCAGTTAAAACTTACTTTTCAACAAACTCCACTCGAATATTTTATCACACAAGTTTTATTTTGTCAATAAGATTTTGAAAAAAGGTTTGAAATCTATTTGAAAATAATTATCACAGATCATACTTATCGCATGAACAGGCTTTTAGCAAATCACGCAGGTGAAAATCCAAGCGCATAGGGAACTCTGGTATGCTTTTTTCGTTTATGTCGGGGAATTTTACAAGCACTTGCTCTATCTTAGCATCTATCTTTTCTATCTTGATATCAAGAACGTTTCCTTTAGGTACTTCGTAAAAGAAGTCTTCCTCGACGTTTTCTCTCAGCAGAGATTTTACTCTTATATGAAGGACTAAGCGATCCATCATTGTATAATAGGTCATAAATATGAGGTGAGGATATATCAACTCACCGTCAAGTCTATGTGAAAGACGAGGGTTATCATCGGCGGCGAAAGATCTCGTTACGTAAATATTGCAATTATCGGAAAGCTCATAGTGACGTCTGAAATCCTTTATGAACTCCTCTTCGGAAAACTTTATGAGATTTCGCACGAATTTGTTTGAACGAACGTGAAAAATACTGAAAAAGACGGCTATTGCTCCAATGACGATAGCGAGGGGCAGGGCAGCACCTTGCTTTGGAAGCTTGGGTATGGATAATATTATTATCACAAGTACAGCTCTTGCGGCGTAGGTTATTCTATCAAATTTGAGAAAATACAGAATTCCGTTTTTCATTCATTTCACCTTTGCATTATAGATTGCAAATAATTATAACACTTAAACACCGCATTGTCAATGGGTGAGAGAAGTAAAACAAATACTGAATCGAAAAAATGATAGCTTAGTATCAGATTTTTGTCGGTTTCGTGATGAAATTTCAAAAAAACTCTTTACAATAAAGGTAATGTATGGTATAATGGTCTATAATTTTATTTAAAATTCACCGAAAGGAGCAAAACAATGACAGGTGATCAGATCCAGATACTTATCGCTATGATAATATATATGGCGGCTGTTATAGGTATCGGTGTTTATTATTACAAGAGAGCCAACAAGAGCTCTGAAAACTATTTTCTTGGAGGACGTTCGTTCGGACCTTGGGTCACGGCAATGAGTGCTGAGGCTTCAGATATGAGCGGTTGGCTTCTTATGGGACTTCCCGGTGTCGCGTATTGGTGCGGACTCGCGGAGGCTGCGTGGACGGCTATCGGACTTGCTATCGGTACGTATCTCAACTGGCTTATCGTTTCAAAGAGACTTCGCCGTTACAGCGTAAGAGCTAACAATGCTATCACGCTTCCCGAATTTTTCTCTAACCGTTTCCGTGAGAAGAAGAAGCTTATCCTTTCTATCGCGGCGATCTTTATTCTCGTATTTTTCACGGTTTATGCATCGAGCTGCTTCGTAACTTGCGGAAAGCTCTTTTCAACGCTTTTCGGCGCACCCTATTGGGTAATGATGCTTATCGGTGCTGCGTTCGTTCTTGCATATACCATCATCGGAGGCTTCCTTGCGGAGAGCGCGTCTGACTTTATGCAGAGTATCGTAATGATAATTGCGCTCACAGTTATCGTTATCATAAGCACTGTAAGTGCTGGCGGAATCGGTGCGGTTATCGACAATGCTAACAATATTCCTGGATTCCTCGAGTTCTTCGGTATTGCTAATCCTACGACTGTTGACGGTACTCAGGTGGCTATTGGAAATACGGCGATATTCGGTGAAAGACTTCCTTATTCTATTCTTACGATCTGTTCGCTTCTCGCGTGGGGTCTCGGTTACTTCGGTATGCCTCAGGTACTCCTTCGCTTTATGGCTATCCGTAAAGAAGGAGAGCTCAAGACCTCTCGTCGTATCGCTATGGTTTGGGTCGTTATCTCGCTCGCGGTTGCGGTGTTTATCGGTATCGTAGGAAGACAGCTTTATCCCGTTGAATTCCTTACCGCTTCGAGTGCTGAAAATATCTTCATTAAGCTCGCGCAGTCCTCGCTTCCCGCGATCCTTGCAGGTTTCGTTATGGCGGGAATCCTTGCGGCAACTATCAGCTCTTCCGATTCCTATCTTCTTATCGCGGCTTCTTCAGTGTCCAAGAATATCTTCCAAGGTATCCTTAAGAAGAACGCAAGCGATAAGCAGGTAATGTGGGTATCGAGAGTAACTCTTCTCGTTATCGCGGTTATCGCGGCTCTCATCGCTCTTGATGAGGATAGCGTTATCTTTACTATCGTATCGTTTGCTTGGGCAGGCTTTGGCGCGACCTTCGGTCCTCTTATGCTTTTCTCACTCTTCTGGAAGAGAACAACAAGAGCGGGCGCAATCGTCGGTATGCTTGGCGGCGGAGCGATGGTATTTATCTGGAAGTTCCTTATCGCGAAGCTCGGCGGTGTGTTCGCTATCTACGAGCTTCTTCCCGCATTCATCTTCTCGTGCGTTCTTATCGTCGTAGTTTCGCTTCTCACAAAGAAGCCCTCTGCCGAGGTAGAAGCGGATTTCGATGCTGTTAAGAACGGCGTTGTTGAGGAATAATTCTGGGACGCGCTTACTTTTTCTTTCGCGAAAGAAAATGGGAGTAACCTGCGGTAACTCCGCAAAAAGAAAGCATTGCAGGGGGTTATTTATAAATAACCTTTTGTGATAACTAAATTTGTTTAGTTTTTCTCTATGGAAGAAAGTGGTCGGACAGCTAAAGCTACCGACCACACTTTCTTTGGGTAAATTAAGAAAAATATTCTATTCAACGAAAATACGCCCGATGTTATTTTTATTAAAATGGACCGTCGAGGACGCCGGTCCCTACATGGTGAAATTGAAATTTGTTTGAGTTTGCCGTCGCCTTACGGCGAGAGTAATACAAACAAAATTATACCATTTTTTGTAGGGACTGGCGTCCTCGACAGTCCATTATTTATCAATATCGGGCGTATTCTTTTTATTTAGAAAACAAAAATAATAAATACCCATAAAACAGTGGTTGGTAGCTTTAGCTGTCCAACCTGTTTTTACATAATAGAAAAACCAAACACTTTTTTAATTTCCAAACGGTTTTTATAAAGAACTCCCTTCAGGAAGTTCTTTGGGGCTCGACCCTTTCTTGCGGGGAAAGGGTCGAACGCATCCTCTCGCATCCCCTGCGTCCTTATGCTCGATCTATTTTAAGTATCAACACAGAGAGGTCATCGGAAGAGCCTTCTTTTTTTGCGTAATTAACGACGAGATCGGCGGTTTTTTCTATGCCGAGGGTAGAGATATTACCGCGCAGAAGATCGAAGAGCCACGGACATTCCTCTTTTCCTTGCGTAACTCCGTCGCTCACCATAACCACAACGTCTCCCTCGCCCACGTCAAAGCTTATACGCTTTGTATCGGGCTCACGCAAGATACCCACAGGCAAAGTTTTTGAACGTATTTTGAAAAGTCCGCCCTCACGCAAAATGTAAGTTGGAGCAGCTCCGCTTTTCAAAAACGCCGCTTTCCCGCTCAGAAGATCAAGTTCCCACAGATCGACCGTTGCTGAGCATTCGTGCAGACTTCCATTTCCTTTATTGCGCAAAAATCCGTTTATCATTTTAACAGTAGCTTCACAGCCATTTCCCGTAGAGAGCATTTTTTTCAAAAACAGCGCACATATACCCGAAGCAAACGCGGCATCGCGCCCCGAACCCATTCCGTCACTGATAAAGGCGTAAAATCTATCTTCGTTATCATAAAAAGATCCTGCTGTATCTCCGCAGTATTCACGCTCACTATCAGCCCGTAATGTGCGTAAAGCAACGCTTACCGAGAGCTTTTTTGCCTCGCACAATATCACACTTTTCGTTCCGTCAGAAATTGTTTCCTCTCTTTCCACGATCATTCTTTTATCAAAAACATTTTCAACAGTACGCAATATATTCTCTCTGTTCCTCTCAAACGCCAAGCCACTTTCCATATGCAATACAGTACGTTTTTTGCGCTTGCCGAAGACCGCAACGGCGTTGACCTCCGAATCCTTTGTTTTCAAAAGAGCCGCGCAAAGCTTCTTCGAAAGCTCGGGATCATACTCATAATCTCCTCCGTCACGAGTCATAGATTCCGCCAAAATATCCGAGACGGTTGAATAATCATTGGCAAATATCTCGGTTTTGTCGTATTGCAATATCCTACTTGCATAGGCACAGGCATTGTGATTTATCTCGTCAAGTATATCGGGAATCCGAGAGCAACGCACTCGAAGCGCTTCATTAACGTCACCCATATTTACGCTTCCGTCTCTGTGCAAAACGGCGCAGATCTCCGATATCTCCGAATCGGTTCGTCTGTAATTTTGCTCCCAACACATCTCCTTTTGAGAGCAACCCGCACAGGAGGAATCAAAAGCGTTATCGCAAATACGTCTGAGATCCTCTTCGTTCGGACGTTTTAACATCTCTCCCATTGATTCAAATATACCAGAAAGCGAATTAAAGCTCTCGCATATGGATTTTATCTTAGCTTCCGTATCATTAAGGCGTACCGAATCTATTGCCGTCACGTCAAGCAATTCAATTTCTGCGGATTTAGTTTCTTTTTCCTGTTCTGCCACGACCTCTTCTTTCTTTTCCGAAACAAAGAGCTTGTCCACTGCAGCATATATGATACACGCCGCAAGAATGGCGGGCAAAAGACCGTTCAACGCACTTATTCCTTGCGTATAAATAGCCCAAGCAGCTCCAACCACAAACGTAGCAAGTGTTCCGAGAGTCACTGAGGTCGGAAAAACTATTCCTCCGCAAAGAGCTCCAAAAGCAAACAAGGGCGCAAGTAACGGCGAATAACACAAGCCCAATATCGCACCCGCAAAAACTCCTGTTACAGTTCCCTCACGTCTTACAAGATAAAGAGAAGCAAACATAGCGCCAAACGCCGCGACTGAAACGTGATACATTTCGTATCTTCTCGTTGCAAAAACAATTACGGAGGCAAGGGCAATAAAGCCAAGCGCATAGTAAACCGACCCCTCGCGTCTTTTGCCAAATAGCCCCACAAATAACGCCGATGCTATCGGCGCTGTCGCAAGAGATATAAGCGCTCCGTAAAGATCGTAATACAAAAATCCGCCTTTGATCAGCAAATATACGCCAATGGCAAGAGCGCCGACGCAAGAAGTTGACATACGAAGACTCAGATGCTCGTTAAAAAATAAGCCTCTCGCCTCAAAAAACGTCTTTTCTCCTATCTCCCGCCCCTCTTTTTCGCTCCACGGTGTATCAAATACGAGCGTTGCCAACAAACGTATCAACAAAATCGCGCTGTAGACCGAAATATAAAGTATTGGAATATCTCCGCCCACCGCAGATAAGCAAAGCCCCGCAAATATAAATAGCGTTCTTTCCTTTGCCGCGCACAAAAGCGCGATCCCAAAAGGAGTTGCGCCGAACGGCAGAGAAAAGCCGCCGAGAATATACGCCCACAAGGCGTACACAAGTCCCCAAAATATATCTAACGCCCATTCTCCTGCCGTTTTCTTTTTTGTGACACTTTCACCGTGTATATTTCTTGTTCCGTCCGTCAATACGACTTCTTTAGTCTTGCTTTTTTCACGACCGCTTTTGTCCATTACCCTTACCTTCCTTTTTTGAAGTAGTTGCGTAATTATTTTAACAAAATCCGCATAAAAGTTTTGTCGTTTTAAGTAGGCAAAACAAAGAATATTCCTATAATCGTATGACAAAATAGCTCGGTTTATTTTTACCGTTCTCTTTTCCCGACACAAAGCGTAAAAAAGATATAAAAATTTTATCGCTAACAAAAAAAGACTGCCGAAAACAGTCTTAAAGTTTTTTCTGTATTTTTGAAAATCTTGTCTGAAAAACTTTGGATTTTAATTTTTCAGTCTTGACTTTTTTCATTATTTTACTATAATTAATATGATACATACAGCAAGAACGCTATTGGAATACAAAGAGTGTAAACAAAGTCTTGATCAAGGCTTTGCTTCATATCTCGACCTTGCACTTCCCTTTGCGGACAATATTAGGAGGATCTATGGAACCAAAAGATTATACCATTGTAAAAATAGAAGGTGAGTACGCCTATCTGCGTGAAGACGGAACGAACGGAGACTGTGACGTGTTCATCGCGCTTGCGCTTCTCCCTCTCGGTGTTGATATCGGAACAAGACTTCACTGCGAAATGTTTGAATATACTATCATATAAACAAAAAGGGGCTGAGTCAAAAGCTTTTTAGAAAGCGATTGGCTCAGCCTTTTGCTATACAATTTTGAAAGTTTAGGAAAAACAAAAGAAAAAGCCCCGAAACGAGGCAAAAATGAGTATGACAAAAAGAGGATCGTTAAAAT
>JAZSIP010000040.1:0-13460 GCA_045533915.1 Eubacteriales bacterium
AAAGAAAAGGGCGACCGCAGAAATGAAAATATGCGGTCGCCTTGACACTTTTTTGATGCTATGAGAAAATCCCGCCTTTCATTATTGCCCCAGCGTGATTTTGATGCTCTTCAACACTCAAAATTTGCATCGCAGAAGACAAAGAAAAAGGGCGAGTTTGTATTTTTTCGTTAGCATATAAATTATTTTATTATATCTCCGAACATTTGTTAGATATCCCCATTATGAATAAACGAATATCCTTGTCTATGTTCCTATCTTTTGTTTATACGTTAAAGGTGTCATACCAACATATTTTTTAAACACCTTAATAAAATAAGAGCAATCGTTAAATCCGCAATCATAGCAAGTTTGCGTAACGTCTGCGCCCTTGTCAAGCAAGTCCTTGGCAAGGGCTATCTTTTTGGCTTGTATATACATTTTTAGCGTTGTTCCGATGTGCTTACTGAAATAGTTTGATAAATATTGAGGTGTCAAGCCGAGGGCAGACGAGATCTCGGTTGTTGTCTGTATTTCTGAAGTGTGTTCCGCAACGTAGGTCAAGATCTTTCTCAAAAGTTCAGGTGTATGTGTGACGTTTCCTTCGAATGAATGAGCACGCCGAAGCTGCTGATTGATCTCATCCAAAACCCGCATAAAAAAGCTGAATGCCCGTAATTGATCGTCTTGTCCGCCCTGAAAGCAATTGCTGATCTCATATAACATATTCAAAACATCTTTTCGAGTTTTATCATCAAGAGAAATCAGATTATCAATGTCAGTTGACTTATTCAAAATTTGAGATAGCGGGTTTTGATACATGGAATCAAACGTATGCTCATCCACAAGAAAATAAAAGCGCTCATACATCGTTTCCGTCAAAGGCAGTGCCTTATGTACCTCACGAGGATTTATGATTATTATATCTCCGCGGTTTAACTCGTAAAGAGAGTTTTCCACGACATAGTTGTGATTTCCCGAAACGAAAACGTAAATTTCCACATAATTATTGATATGCAGCACATGATTTTCCGGTTTATCTATATTTTTATGATGCGCAAAACGGATAGGAACCGATTCACGCATAGCGATAATATTGGCATCTAACCAAAAAGTCTCTTCCATATATTTTCTCCAAAATCTTAAATTAGTACTATTTTTCGTTAAACCTGTTCTATTAATGGAATTGTTTTTATGTTATTATAATATCACTTACACGAATATTTGTCAAGATGATATCAAAATTATGGTCAGCACAACTAAAATGGAGGTTTATGATGGAATACGGATATTTTTCAGATGGCGGAAAGGCGTATGTGGTAACCACACCGTTTACGCCGTCTCCGTTTACTAACAAGCTTTTTAATGACGAATATCAAATCGATATTTCTCAGCGTATGGAGGGAGCCGGAATCTGTATGGCACCGGATTACTCTTCACGTGTTCATAAAGACAGCGACAATCATTTTTACGTTACGTATGAAGGCAAGCCTTATGTTTTGTGTCGAGGCAACGGTATCTCCTACGAGTGTGAACACCGGTTACATCAGACGGTGTTGACGGAGAGATTTGAAGATTTTGAAGTGAAAATCAGAGTGTTCGTACCAACTTGCGGTCAACGTGAACTCTGGACGGTCACCTTGAAAAATCTCGGTAAGGATACGGCTGAAATATCCACATTTGCGGCTTTTCCGTTTGGTAAAACCACCATGCAATGTGAAGCAAGAGGAGATGCTGAAAGGCACTTTATCTATCGCACAGGATACCCATGGTATTGGCGTTATGATGATTATGAGAAATCAAAAGCAAATATAAAATTTGATTACATTATCAGCAATATCAAGCCCACCTCGTATGAGTGTGACCGATTGCGCTTTTTCGGATCGGACTACACAGAGGGACTTCCTGCGGCTGTTTTATCTGGGACATGTATCAATGGAAGCTATGAGCAAGACAGAACGGCACCCATGGGTGTAACACATCACCGCTTCTTAATCGCATCAAACGAGACTGCAAGCGTAAGCTTTCAGATAGGCAGCGAACGCTCCCTGGAAGCTCTTTACGATATCGCGGATAATTTTCCAGACGTTGAGGCAGAGTGTGAGTGTGTAAAAAGGCTGTGGGAAGATCGTTGCTCCACGCTTATGATTCAAACGCCAGAAAAGGAGCTAAACTATCTTACGAATTACTGGTTCAAGCGCCAGCTTACATACTTTGCACGTTTGAATCGCGGCGGAACGTATTGTCCCGTTCGCAACCAACTGCAGGACTATCTCGGTTACGCCATGATTGACCCAGAGGATGCATTGAAACGGGCAATGAAAATATTGGAGTTGCAGCACTTGAACGGATATTTGAAGCAATACCATAATACCGACGGTGCACCCGACGCAAAGCTTTGTCTTATGAATCACAGTGATTCATATATATGGCTGATTATTTGTTTGATAGAGGTCATAGAAAAGACGGGAAATAAGGAAAACTATTATCTTCCCGTGGGATATAAGGACAGTCCTCTTAAAGAGCCGATTATTACGCATCTGTTCAAAGCTGCAAGATATATGTCCACTCAACTGGGGGAGCATGGATTGTGCCTGATGTTGGACGGAGATTGGAATGATCCGGTAAATGGTCCTGGACGAAATGGAAAGGGAGAGTCGGGTTGGAACAGCATGGCTTTCGTTTATGCACTTGAAAGACTTCTTAAAGTACAATATGATGACCATCTTGCCTTCGTTCGAAAATCTCTGATCGACGCAATCAATACACATCTCTGGGACGGCGAATGGTATGCTGCGGGTATTAATGATGACGGTATACCGTATGGTGTTCATACAGATAAAGAAGCACAGAAATTTCTCAACACACAAACGTGGGCAATCATTGCTGGCGTTGCAAAAGGCGAACGGCTTAACAAGGTGGTCAATACGATCGAATCGATGAAGGTTCCTTTTGGGTATCTTCTCATTGATCCTCCTTTTTCGGAATACAGCCCCATATGGGGGCGCGTAAGCGTGAAGCAACGCGGAACGACGGAAAACGGTTCTGTTTATTGCCATTCTGTCATGTTCAAAATCCTGGGCGACTGTATGCGCGGCGACGGAAATAAGGCGGTTGAGACCTTGATGAGCCTACTGCCTACCAATCCCCAACATTCTCCTGAATGGAGCCGTCAGATACCAATATATTACAGCAACTATTATTTTGGTTATAAAGACGAGAATTTTGGATTGTCAAGCTATCATTACCGTACGGGCACGGTTGCGTGGCATTTTTGGACACTGTTAGAATATATTATTGGATTCCGTACATCTGCTTCTCACGGTATAGAGCTAAAGCCCTGTCTTCCAAACGCATGGAAGGAAATAAAGGTTGTACGTCGTTATTCAAACAAAACGTATACGGTAAATATTCGGGATGGCAAGGGCTTGATAGAAGAGACCGAATGATGCATAATGACAACAGTTGATTTTTGTTAAATAACGGAAAAAAGATAACATATGAATTCAAGAAAGAGGTGAGTATTATTTACGAGATTTCAACAACGATCCGCGATAAATATGATGTTATTGTGGTAGGCGGAGGAATTGCGGGGATAGCCGCATCGGTGTCTGCCGCACGGGACGGCGCAAAGGTGCTTCTGCTTGAGAAACAGGTCAACCTTGGAGGACTTGCCACGAGCGGTTTGATCAGTTGGTACGAGCCGCTTTGCGATTCGAAAGGAAATCAAGTAGTGCTCGGCATTGCCGAGGAGCTTATCAAGCTATCGGTACGAGACTGCTTCGACAGTCTGCCGAAAAGATGGGGTGGTACGGATAAAAGTGCGCCGCGCAGAGAGCGGTACAGTACGCGCTATTCTCCCACGGTCTTCGCTCTCGCGCTTGACGAATACGTAACGTCGAGCGGAGTAAAGATACTTTTCGACACCTACGCGACTTATCCCGTAATGGAACAAAATATTTGTAAGGGTGTGATAACCGAAAACGCGGACGGCAGATCGTTTTATCCCGCAAGTGTCGTGATAGATGCCACAGGTGACGCTTCCGTTATGCACCGTGCGGGCGTGCCTTGTCGTGAGGGTGAAAATTTTCTTTCCTACATAGTTCACGACATTAAGTTCGACGATGCAAGAAAATCGCTTGACGAAAACAAAACATGGGCAGTCAGAAATTGGGTCAACAGCGGAAGCGATCTGAACGGAAAAGGTCACCCCGAAGGAATGAAAAAATTCAAGGGTGTAAGTGCCGAGGAGATAACCGAATTTATGCTTGCAGGCAAACGGCGTATGTTGGCGCGTATCCGAGAGCGCGACAGATATTCTTACGATATTATGAGTATTCCATCTATGCCTCAGCTAAGAACCATACGAAATATTGTTGGAGACAGCGATTTTAAGGCTGTCAATGGAAACAATGTATTTGATTCCATCGGACATACGGGAGATTTTCGTATGTCTGAAAAATATGTAGAAAACATCTACGACGTCCCACTTTCAGCGCTGTACAATTCAAGCTTTCCCAATCTTCTTGCGTCAGGTAGGATCATATCCGCTCCCGATTTTGACGATTGGGAGGTCGCACGTGTTATTCCTACCTGTGCTTTGACTGGCGAAGCCGCGGGAAAGGCGGCGGTGCGTTATATAAAAAAAGGCAGTTTTTTGCTTGATTGATTCAAAATAATAAAAAAATTTTATAAGGAGAATTGCTATGTACATTTCAATTTTTTCGGACGAATTTTATAAGGACATTTACGAAGTCCTTCCCGTGATCAAGGAGTGGGGCATGACACACGTTGATTTCCGTGGAAGGATCAACGGAAAACCGATTGAGAAACAGACCGACGAGGAGCTTTACGAGTTGAAAGCCGCGCTTGACAGTTACGGACTCAAGGCGGGCGTTATACAATCCTCGCTTTGTAAAGTACATCTTCCCGACAAGGAGAGACAGGAGATGGAAATGGAAAAGCTTGAGGGTATTATAAGAGCGTCAAAAATTCTTGATACCAAGCTCGTTCGAAGCTTCTTCTATTGGCAACACGACCAGACAGACCCCGCTTGCGGTGAACTTGCTATGCGTCCCGACGCTCTCGCACAGGTCCTCGAGATGTTTGCGCCTATCGCAAAGAGAGCAAAGGAAGCGGGACTTATCCTCGGCTTTGAAAACTGCGGAGTTACTCCCGACGAAGTCATCTGTGTCCTTGAAGCTCTGAACGTTCCCGAATGGGGTCTTGCTTGGGATGTTTCAAATATGTTCGAATATCTCCCCGAGGCAAAGGGCGACTGTGTTGACTACTTCACTAAGGCACTGAAATACGCGAACATGGTACACGTAAAATCCCGCGGTGTTCCCACGATCCCCGAGTTAAAATACAAAAAAGTTCCGTGGGACAGAGTTCTCGCGGGTGTTGCGGTAACAGGCAAGGATATGCCTGTCTCTATCGAAACGCACGTTCCGAAGGAATCCGATCTTGACAAGATAGAGACCTGTAAGAGAGTTTACGACTACATAAAGAAAACGATCCCAGCCTCCGCCCCGGGAGATATGATATCCGCGCTTACTCCGAAACTCCGTTTTGACAGACCTTATGCGGACGATCCTGTTCGAATGGTCGTTGTCGGACTTGGAATGGGCAAAAACCGTTGTAAACAGATCGAGGACACCTGCGGTGTCAAGCTTTACGGCGTTTGCGATATAAATGAAGAAAAAGCAAAGACAGTCGGAGAGATGTACAAAGTTCCGTACAGCACCGACATCAATGTTTTTCTGAAAGATCCCGAGGTCGAGGTAATGTACATCGTTACCCCTACGGGAACACACTGCGATATAGCTATGCAGTGCTTTGAGGCGGGAAAACACGTTCTTACCACTAAGCCCATGGACGTAAACTACGAAAAGTGCGACCAAGCCATAGCTATGGCAAAGGAAAAAGGACTTATGTTCGGCGTAGACTTTGACCTTCACTTCCGCGGACCGCTGACCGAATTGCAAAACGCCGTTAAGGAAGGCTTCTTCGGTGACAAGATCACCTCGGCGAACATCACTCTCAATATAAGAAGAACTCAGAAATATTATGATGAAAACGGTAAGTGGAGAGGCACTTGGGCAATGGACGGAGGCGGTGCGTTCAGTAATCAGGGAATACATGAGATCGACCGTCTTATCACGATACTCGGCATTCCCGATGAGGTAAGAGCGACTTCCGCAATTCAGACCTTTGACATCGAGACCGAGGACTTCGGCGTTACCGAGTGGAGATACAAGAACGGTTGTATCGCTCGCTTTGCGGTAACGACGTCCTACCTTGCATCGTCTTGGTATTGCAGAGTTGAGGTCTACGGTCCTGAAGGCGCATATCTCAACGTCAGCGGAGGGGCTGAAGGCAACCATATTTATTGGTATAAGAATGATAAATGGAGCGAAGAAACACCCTTCCCATATGAGCGCGAGTGGCAGCAAGGAAGCGACAACTTCGCATACTGTCTGCGTACGGGAGAACCGCTTGTTGTAACTGCGGAGGACGGCAGAAATGCCCGCTACGTGCTTGACAAAATGTATGAAAGCGTGAAAAACGGCGGTGCATGGACATCCGTTGATTTTCACTGATAAAGGATAAAATATTTTTATGAAACATTTGATAACAGATATTCAACGTTTTTCTCTGAACGACGGTCCCGGGATTCGAACAACGGTTTTCTTTAAGGGCTGTAATATGCGTTGCGCGTGGTGTCACAACCCCGAAACGCTCTCGATGAGCCAAGATCTTATGTTCTATCCATCGAAGTGTATCGGTTGCGGTAAGTGCTTTGATACTTGCCTAGTCCACGCTCACAAGTTCGAAAACGGAGTGCATATCATTGACCGTGAGATCTGTGCAAAATGCGGAAAATGTGCAGATATTTGCTATGCCGAGGCTCTGATGATGAGCGGAAAGGAAATGACGGTCGAGCAGATCATGTCCGAGATTCGTCAGGACAAGGCGTACTATGATGGATCAAACGGTGGAGTTACACTTTCGGGCGGTGAGGTGCTTTGCCATACGGAGTTTGCGACCGAGATAGCAAGAGCTTGTCGCAAGGAGGGCTTTTCCGTAGCTATTGAAACAAATCTATCTATGCCGTATGATCACATTTCTTCACTTTTGAATGAGGTCGATATAATAATGGCAGATCTGAAGCTTTTCGATGACGGAATGCACAAGAAATACACAGGTTTATCCAACAAGAACACGATAGAAAACATCATAAAGATCTCGGATATTCCTATGATAATAAGAACCCCTCTTATCGACGGAGTTACAGCAACAAAAGAAAATCTTCGTTCTATCGCAAAACTTCTTGAGGGCAAGGAAAACTTGATATACTATCAGCTTCTCAATTTCAATCCTCTCGGAGCATCAAAATATCAGAGTCTTGACAAAGCCAATGATTTCTCTTTACTGCGCCCCTACACGAACGAGCAGATGAAAGAGTTCGGAGAAATGCTCTCGGATATCAATATCAAAGTAAAGGTGGGTGAATGATATGTCGAAAATCCAGTTTATAAATACCTATCCCGCCGACAAGCGTTACACGTACGACGAAAGGATCGCCCTGCTTCGTGCCCGTAAGGTCGCGCAAACCGAGGAAAAAGCTAAAAAAGGCGGTGCGGACGAGGACGATTACGGTCTTATCGAGCAAGATGTATATAAATTCGAGCTTGAAGCAAACCACGAAAACGGATCGATATACGGATACCGCGCATGGCGTGAAAACTATACGAGACTTATCGGAAGCCATCCGCTTTATTGTGATCCGATCGATGCGTTCGTCGGCAAGGGCTTTGTGTTTATGGAGCGTCTGCGCCCCAAGCAACACAAATGGAATCCCGCTTATCCCTTTGACGACTTAAAAAAGATATTCGACAAATACAATATTATTTCGGGAATCGACAACTGCCACCACTTTACCCCCGATCTTCAGATCGGATTTGATCTCGGTTGGGGCGGTATTCTTGAACAACTAAAGCTTGAACGTGAGAAGCATAGCCAAGACCATCACGAATTTTACGATTCGGAGATAGCAGTGGTCGAAGCTATAATCGCATTCCTTTACAGAGCCTCAGATGAACTTTTGGAACTTTCAAAGATAGAGAAAAACCCTCAGCTTTCACAAAATCTTCTTGAAATGTCGCGTGTAAACCGAAACGTTGCGGCGGGCGCACCCAAGACCTTCCGCGAGGCAATTCAATGGCTGTGTTGGTTCAGTATGCTCTCCCGCACCTACAACAGAGGAAGCGCGGGCGGTCAGCTTGACGAAATGCTTCGCCCCTACTACGAGCATGATACGAAAGTCGGAATACTTACTGACGATGAAGCAGTGTTCTATCTTGCCTGTCTGTTTTTGCAGGACAGCCGCTACTTCCAGCTTGGCGGTCCTGACGTAAACGGTGAGGATATGACCTCAAAAATGTCTTATCTTGCACTCGAAGCGGCAGACAAGATCAATATCGCTTGTAACCTTACCGTTCGTGTTCACGACAAAATGAACGAGGATTTCTTTTTGAAATCGGTCGAATATCTGTTCAAAAACAAACAGGGCTGGCCCCGTTATTCCTCGGACAACGCGCTTGTCGAAGGATTTATGAAATGCGGATATTCCAAGGAGCTCGCGCGCCGCAGAGTTGCCGCGGGCTGCCATTGGATGTGTATTCCGGGTATGGAATACACTATGAACGACACGGTCAAGATCAATCTTCTCCGCACCTTTGAGGTCTCATACGAAGAAATGATGAGCGAGGGCGATCCCTCTGTCTCCCATCTCTTTGATATCTACAAAAAGCACTTGAAGATAGCAGTTGACGCTACGGGAAATGGCATAATACACCATCTCCAATATCAATCAAAAAGCCAACCCGAGCTTATACTCAACCTCTTCCAGCACGGACTGATCGCAAAGGGCGTAAACATAACGGACGGCGGCGCGAATTATTACAATATGTGTGTGGACGGAAGCGGTCTTGCGGTAGTTGCCGATAGCTTTGCGGCTCTCGAACAACGAATTGAGAGAGAAAAAAAGCTTACCTATGATGAGCTTGACGCACATATTAAGGCAAACTATGAGGATAAGGACGGCGAATATATCCGCCAGCTTATGCTCCACAGTGAGCGTTACGGCGGTGGCAACAGTCTTGGAGATGAGTGGGCGGAAAAAATAAAGGACTTATATACCGAGCTTGTTCGTGACCTTTGCGAACAACACAAAGGAATCAACTTTATCCCTGGGTTCTTCTCATGGTCAAATACCATTCTTCTCGGTAAGAGCGTAGGCGCAACACCAAACGGCAGAAAAAGCGGAAAGCCAATAAATCACGGCGCAAATCCTTGCGGTAACTTTCGTCCGGACGGAGCTGTCACCTCCATGTGTAACAGTATCGCAAGAGTTCAGCCCGCTTTTGGAAACACCGCGCCTGTTCAGCTTGAGGTCGACCCCGGTATCGCAAATGATGAAGAGGGTATTCGAAAAATGGCGGCTATGATCAAAACAATCATGAACACGGGTAATACGCTTCTCAACATCAATATTATAGACACAGAAAAGATCCTTGAGGCTCACAAAGATCCTTTCAAATATCCCGATCTTGTGGTACGCGTTACGGGATTTACAGCATATTTCGCTATGCTCTCTCCCGAATTCAGACAGCTTGTGGTGGATCGTATCACATCTGTAAACCCAAGACAATTAAAAGAAAACGATTTTAATAAACAAAAGGAGAAATAATTATGATAACCCAAGGCGGACAGTTTTTGGCAATGGAAAAAATAGACACATCTGTAAATGAGATGAGATGTTTACCGATGTGTGTCGGTGAGATCCCAGGAACACAGTGCTATCATGTAACAGTTCCCGCAGATGAGATCTTTACTCTTCCCGCAGATGAGGCACACTATAACATCTTCATTCTTGTTGAGGGTGAGTGCGTTATGTCGACCGACGGCAAGGATATAGACTTCAACGAAAGAGTTACGTTTGTTCCCGCTCCCGAAAAGGATATGGCTATCAAGGCAAAGACCAACGTTCAGCTCGTGCAGATCGCTTGGGATATCACAGAGGAGGACGTAAAACTCCGAGCGGATTACGGCACGGAGTTTCCGCTTATAAAGCCTTACGCAACGGCAATTCAGTACGTTGACCCCAATAAGAGCCCCAAGACCATCAGCCGTATGATGATCCCCCACAAGATCATTCCCCGTTTTGCTATCGGATCGGTAGAGTCCTACGGCTATGACTACGTAAAGCCCCACTCCCATCCTATGCTCGACCAATTCTTCTTCTCGTTCCCCGAGAACAATATGGATCTGATCATCAACGGTGAGAAGATAGCTATGGACGGCAACGTGATGGTACATATTCCTCTTGGCGCGGATCACGGCGTTGAGGTCACGGGCACAGACCATCTGCACTATATGTGGATCGATTTTCTTCCCGATAACGATGCGGGACTCAAGCGTCTTGACGAGCGCCATAAGCCAACGGGAACTGTGAGAGATCTTGAAAAAGAAGATAAATTCCGCAACAATGACAAATAAAATGAACACATTAGACCTTACAAAGCCGATCAAACTTACGACTTCTCGGGCTTGGCGCACCTATCTCGGAGGAAAAATGATCTCAAAGCTCCACGGTGAGACGGGAGAGGACAGCCACTTCCCTGAGGAATGGCTTATGTCTACCGTCTCGGCACGCAACAGCGGACGTGAGCATATCGTTGAGGGACTAAGCCTTGTAGCTGACTCCGATATTTCGTTGGCAGAACTGGTAAAAAAATATCCTGCCGAGCTTTTAGGAGAGAGACACGCAGATAAATATGGTGCAAATCTCGGCGTTCTTGTCAAGCTTCTTGATGCGGCAGAAAGGCTTACACTCCAAGTTCACCCTACGAGAGAATGCGCAAAAAGGCTTTTTGACTCCGAATTCGGCAAAACAGAGTGTTGGTACATCGTCGAAGAACGAGAGATAAACGGAGAGAAGCCTTGTATCTACATAGGCTTCAAGGAAAACGTTACCCGTGAGCATTGGAAGCGTTGCTTTGATGAGCAGAATATTCCGGCGATGCTCGACTGCTTGCACAGAGTAGAGGTCAGAACGGGCGATGCCTTTATTATCCGCGGCGGTGTACCGCACGGAATAGGCGCGGGTTGTTTCCTTGTTGAGATACAAGAGCCGACCGACTATACGGTAAGAACAGAGCGTGTAACTCCGTCAGGACTTGCCGTTGCCGACTTTATGTGCCATCAAGGTCTTGGCTTTAATAAAATGTTTGATTGCTTTGAATACGATGGAGCGAGCCTTGAGGATACCCTCTCGCATTACCGTATCGAGCCACTATGCGAGAAAATGGACGGATATACCGTAGAACATATTATCTACCCACATATAACAGATATGTTCGCTCTCGATATGGTAACGGTAGATACCTACGCATCGTTTGACAAAGACGACAGGTTTTATGGCATTTACGTAATGTCCGGAAGCGGAACGCTCAACGGTATGCATATAAAGACCTGTGACCACTATTTTATTCCCGCAAATTGCGAAAAAATAAAGGTAACAAATAACCAAAAAGAGCCGCTCAAATTTATTCGTTGCTTTGGACCTGAACAATAATATAAAATTAAGATTTAATTAGGTATTAATCAATTCAACAATTAGAAAAAACGACTTCAAAAAGTTTGCACAGATTTGTGATTTTTATTCTCAAATTTACAGTTTCACTTTCTAAGCAAACAAACATATGGCGCAAAAAACTATGAAAAATCAAGGCTTTTGCACCGTCACTGTATACAAAATAATTTCGGATAAATGGTAGGGCGGTTATTAAGTTATATGCGTTAACATTTAGAACCTGAAAAGCCAAGCAAAACCAAATGCTTTCAGCTCGGTGTCAACAGGGGGTAGGCATATAAGGTCTACCCCTTATTCTATCGCAAAACAGCGCGGTGAGCACAACAGTAAGTGAACCGTGTACTACGAACTAATAGGGGCTTTTTTAAGCCCCTATTTTTGAGCAGGATAAAGCCGTGTCTAATCCACGGTGCATCAGATCGCACGGCAACGCCGAGCGAAAGACAAAAAAAGAGATGTTTCAAGGACTTTTCAAAGAAAAGGGCGACCGCAGATATGAAAAATCTGCGGTCGCCCTTGATACTTTTTTGAAGCTCTGATGCTTTTTTGATGATGTACCAAACGGAACGGTTGGAACAGTTGGAATTATTGGAAAGGCAGTATCTCGCGGAGGATTCAGAACCCCGACTTGCGCGATAGTTTGCGATAAATTTTCGCTTAGCTTTGGCGCAAGTCCAACCGTAATTTTGCCTTTCGGCAAAATTCGGTGGGGTTCTTCATCGCAAAGTACCGCTAACAAAATAGATCCATATAAGGCTGTCGTATAAAAACAGTCCGTGATTTTTGCCGTGAAGGTAGACTTATCCCTTGGCGATGATGAGTTGCGAAATTCTTTTCGAAAAGAGATTTTTCCAACTATGCCGGCAAACGAAGCTATGTAATAGGGTTTAATAATCAGTCAATATGGCAATTCCATATTTATTATATTTGACACGAGAAACGTTTGACTCATCAAAATCGCAGTACAGCTTTTGGAATTTCTTGATTGCTCCTTTTTTAGACCAAGCCTTGCATAATGCACAATCGTCGGTTGCAGTGTGGGCACCGTCGTCTTCCATAGAACCGGAAATAAACAAACAGTAAAGAAACATTATTTTTCTCCTTTCGCTGTGTTGATGGAGGCGATGAGCATTCTGCGGATCGTACCGCATTGATTATATAAATTTTTTGCAATTTCTCGGTCAAGCAATTCGGATTTTACGAACAGTTCGAGCCAATATTCCGTTTCATAGCATTCTTTTAGCGCAATTTGGAATTTGGCAACAAAGTCAGCTTTGCTATGAGCATAATTCGCTTCGTGAATGTTGGCACCGATAGAGGTTGATGAACGCTCCAACTGATTGACAAGAGAATAATGACCTTTTATGCCGTCGCACATTTTGATAACTTTAACCGCAAAATCTGTTGATAGATCTCGAAGCTTTGAATCTGCCATAACAACACCGCCTTTCTGCCGTTATTATACGTTATTATATCATAAAACCTTTAGTTTTTCAAGTGAAATATTCAGCTTTCGCCGAATGTGAAATAATGTGCTATTGCACATTGTAAAATATTGCTCCTTGCAGTCGCAATGTGAAATGAAATAAATCCCCTCACGCGCCGCAGCGCATTTCACACGCGTAGCGTATTTCACGCACGAAGTGCATTTCACAAATCCCGCAAGGGATTTATTTCACTGAAAAAGGGGCTGAGTCAAAAGCTTTTTAGAAAGCGATTGGCTCAGCCTTTTGCTATACAATTTTGAAAGTTTAGGAAAAACAAAAGAAAAAGCCCCGAAACGAGGCAAAAATGAGTATGACAAAAAGAGGATCGTTAAAAT
>JAZSIP010000060.1:0-13856 GCA_045533915.1 Eubacteriales bacterium
AACCCACTCCTTGGCTCACAGAACGACATGGCCACGATCCGCCTTCCTTGCTCCCGACACGATCTCAAATGCAGTTGCTGGCGCATACACGCCCAATCTTGATGCTCTTATGGCAAATTATCCCATGGTTGCCCTCAAGGCTCACGGAACCGCTGTCGGTCTCCCCTCCGACGACGATATGGGTAACTCCGAGGTCGGTCACAACGCTCTCGGCGCGGGTCAGGTTTTTGCTCAGGGCGCAAAGCTCGTTTCTCAGTCTATCGAAAGCGGAAAGATGTTCGCTTCTGAGACTTGGAAAGCAATAATCTCCAACGCAAAAGAAAACAACGGCACACTTCACTTTATCGGACTTTTCTCGGACGGTAACGTTCACTCTCATATCGATCACCTCAAGGCTATGATCGTTCAGGCTAAAGCCGAGAGCATTGCAAAGGTAAGGATCCACGTTCTTATAGACGGACGTGACGTTGGTGAGACGAGTGCGCTTGAATATATCGATCCTTTTGAGGATTTCCTCGCTTCGCTCCGAGACGAAAGCTTTGACATCTGCATCGCTTCGGGCGGCGGACGTATGAAGATCACTATGGACCGCTATGAAGCTGACTGGTCTATGGTCGAGCGCGGCTGGCAGACCCACGTTCTCGGTGAGTGCAGACAGTTTGCAAGTGCGTCTGAAGCAGTTAAGGCTTACCGTGAGGAATATAAGGTCATCGACCAGGATCTTCCTCCCTTTGTTATCGCAAAGGACGGCGCACCTGTCGGAACTATAAACGACGGCGACAGCGTTATATTCTACAACTTCCGCGGCGACCGTTCTATCGAGATATCAAAAGCGTTTGACGCTCCCGCGGGTGATTTCGACAAGTTCGACCGCAAGCGTGTTCCCTCTGTTGTTTATGCGGGTATGCTTGAATATGACGGAGACTTCCACATTCCGAAGAAATATCTTGTATCTCCTCCCGAGATCACGAACACTATGAGCGAATATCTCGCTGACACGGGAGTTAAGCAGCTCGCTATTTCCGAGACACAGAAATACGGTCACGTAACTTATTTCTGGAACGGAAACCGTTCGGGCAAGTTCTCCGAGGAGCTTGAGACCTATATCGAGATTCCCTCCGACGTTGTTCCCTTTGAACAGAGACCTTGGATGAAGTGCGCAGAGATCACCGACAAGCTTATCGAGTGTCTCGAAAGCGGCGAATACAAGTATCTTCGCGTAAACTTCCCCAACGGAGATATGGTTGGTCACACGGGCTCTATGCTTGCGACACGTTGCTCTATGGAAGCGCTTGACCTCCAGCTTGCTCGAATCCTCGCGGCTCTTGACAAGGTAGGCGGTGTTGCGCTTATTACGGCAGACCACGGAAACGCTGACGAAATGTATGAGATCGACAAGAAGAGCGGACAGCCTAAAGCCGACAAGAACGGCAACTACAAGGCAAAGACGAGCCACACGCTTAATCCCGTTCCCTGCATTATCTACGACAACGTAAACGCGGGCGCATATACGGTCAAGGCTGACGAAGGCAACTTCGGTCTTTCCAACGTAGCCGCTACCATGGTAAACCTCATGGGCTATGAAGCTCCTGAGATGTGGGACGAAAGTATCATTAAGTTTTAAGTAATATAAACGCAAAAAGCCTCCCTCTGCTTGAACTGCAAGAGGAGGTAGATTGCAACGTAAGACGGAGGGATTGTTTTTGTTTTATTTTACAATCCCTCCGTCGTTTTGTAACACGACCTGAATCTGTAAAAATATTTTCTTTGGTAAGATCGGTCTTATTTTTCTTGACTGTTTTTTGTATTATAGCGAATATTGATAAGGAGCTTGTTATGCCTGTACTTAAAATCAAGTCACTCAGTAAAATATACGGAACAGAACACACGCGAACCGTTGCGCTTGATGACGTATCCTTTGAGGTAGAACGCGGTGAATTTGTGGCTATAGTCGGTACATCGGGATCTGGAAAATCGACGCTCCTTCATACTATTGCCGGTGTCGAAGTTCCGACAAGCGGATCGGTTTTTGTTGAAGATGTGGACGTGCATCGTCAAAACGATAAAGAAATGTCGTTATATCGGCGTAAAAAAGTAGCACTGATATATCAAGGCTATAATCTGTTGCCAATGCTTAACGTCCGAGACAATATCACACTTCCTGCAGAGCTTGACGGACGAAAGGTGGAAGAAAAACGCCTTTTGGATGTACTGAATGTATTAGGAATATCAGAAAAAGAATTTCATTATCCAAATATGCTTTCTGGTGGTCAGCAACAGCGCGTGGCTATCGCGCGTGCCCTTATTACTGAGCCGGCTATACTGCTTGCGGACGAACCGACGGGAAATCTTGACAGCAGCAACACATCTGAGATCATGGCGCTTTTTGCACTGTCAAACGAGCAGTACGGACAGACTATCATAGTCGTTACACATGATGACCGTGTGGCAATGGCTACGCAACGGATAATTCGCATTGAGGACGGCAGGATAGTAGAGGACACACGAAAATGAGAGCGATATTTAAGATCGTATTTGGAAATCTAAAAAAAGAACCTTTACGTTCGGTACTTGCATTTGTAGGCGTTTTCCTTGCAGTGACTTTGATTGCCCTCTGTTGCTCACTTTCCTTTGCGTTAAGAAACGCTGTGTACACAAGCGGTGATCGCGAGGATATAGAGAATATTAAGCTCCTTACAAATGGCTTGATAGTACTTGCCTCTGTCATGGGTTGTCTCATGATATATGCTACTTTTTCCATTCATTTTGACAGAAAAGCGGGAACTGTCGCCACCCTAATGCTTTTTGGAATGTCTCGATCTCAAAGATGCGTAATGATGCTTACGGAAGCTCTTGTATACGGCATTTTTGCTTCGCTGTTCGGCACAGTACTCGGTACTGCGGTAGGGCGAGTTTTTTATAACAACGGATTTTATGCACTCGCAGAGGCATTGACCGATGAGGTCAAGTCTTTTACCGTAGATATAAGAGGAATCATACTTGCATTTGCTTTGGGGATAATAACAACGATAACGGCTGCGTTTATCCCAATGCTCAAACTTATTCGAAAATCGGTAATGGATACGGTACGGGGTAAGAAAAAGATCAATATTTCCTTGAAGCAAGGGTTTGTTTCAACATTGATGGAAAAATGCTTCGGACGTTTGGGAAAGCTTGCGGGGCAAAACTATGATAATCATAAAGAAAAATACCGTGCTATATCGTTTGCTCTTTCGGGCGGTACGATATTTGTGATTGCGATATGTAGCTTTTTTATGTATCCATACCTGATACACACCAGTAAGGGCTGGACGCTTGACAAAACGTATTACATTTTGCTTGAGATAGCATTGATACTTGCGGTGTTGTTTGTGCTGATCTTTCTTATTTGTGCAAGCGGAAGTGCCGTTACGAATATGGATAGGAGACAAAAAGAACTGTCGATACTAAAATCAATGGGAATGTCAAACGGAAAGCTATGCGCCATGATGTGTATTGAGAGCCTTTATCTTATGTTTTATTCAACTCTTTACGGTCTTGTCGGCTCACTGATCGTAGATTATTTTCTTATGCATTTTTGGAGAATTGCAGAGGATGAACCACTTTTGCACTTCAGCTTTCCCACAGGTGCGTTTTTGCTCTGCGTGCTTTATAACGTGGCAGTATCACTATTGTTTGCTTTTTATTGTGTCCTTCGCATTCGCAGAATGGATCTGATCAGAGCTATGAAGAGCGAAGAAAGATAGTATTTACATAGAATAACGCAAAAAGAAGCACTGTATGTTTTTTTGTTTTTAACATTTGATTTTTCCGTCACCTTGGATAAGAGAATATACAACACCCCTCCATACAAAAGGAGCTATCTCAAATGCACAACCAAAAGCATTTGAAATAGCCCCTTTTTAATATTTTAAACGTCTCGTCTGCCCTCGAGTGCGCGTCCGAGTGTTACCTCGTCGGCATATTCAAGGTCTGCGCCAACAGGTATGCCGTACGCAAGGCGTGTTACCTTAACTCCAAGAGGCTTTAAGGCTCTCGAGATATACATTGCGGTAACCTCGCCGTCGGGCGTGGGATTGGTCGCTATAATGACCTCTTTTATACCCTCTGCCTTGACTCTTTCGACAAGTGAATCAAAGCGTATCTTATCGGGAGTGATGCCGTTTACGGGTGAAATAACACCTCCAAGAACGTGATAAAATCCGCAATATTCGCGTACCTTTTCGATAGACATTACTGCCTTTACGTCCTCAACGACACAAATTACTCCGCGGTCGCGGGTATCGTCATCGCAAATGTAACAGATATCCTCGTCGGTAAGATTTCCGCATATGGGACAAGGATGTATCCGTGTCTTTGCCTCGATTATAGCCTCGGCAAACGCCCTTGCCTCGTCTTCCTCAAGATCGATAACAGAAAACGCCATTCGCATAGCCGTTTTTCTTCCGACTCCCTGAAGCCGTCCGAATTGCTCGGCAAGGCGTTGTAAGGATTCAATATAATCGGTCATATCAGAACATACCAGGGAAGCCTACGCTGCCCGTGATCTTTGACATCTCTGCGTTATTGGTATCGTCAACGCGCTTTATAGCTTCGTTTACTGCGGCTACGAGAATATCGGAAAGTGTTTCGATATCATCGGGATCTACTATTTCGGGTTGAATATCGATAGAGATTATCTCCTTTTTACCGTTGATCTTTACGCCAACGACTCCGCCGCCTGCGGAGATATCATACTCGCGCGCGTCAAGGTCAGCCTGCAACGCCTCCATATCCTCCTGCATCTTCTGTGCCTGACGGATCATTGCGTTCATATTCTGAGGTCCGCCGCCCATTCCCTTTGGTAAATTAGCTTTCATTTTTATGTCTCCTTTATTTTAAAAATTCAGATCGTCGAGATCGGTCTCTTCCTCTTCCTCTCCCGATATAACGCCAAAAACAAGCTGTGAATCGGGAATATCGCGCTGAAGTGTAAGGCAGAGAGCCGCTCTTATATTTTCATTATGCGGTGCTTTATTGACCATAGAAAGCGCGAAATCGTTTGGAAATCTTATATGAATTCTACCGTCCGCATCGGTAAATGCTCTTCCCTGTCGCATAAACGCAAGTGCCGCCATATCTCCCGAAGCCGCTCTTTCAGCTATCTCGTTCCACCCGCGAAGAACACGCAAGGCGTCCTGCGGTACAGGTGTATTGGTAACGGGTTGGGTTATTTCCGACTTTTCGGTATTTTTTTCTACGTCTTTTTCCTTAGCTTCGGTTTTCAAAGAAGTATCCTCAATTGTGCCTTGAGGAATACGCATACCGACCGCCAATGAATTTTCAAGCTTTGAAATTCGGGAAAGAATAGCGTCAGGAGAGGAATCGAGCGTTGTATCGCTCATTTTTATCAAGGTCATCTCCGCAACGGTACGCTTTGCCGTACCCGACTTTTGCATCGTATAAAATGCATCGTCAAGCATTCTGCAATGATATATCAACGTCTCTTTAGTAAACAACTGTGCCGTCTTTTTCAAGCGCTCGGTCTCTGTTTCGGTAAGATCAAGATATTTTCCCGCATTAGAGGTAGTTTTTATAACGAGCATATCGCGATAAAACGCAACGAGATCCTGCCAGAACACGAGGATATCTCTTGATGAGCGAACAACAGAATCAATTATCGAAAAGATAGCGTCAAAGTTACCGCTCGATATTGCCTTGACGGTATTTTCAAGATCCTCACGCCCACCTGTACCAAGAGTGTCAACAACTATATCCGGAGTAATAACGTCTCTCGTTCCCGCGCAAAGCTCAAGCAGACTTATTGCGTCTCTCATACCTCCCTGCGCCATTTTGGCTATAATACGCAATGCTTCGGACTCGTACTTTATTCCCTCTTTATCCGCGATATAAGAAAGTCTGTTCATAAGCACTTCGGTAGATATACGGCGGAAATCAAATCTCTGACAACGTGATACTATCGTTGCGGGAAGCTTATGAAGCTCTGTCGTCGCAAGTATAAATACAACGTGTGACGGCGGCTCTTCAAGGGTTTTCAGCAAGGCATTGAAAGCACTTCCGCTGAGCATATGGACCTCGTCCACGATATATACGCGATACTTCAGTGACGATGGCGTATACACGACCTCATCGCGAATATCACGAATGTTATCAACACCGTTATTAGATGCCGCATCCATTTCGAGAACATCCGTAGCTATACCTGCGTCTATCGCTTTGCACGAAGCGCATTTATTGCAAGGGCTTCCGTTTACAGACGACTCACAGTTTACCGCTTTTGCGAGTATCTTCGCGCAAGTCGTTTTTCCCGTTCCGCGCGATCCGCAGAACAGATACGCGTGCGAAAACTTTCCCGTCTCGGTCTCATGCTTTAATATAGACGTTATATGCTCCTGACCGCAAACATCGTCAAAGGTCTGAGGACGCCATTTTCGATATAAAGCCTGATACAATTTTCACACCTCTCTTTCTAATAAAAAAACAGACTGTCAAATAAGACCATACACCTCTAAATCGAATCTCACGTTTACGCGATCTCCGCTCCTCCTGCTCCGAGCAGGCGACCTCGCGGCACATCGGGTATACTGCTTAATGCTGCTTGGTTCCCCACCTGACATGGTTCACAGCTCCCAATTGCGCAAGACCCACTCTTCAACGCAGGAGAATACGGCTCAGCCGTATCAGATCGACCCTCAAAAAAGGAATGAACCCCTGCTGTAGCGGATTTCAGGTACAGGGCTCCGCTAATTCCCCGGCTGGTATGGCCTTATTTCACAGCCCGTTGTGGCTTTTGCTTCATTCTGACGAAGTCTGCCTATATAGTATAACAGATTTCGCTTGATTTTTCAAGTATCTTTTTTAATTTTATATTTTTATTTACATTTTATTTCACAAAAAGAGATCGGCTGAGTAAAATCAAAAATCAGCCGATCTCTTGATTATATTATTATTCTAACATATATTTTGTATTTACAGCGAGAAGTATCTCAGACTGTGCCTTTACAGCGAGAATAATGAATATCGCCGCAAAGATCATATTTACAACACCCATAAATCCAAAGCTATCGATAAGCGCTTCATACGCAACATCGGAAAGCGCGTACAATATACTTGCGACTATCACAAGCTTTATCGGATTTTTGAGTTCCCTGTGCAGTTCTTTTGCCTGTCTTTCGGTTGCTTCTGTTACATTTTCTCGTCCGAGCACGTATCCCGTATGCTGTGATATAACTCCGCAAAGCGTTTTGTAAACGCCAAAGATCACAAGACAGAATGCCAGTCCCTTCAGCACTACTGTTCCTATCATTACGCAAAACGTTATAAGCGCTCCGTCGTTTCTTATTATAGACGCATAAGAATACTCCGAGAAGAAATATGTTTCACATACAAACGAAACCGTTGAAGCAACGATATAAAATATGCTTGAAGATATATTATACTTTATGTTATTGTTTGAGTATTTCTTTATAACTATAAAATATATCAGAAACAATATAGCTGGAATGATATCGGGAATAAAGTTGATCTTATTAAAAATCACACTGTCCTCGACAGTTAATCTGAAATCAACAGTTAAAATACACGCGATGACGAGTATCAAAAATGACATTTGCACACCGCGCTTTATAAACAACCCTTTTTTATTCAATATCTTATTTGAATAAGTCTCACTTAAAGAATCAACAAACGCATTATCCTTACTAAGACTTACAAAATAAGTTATCATTCTTACAAGCCATACAAGACCTATTATGAGCACGGGTACAAAGGCGAAAAATCTCAAAAGTCCTATAAACTGATAAAGATTTACCGTTCCGCTTGACATTTCGTCATATGCCGAATTCGATATATCGGCAAGCTCGGGCAAAAACGACATAATAGCTTTCAGGTATATGAACACCATTGTAAACGAGCGAATACGTTCGGTTTCATTTTTAGCTCTTGGCTTTTCGGAAAAAGGACGGTTTTTCCGCTTTAAGATAGCTTCGTTCGGATAATGGTTTCCGATTTGGAAAAGCCCCTCAAAAAGCTTTGAAAACGCGGGAGCTGCGAAAAGTATCTCGAGAACGCCGAATACGAAAGACCAAAGCATCAATGACGACGTATATTCAGCAGTAACATTCATTCCGAATATCCAAAAAATAGCTATGATCTTCGAAAGATCTATCCATATCATTCGCGTGAATGCAACTCGCGCTTCATCAAGAACATCGTTAAGATCCGCAAGACGAGCAACGCACAAGCTCAAAATTATGTATCCTATAAAATCGGGGAAAATATCTAAAACGCTTATATTGGGATTAAAGATAAACAGACAAGCTATGGCTATTCCAATAATATTTTTTCGTACTTTTTTATTTACCATTTTTTCTCCTTTCCGCTTTTTCTCTCTTCTTCTGCTCCGCTCTCGCATCCGCTTCTGCTCTGCGCCTTTCGTTTTCCTCTCTGAATCGATTGACAAATGCAAAACGAGACGGCTTTTGCGCCATTTCCACGTCACTCTCATCGCATATCTTTGCGTAACATGAAAACAGCATAAAGAGATTCATAAAAATAATAACTATATACAAAATGAACACGGGTGTTCCGAAATAGGCTTTATATTCATTGACAAACGGAAGCGGAATATACGCGAAAAGATAAAGAAGCAAGTATATTACAGTAAAAATAAGGTTTCGCACAGAGGCAACTGCTATTTTCTCGACCTCTGTCTCCTTAGCTATCGAGCGTATCGGATAACACATAGAAAGGGTGAACAAAACGTATCCTGCTCTCTCAAGGTGTCCTATAACGCTTTTTACATTATCAGAAAACAAAGAAATTGTGGTTATGTCTCCGAGTATTCCCGAAAGAGCTATGATGACCGACAAGGCTATCATAAGACCTGCGCCCAAGCACAAATATCTGAAATCTTTATTATATCTCTTTAATTTCAGTGCGCCGACTAAAATTATTGCGTAACCTATAAGTCGTATTAAATATCCGCCAAGGGGACTCATCGACATAAAAGCCGCCATAAAATATCCGATAAATAGCAATCCAAAGCCCATTTTTGTTCCTCTTTTTTAAGTATTAGCCGCATAATTTTTACAACAATGCGGCTAATATCGTAATGTTACTTAATTATTATCCTGCCCCGGAGCTCCGCAGCATTTCTTATATTTTTTGCCCGAACCGCAAGGACAAAGGTCATTTCTTCCGACACTTGCCGCAGCTCTCTTTGTTACCGTTACCTTTTTGGGTTTACCTTGACCGTTGCCCTCAAAGCCTTCGGCAAGCGGCTTTGCAAGTTGAACTCTCTTTATCTCGGGAGTCTTTATAGTAACCGAAAGCACCATACGGGTCGTGCGGTCGCGTATCTCTGCAACCATCTGATCAAACATATCCGCGCCCTGAATACGATACTCGTTTACGGGATCGCGCTGCGCGTAAGACTGCAAACGGATACTGTCCTTGAGGTCGTCCATAGCGTCTATATGATCCATCCACGCGCTATCAACGTTCTGAAGCAATACCGCGCGTTCGATCTCTCGGAAGCGCTCCTCTCCGACCATCTTTTCTTTCTCAGCGTAAAGTTCAAGCGCTCTGTTGCAAAGCATCTCGCTCACATCCGCTTTCTTAAGCTTTTTAAGCTCGGCTTCACTGTAATTAAAGTCCTCGGGAGTTGTGAGTATACCCTTGTATGCGTCGCGAAGACCTACAAAATCCCAATGCTCCGCTTCGTCTCCCTGAAGGTAAACATCGACGTTTTCGCTTACCGTTTCAAGTATCATTTTCTGAACGGTATCGCTTATATTTTCGCCATTGAGAACATCGTTTCTCTGCTTATAGATAATATTTCTCTGCTGATTCATTACATCGTCGTAGGTAAGGACGTACTTACGGCGCTTGAAGTTCTGATCCTCTATTCTCTTTTGCGCGGATTCTATCTGATTGGAGAGTATTTTCGCATCTATAGGTGTATCCTCGGGAAGTCCGAGACGCTCAACAACGCCCATCATTCTATCCGAACCGAAAAGTCTCATAAGATCGTCCTCAAGTGAGAGGAAGAAGCGTGATTCTCCGGGGTCTCCCTGTCGTCCCGAGCGTCCGCGGAGCTGGTTATCTATACGTCTGCTCTCGTGTCTTTCAGTTCCGAGAATAAACAATCCGCCCGCTTCTCTTACTTTATTTGCTTCGGGAGTGATCTCCGCCTTAAACTTTTCATAAAGCTCTTTAAATACTCGACGGGCTTCCATTATTTCCTCGTCATCTATCTCACTCGTTCCCGTTGCCATAGCGATGAGCTCGTCGTCGATCTCCATCTTCTTCATCTCTTTTTTCGCCATATGCTCGGGGTTACCGCCAAGCATGATGTCAGTTCCACGTCCCGCCATATTAGTGGAAATGGTGACCGCACCGTATTTACCTGCCTGAGCCACTATCTCCGCTTCCCTATCGTGATACTTTGCGTTAAGGACGGTATGCTTTATTCCCTCTCTCTTAAGACGGCGTGAAAGCTCCTCGGATTTATCTATGGATACCGTACCTACAAGCACGGGCTGTCCTTTTTCATGACACGCTATTATCTGATCAACGACAGCGTCGTATTTACCGTTTACCGTTGTGTAAACAACGTCCGAGTGATCTATTCTTATCATAGGCTTATTGGTAGGTATCTCTATGACGTCAAGTCCGTATATCTCTCTGAATTCATTCTCCTCGGTAAGCGCAGTACCCGTCATACCCGAAAGCTTTGAATACATACGGAAATAGTTCTGGAACGTGATAGTCGCAAGTGTCTTATTTTCCTTTTCTATCTTCACGCCCTCTTTAGCTTCGATCGCCTGATGAAGTCCGTTTGAGTAGCGTCTTCCTGGCATAAGACGTCCCGTAAACGCGTCTACTATCATAACGCCCTGATCGTTCACAACGTAATCGACGTCGCGCTTCATAATACCGTGTGCTCTGATAGCTTGATTTATATGGTGCGATATCTCGGAATTTTCTGCATCTGTTAGGTTATCGATGCCGAAAAATTCCTCTGCCTTTTTTGCGCCTGAAGGAGTAAGCGTTGCGTTATTTGCCTTTTCGTCTACGATATAATCGGCATCAACGTCATCATAGCTTTCCTTTGTATCCATTTCCTTGATAACGTACTTACGAAGCTTTCTCGCCAATACGTCGGCTCTGTCATACATATCGGTGGACTGTTCGCCCGCACCCGAAATTATAAGTGGGGTACGCGCTTCGTCGACAAGTATCGAGTCGACCTCGTCCACGATCGCAAAATTGTGTCCGCGCTGTACCATACGTTCTTTATAAACGACCATATTATCGCGCAGATAGTCAAATCCGAACTCGTTGTTAGTTCCGTAAGTTATATCTGCCTCATACGCAAGTTTTTTCTCGTCGGGAGAGATTCCGTGAACGACAAGTCCCGTCTTAAGACCCATAAACTCATAAACTCTTCCCATCTCCTCGCTGTCGCGACGCGCAAGATAATCGTTTACAGTAACGACGTGAACTCCGTTACCCGTAAGCGCGTTGAGGTATGCGGGCATAGTTGCGACAAGTGTCTTTCCCTCACCCGTTTTCATCTCGGCGATCCTTCCCTGATGAAGAATTATACCGCCTATTATCTGAACGCGGAACGGTCTCTTTCCAAGGATTCGGTCATCCGCCTCGCGTATTGCCGCAAAAGCATCTGCCATGATATCCTCAAGAGTTTCTCCGTCCTTGAGTCTTTGCTTTAAGACCTCGGTCGTACCAGAAAGTTCCTCGTCGGACATAGCCTTATATTTATCAGCGAGCGATTCTATATAATCAACGTATTTTTCTATTTTCTTTAACTGTCTTTCGCTATAAGTTCCAAAAACCTTATTTACAAGTCCCATAAAAGACCTCCGAATAAAAAATATACATAGTATATTATACAACATTATTTACGTTTTTTCAATACTTTGAGCACATTTTGAGCGTATTATGTCCTTTTTTCTTTGTGATTTTTTATAGTTTTTAATTATACTCAAGTAAAATACGCAAATGCTCTTGAAAAAAGACGAAAAAAAAGCTATAATATATCTAAAGTTTATATTAAAAGGATCATTATGAAAAAGATAAATATTATTCTTCACGAGCCCGAGATCCCGCAAAACACGGGAAATATCGCGCGCACCTGTGCCGCTACGGGTGCTTCTCTTCACATAATAAAGCCTATGGGGTTTACCATTGACGATAAAAAGCTAAAGCGCGCGGGACTTGACTATTGTGACAAGCTTGACATTACTTATTATGAAAATTACGAGGATTTCTGTCAAAAGCACCCCGAAGCAAAGGACGCGACCTTTTTCTTTACTACTAAAGCGCCGCGCTCCTATACGGAAGTCTCTCCCTACCCCGACAACGTTTTTATAATGTTCGGCAAAGAAACCAAGGGACTGCCCGAGGACTTACTTTATGCTAACCGTGAATATTGCGTTCGCATTCCAATGCGTGATACTCTGCGCTCCTTGAATCTATCCAATTCGGTCGCTATCGCGGTCTATGAGATCTTGCGTCAGTGGGATTTTGAGGGTTTGCGCGAGAACGGAAATCTTACTAAATTTTCTTGGTAATTCAGAGGAAATGCATATGAACAAAGAAAAAATACTCGTTGCTATGAGCGGCGGAGTTGACAGCGCGGTAGCGGCTCTTCTCCTAAAGCAACAAGGCTTTGAGACGGCGGGAATAACGATGCAGCTCTGGTCAAACGCTCATAACGTTCCCGATGATGATTCTCCAAGTGAACTTGACGAAAACTGCCGTGACGCAAAAAGCGTTGCCGACCATCTTGGAATATCTCACTATTCTGTATCTTACGGTGAAACATTCAAAAAAAGCGTAATTGACCGCTTTATTTCGGAATACGGACAAGCGAAAACACCGAATCCTTGCGTTTTCTGCAACAAATATATAAAGTTTGGCGTTCTTCTTGACAAGGCGCGTTCTCTTGGCTTTGACCGTCTTGCTACGGGTCATTACGCAAGAGTTGAAAAGACTCTCGACGGAAAGGTCTTGTTGAAAAAATCAGTCGACAAAAACAAGGATCAATCCTATTTCTTGTGGTCGTTATCAAACGACGTTTTATCCTCCGTGGCTTTTCCTCTCGGCGAACTTACTAAAGACGAGATACGAAAGATAGCCGCTGAAAATTCGCTTGCAAGTGCTCACCGCTCGGACAGTCAGGACATTTGTTTTATTTCCGATGGCGACTACGTTTCTTTTATTCTTAACAATTCAACACTCGATTCTACACGTGGAAGCTTTATTGACCTCGACGGTAACATTTTAGGTGAGCATCAAGGTCTTATCCGCTATACCGTCGGTCAGCGAAAGGGTCTTGGTATTGCGCTTGGAAGACCTATGTTCGTTGCCGAAAAGAATGCCGAAAACAACACGGTCACGCTTTGCGATGACGCCAATCTTTACAAGGATACGCTTACCGCTAATTCCATAAATCTTATCGCGTGTGACCGTTTTGATGCTCCTGTAAGATTAGAAGCAAAAATACGCTACCGTCACACTGCCGCTCCCGCAACGGTCGAGCAGATATCTGCGGACAAGCTGCTCGTTAAGTTTGACACTCCTCAACGCGCGATAGCTAAAGGACAATCGCTCGTGCTCTACGACAGCGATACCGTCATTGGTGGCGGTATAATAGAATAAAGACAGCAAAAAGGCGTTGCTTTTGCAACGCCTCAGTTTACTGACAAAGGGTTCAGGACGGAAGTTCTGAGCCCTTTGTCGTACTTTACAGTTTTTTTGAAATATGGTATAATATAGGTGAAGTAAAAAAGCGGAGGAACACCTATGTTTACAGAAAGAAGCGGAAAGCA
>JAZSIP010000033.1:0-24004 GCA_045533915.1 Eubacteriales bacterium
ATCCCGCGCACCATATCTGCACGGTAGGTGAGAATGACAGATTCTATATGGAGCTGACCTTCGACCACGGCAGAGGATACGTGTCTCAGGATCGGAACAAGCAGTTGGACGCTCAGATGAGAGGCTCCAATATTTCCGCGCCCATTGGCACGATCTTTACCGATTCGATCTACACGCCTGTTTACAACGTAAGCTTTTCGGTAGAAAATACTCGTGTGGGTAATATCACCGACTTTGATAAGCTTGTGATCGAGGTGGAGACCAACGGTACGATCACCGCAAAGGAAGCAGTTTCCTTTGGAGCCAAGATTCTCAACGAGCATCTCATCTTGTTTGTTGTTCTGTCTGATGATGCAAAGAACGTAGAAATTCTGGTCGAAAGAGAAGAGACCAAGAAGGAAAAGGTTCTTGAGATGACCATTGAGGAGCTTGACATGTCTGTACGTAGCTTCAACTGTTTGAAGCGCGCAGGCATTGACACTGTGGAAGATCTTACGAATCGAACCGAAGAGGATATGATAAAAGTTCGTAACCTCGGTAAGAAATCGCTCGAAGAAGTTATCCAGAAACTGCATTCACTCGGACTTGACCTCAGAAAAGAGGAAGAATAAGAGAATATCGGCGTAACGCCGAGAATGCATACGAATAAAATACGGCAAAGGAGGCAAAGACAATGCCCGGAACAAGAAAACTTGGCAGACCTACCGCGCACAGAAACGCAATGCTTCGCGGAATGGTTACTTTACTGCTTGCTAACGGACAGGTTGAAACGACTCTTACCAGAGCAAAAGAAGTTCGTTCAATGGCAGAAAAAATGATTACCCTTGGCAAGAAGAATACTCTTGCAAGTCGCCGTGCAGCATTGGCATACATTACCAAGGAGGACGTTGTTACCAAGGTATTCAGCGAACTCGCTCCCATGTATGCAGATCGCAATGGCGGTTATACACAGATCTACAAGCTCGGCCCGCGCAGAGGTGACGGCGCAGAGATGGCGATCGTAAAGCTTATCGACTATGTTAAGCCTGAGGCTGACAAGAAGGATAGCAAGAAGAAGGAGAAGAAGGTTGAGGCTAAGCCCCTCGAGAACTAATTCTCTCTGATAAAAAACCAACTGTAATTTTTACGGTTGGTTTTTTGTTTGCAAGAAAGTATTTCCTATTGCCCGACCTTTTGCATATGATGATATTGAAGGAGGTGGAAGTATGAAAATGCAAACAAACGGACGGGCGTGCTTTGCGGCTATCGGCTCGATAACACAGGCGCAAAAGGCTCAAAGAGTTCTTGCCGCATTGGCTATTCCGTCAAGTGTAACAAAATCCGAAGTATCCTCCTCAACGCGCGGTTGCATTTACGGAGTTCGGTTTTCTTGCGCGCAAGAAAGCAACGTTCGTTCAGCCCTTTTTGCTGCTCGTATAATAGTTAAGGAGTGGCGAGAAGAATGATATACTTTGATAATGCGGCAACGAGCTTTCCAAAGCCTCGAGAGGTAAACAGTGAGGTTTTACGTTGTCTTACGCGATACTGCGGAAACGCGGGAAGAGGCTCTCATAAGCTATCACTTGCGGCGGCTGAAAAGATATTTGAGTGCAGAGAGCGTATATCGGCGCTTTTTGGTGTTTCCGATCCCACTCGTGTTTTTTTTGCTCCAAATACGACTTATGCGCTTAATACAGTCATAAAGGGTGCTGTGAGGGAAGGTGATCACGTGCTGATCTCCGATATTGAGCATAATGCTGTCTACCGCCCCATATACAAGCTTGCAAAAGAAGGAAAAATAACTTTTGATATTTATCCGTCTATGATCTGCGACGACAGAGCGAGTCCTACGCGGATCTGTGCTGGAATAGCGAGACTTATAAAACCACAGACGAGTGTGGTGATAGCATCGTGGGCATCGAATCTTTGCTCGTATACTCTGCCGATAAAAGAAATAGGTGCGTTCTGCCACCGTCACGGAATAAGATTTATTGTTGACGGAGCACAGGGTGCGGGGCATATTCCACTTGATCTTGATACGACACAGATAGACGCGCTTTGTGTTCCTGGGCACAAAGGATTACTCGGACCGCAAGGGACGGGCGCTGTCTTGCTTGGTAAAGATTTTTTGCCCGATACTATTATAGAGGGTGGAAACGGAGTTAATTCACTTGAAGGAGAAATGCCTATGTTTTCGCCCGAAAGATACGAGGCTGGAACGCTTCCCGCACCTGCCTTGGCAGGACTTTGCGAGGGAGTAAAATGGATAACGGAGCGCGGAGTAGAATCTATAGCGGAGCACGAAAAAAGTCTTTACAGATATGCCAAGGAGCGTATTTGCAATATCGATGGCGCAAAAATTTACGCCCCCGAATACGAGGGATCTGTGCTATTGATTTCACTCAGTGGGATAAACTCCGAGACCGTAGCTCGACGGCTTGACGAGGAGAAAATATGCGTCCGAGGAGGATTTCATTGTTGCCCTCTTGGGCATAAGGCGCTCGGAACGGAGAAGGACGGTGCGGTCAGGATAAGCTTTGGAGTATCTAATGTTGAACGGGAGATAGATGTATTGGTCGATACCTTGCAAAAAATAAAAGCAAATTAAAGATAGGAGTTAATTCATAAAAATGAGTTAACTCCTTTTGTGTTTAAAAATAGTTGACAATAAATATCAAATATGATATAATGTAAAAGTTATGAAATCTTGAGACGTTATAAGTTCGGAGGTGTAAAAAATGTGGGATATAATGTTTTTTGTTCAGTCGGCAATGTTGGGGATCGGTCTTGCTATGGACGCGTTCTCGGTGTCGCTTGCAAACGGACTTAGTGAGCCTAATATGAAGGGCTCAAAGGTATGCGGAATAGCGGGAATGTTTGCTTTCTTTCAGGCTTTGATGCCTCTTGTGGGGTGGTTCTGCATACAAACTATCGCAAAGACCTTCACTGCGTTTGAAAAATTTATTCCGTGGATAGCTTTGGCGCTTCTTGCCTTTATAGGAGGAAAAATGCTTCTTGAGGGTATAAAGCAGGGCGAGGAAGAGGACTTCAAGCCAAGATGTACAGGCTTTTGGTGCTTGGTAGTTCAGGGAATTGCTACCTCGATCGACGCGCTTTCCGTCGGATTTACGATATCCGAGTACGACCTCGTTCACGCGCTTGTATGCGCGTTTATAATCGCTGTATTGACTTTCTTTATCTGTATGGCAGGCGTTTATATCGGCAAAAAATTCGGAACGCATCTGTCAAACAAGGCGCAGATACTCGGCGGAGTTATACTTATCGGAATAGGTATTTATATTTTTGTAAAAGGACTTTTTGGAATATAAAAACAAAAGGACTGAATCGTTTTGATTCAGCCCTTTTATAGTATTGCATATTAATCAACGCGGTTCTGCTTTTCACCTGCGTAAAACGCTCTGATGTTATCTGTTACTGTGTTAAGACAGCGGACGCGTGACTCATACGATCCCCAAGCCATATGAGGCGTGAGGCAAACGCGAGGATTACCGAGAAGCGAGTAGAAAGGGTGTTCCTTTTTGAAAGGCTCTACGCTATATACGTCACAGCCAAAGCCGCCGATTTTACCGTCAAGAATAGCGTCCGAAATAGCTTTTTCATCGGTTACAGCACCTCTTGCCACGTTTATAATGATCGTATCACGCTTCATTGACGCAATACGTTCGGCACTTATAAGACCGCGTGTAGAGTCGCTTAAGGGCGTGTGAATACTTATTATATCGGAATTTTTGCAGAGAGTATCAATATCTACACATTCCTCCGAGCCGTCGGGGTGGTTGCGGCAGACAAGTATCTTACAACCAAGCGCGCGAGCCACGTCAGCAACGCCTTTTCCTATATTGCCGTATCCAACGATACCCCACGTTTTACCCGTAAGCTCGTGAAAAACGGGCGTGAGCGTATTCGCGCAGTTACCCGCAGAGTACGTACCTGACGAAACGTTTTTCTCAAAATCGGGCAGATTTGTAGCAAGAGAGAGCGCCATTGCGAGAGTTACCTGAACTACCGAGGGAGTCGAATATCCGGGCACGTTGCAAACAGCAATACCGAGCTTTCGCGCCGCGCAGAGATCGATATTGTCGTATCCTGTAGCCGTTTCGCATATAAGCTTCAGATTCTTCGCGCTTGAAAGTATCTCATTTGTGAGCTTCAATTTATTTAATATAACTACGTCGCAGGTGTTGATCCTTTCAGCGACTTCTTCTTGCTTCGTTGTTTGATGTACAGTAAGTTCACCGAGTGAGCAAAGTCCATCAAAAGAAAGATCGTCTCCGAGTGTTGCCGCATCAAGTATAACTATTTTCATAAAAAGCCTCCGTGTATAAATTCTTATAATAGTATAACATAAAAAAAATCCGCTTTCAATATTTTTTGACTTTTTAGATATAGAATTTTCTCGAAAAGTATTTACACAGGCTTAAAAATAAGGTAAAATCTATATAATGTAATGATAGAGGAGAGAAATATGAATATTCGCAAGGCTAATATAAATGAATTTGATAAAATACGATACATATATGCATCGGCTCGTTTATTTATGAGCGAGAACGGAAACGCAACGCAGTGGAAGGACGGATATCCCTCTGACGAGCTTATAAAAGATGATATAGAGAGGGAATCTCTATACGTTTGTATGGACGGAGACGATATCGTGGGCGTGTTTTATTTCGCGAAGGAGAACGATCCCGTGTATGCAAAAATATACGGTGGTAAATGGTTGAACGAGAGAGAGTATGCCGTTGTTCACCGTGTAGCAGTTGCAAAGCAGGGAAGAGGCGTTGCGGCTTTTTGTTTTGATTATTGTTATAATACCTTTCCGAATTTAAAGATAGACACGCATAATGATAATATTCCAATGCAAAAGGCACTTTTGAAAAACGGATTTTTGTTTTGCGGCAAAATATATCTTGAAAACGGCGAGGAAAGACTTGCTTATCAGAAGTGTATAACTAAATAAGATTTGCTCCAAGATCGATCCTTTGATAAACAGACACGGTCTTGGAGCTTTTTGTGAAAAGAACTCAAAACCGAACTGCAGAACGAATTTTAATAACCTTTTTCGGAAAACCTATTGCAAAATGAGAATTTTTGGTGTATAATCAATATGTCAGAGGATAAAGGGGGACATTAATATGCTTGAAATAAGGAATTTATCTAAAACATATCACTCTAAAACGGGCGAATCCGTAAAAGCACTTGATAATATAAACATAACATTCGCGGAATCGGGAATGGTGTTTATTCTCGGTAAATCGGGAAGCGGTAAGTCCACGTTGCTCAACGTAATGGGAGGACTTGATAGCTACGACAGCGGAGAATTTATTATAATGGGTAAATCCTCAAAGGATTTCGCAGGCTCGGATTTTGATGCTTACAGAAATACCTTCATAGGATTTATATTTCAGGAATACAACGTTCTTGACGATTTCAGTGTTGGAGCAAATATAGGCTTGGCTCTTGAGCTTCAGGGCAAAAAGGCTAGCGACGAAAAGATCACCGAGATACTCTCAAAGGTCGATCTGCTTTCGTATGCAAAGCGTAAGCCAAATGAGCTTTCGGGCGGTCAGAAGCAGAGAGTTGCTATTGCCCGCGCTCTCGTTAAAGAACCGCAGATAATTATGGCGGACGAACCGACAGGAGCGCTTGACTCCAATACGGGTAAACAGATATTTGATACTCTCAAAACTCTCTCAAAAGAAAACCTTGTGCTTATCGTTTCTCACGATAGAGATTTTGCGGAGAAGTACGCAGACCGTATAATTGAGCTTGCGGACGGACAGATAATATCTGATGTAACAAAGCACGAACGGCAGAGCATTCATCTTTCCGAGGGACTTGAGAAGGTCACTGATAATATCCTTCGTATAAAGGGAGGATACCGTTTGACCGCTGCCGATCTTGAGAATATAAACGCATATCTCGCGAACAATAACAGCGGAGATATACTTCTTTCAAGCGATGGCAAGGTAAACAGTGAGCTTAGAAGCGCCGCGGGTATAGGAGAGAACGGAAACACGTCAGTCTTTGAGGGAACTAGACCTGAAAAAGACGTAAAGATAAAGGAATACGACAAGAATAAAACGCGCTTTATTCATTCGCGTCTTCCTATGAAGAACGCTGTAAAGATGGGTTCAAGCGGTCTTAAGCATAAGAAGTTCAGACTTGTTATGACTATTCTTTTGTCGTTTATCGCATTTACAATGTTCGGCTTTGCGGATACGCTTGCGGCTTATAATAAATGGACCGCGGCTAAATCGTCGATTGCCGACTCAAACATCAAAAACGCATCTGTTGAGCTTGGTGTGCGAAACGTTACCAAGTTTTCTGACGGAGAAGAGTCTGTAAATTATATCATTCAAGGAATGAATGATTCTGACATTAAGCACCTCAAGGAATTGACTGGACTTGATTTTGTTCCCGTATACACAGGCGGTAATTCGTATTACGGTAAGTCAGGCGGTTTCTCGGTAGCAACGCTTATGCAGAACTATCAGGAAAATACGGTATATACGGGTAAACTATCGGGTCTTGTAAATATGAAGGCTGAGTCAATAGCAGATGCAGGGCTTGATGTTATGGGAAGACTTCCCCAAAAAGCAGGTGAGATAGCTATCACCGAGTATATGTACCGTCAGTTCAATCACTACGGCTTCAGAAATAACACGCATAACGAAAACGTTCCCGCAAATATGCTTACAACTACGGAGAATGATAAAAATTCCATTATCGGAAAGCATTTGACAATAAGCGGCGGAAACTTCAATTACAAGAATTCAAACGGATACGATTTCGTTATCGTTGGTGTTATCAATACACAGTTTGATTACGATCGATATGCTGATTTTATGCCTGACGCAAAAAACTCTTCTGATGATGTAAATATAACCGATATGGTGCTTCAGAATGAGCTTTCAGATGAGCTGGATTACGGCTTCCACGCTCTCGGCTTTGCGATGATGGAGGATATTCTTTCTCTGTCGTCTATGGCATACGGATCGTTAGAGGACGTAACTGTACACATGCACGGTTATGACGGCTCTCATTATGTAGGAATAACCTATTCGGGCTCTGTAGAAGAAGATAAAATGGATAAGTATGTCAATCAAGAGTCTGATAAATATATAAATTCCTATTCGACCGTGGCGGGTAGCAATGCTTTGTCGAGATTGAATATAACTTGGGTTGATGGAAAGGTACGCGATAAATTAGGAGAAAACGAAGTTGTAATTTCTAGAGATGTTTTCAATCGATTCCTTCCAAGTGAATTAAAGATCACCGTTGACGAAGCAAAGCTTGCTTCAGAGGTCGATAAGATACATGGCGCAGGAATGTGGGCAAAGACCTCAAACAAGCTTAGCCTTAAGGAACGTATGTTGAGGGCAGAAGGCATCGCGCACATCGAAAAAGTACTTTCTGACAGCACTGCGTTAAATGAATTCGTTACCGAGATCAATAACAGAGAAAACACGAATCTTCTTTCTGTTTCAAGAAAGGACGAGGCGTGTCAATGGTGGATAAATCATTGGTATGAGGATGGACATTCAAACTCTCCTGTTGTATTCTCAAATGACGAATACAATAAGTACAAATACGAGCTCGAACAGCAAAATTCACTTGTGAAATACAATCAGTATTTTGCGGATCTTTTAGACATAGATCTTCCCAATAACGTAAAGGATAAAGAAATAAGCGCTTTCTATAGTTTATTTGATAATATGAACGATGAGAATGTCTTTAACGTATTCAGCTACGATTATTCGTCTGTTCTGAAAACGATCGAAGCATATAATGTCGTAGACGAAAAGAAGCTTTGGGAAGATGAAGACTTTTTGAAGCTTATGTTAGACAACGAAAAAATCGGTGGAGATGCTTCAAAATATTGGAGTGAGTCTAGCGAGGAACAGAAAAAGCAAATCACATATGAGTTCTATAAGCAGTATCTCGAAGATTCCGAGCTTGGATATGAAAAAAATGCTTTCGCGGATAAGAGCGGTAAGGATATATACCAAGAGGCTGAAGAGCTGTTTAGCGAAAAGCTGAACGTTGATCCTACCGAAATACTTAAGCAGCTCGGCTTTGAATCGTATACCGAGAACCCTGAGCTTGGAACAACAAGCACGTTGAAGAAATACGATTTTAAGGTAGTAGGATATTTCACGGGTGTGAATGAATCCATAATCATAAGCGATACGATAGTTGCGGATTATAACGCGTGGTATATGGATCAAATGGAGAAAAACGGTTGGGCGACCTTTACGGAGACTATGGCAGAGCATGACCCCGGTATCTGGGCGTTTGCGGTAGCTCCTATGTCCGATGATCTTGGAGTAATTGAAAAGCTTGTGGATATGTCTTATGACGAAGAGTCTGATTTGAGATTTTCAATGAAGAACTCGGTAATGATTACTCTCGGAAGCTTTAATGAGTTTATCGAGATCGGAGCAAAGATATTCCTCTATGTCGGTATCGGCTTTGCGGTGTTCGCGGCTCTGTTGCTGATGAACTTTATCGCAACCTCGATATCCTATAAAAAGAGAGAGATAGGAGTGCTTCGCGCGGTCGGTGCGCGTTCTTCGGACGTATTCAAGATATTCTTCAGTGAGGCATTGATAATAGCTATCATCAACTTCGTGCTTTCACTCGGTGCGCTTATTGCTGCCATCATCGTTGTAAATACCGTAATGCATAATCAAGGTATACAGATAACGCTTCTTACACTTGGAATAAGACAGATCGCGCTTATGCTGTTTGTCAGTGTTGGCGTAGCGGCTCTTTCGAGCTTCCTACCTGTTTACAATATAGCAAAGCGTAAGCCTATCGATGCAATAAGAGACCGTTAATTGTTTATTTGACAAAAAGTAATAATAAAAAAGCGGGGTTGCTTTCTAATGAAGCAACCCCGTGTGTTATTTGATAGGAAGGATTTATTTAGTTCCAAAAAGTCTGTCACCCGCGTCGCCAAGACCTGGGAGGATATATCCGTTTTCATTCAAGCATCTGTCAAGCGTAGAAACGTATATATCGACGTCGGGATGAGCCTCCGCAACCTTTGAAACTCCCTCGGGAGCACCGATGATAGCCATAAACTTTATGTGCTTACAGCCTCTGTCCTTCAAGAGCTGTATCGCGTCGCACGCGCTTCCGCCGGTCGCAAGCATTGGGTCGACGATCAAAACGAGCTTATCCTCGATACCCGCAGGAAGCTTACAGTAATAGGACTGAGGTTTAAGAGTCTCCTCGTCTCTGTACATTCCTATATGACCAACTCTTGCCGAAGGGAAGAGTACGTGTATGCCGTTGACCATTCCGAGTCCTGCGCGGAGGATCGGAACGATAACTATGGAATTATCCTTTACTATCGTCTGTGTGCAGGTCTCAAGTGGAGTTTTGACTTCAATATCCGTCGTAGGAACACCTTCTTTAAGACTTTCGTAGGTCATAAGAGTGGTTATCTCTTCGACCAATTCGCGAAATTCCTTCATGCTCGTGCGTTCGTCACGCAGAATCGCGATCTTGTGACGGATCAACGGATGGTCAAAAATTACTACGTTTTCATAGTTTTTCATTATTTATTGATCTCCTGTTTACTTTTCGGATTTCTTGAATTTATTAAGAATGATATTGACGATTATGCCGAGTATCAAAGCGCAAGCAATAGCGGTAATAGTTACCTTGCCGATAGCCATTGCCATGCCGCCGATACCCGAGATCAGAATTACGGATACTGTGAAAAGATTTGCGTTATCCTCAAGATCTACCTTTTGGATCATCTTAAGACCGGAAACTGCGATAAAGCCGTAGAGGGTAATGCAAACGCCACCCATTACGCAACCTGGGATCGAATCAAGGAATGCTACGAAAGGGGAAATAAACGATATCAAAAGAGCCATGATAGCGGTCGTTGTAATGGTTGCGACAGAAGCGTTACGTGTGATAGCGACACAACCGACCGACTCACCGTAGGTGGTGTTGGGACAACCGCCAAAGAATGCACCTGCGATAGATCCTACGCCGTCACCAAGAAGCGTATTGTGAAGACCGGGATCTTCAAGAAGGTCCTTTTCAATAATGCTTGAAAGATTCTTGTGGTCCGCGATATGCTCGGCAAATACAACGAAAGCAACGGGAATATAAGCTACCGCAATGGTTGCAAGATAGCTCCATTCAAAATCCTTAACTCCCTTAAATGCTTCAATAAAGGTAAAATCGGGAAGAGAAACGAAAGTTTTGAGTGTAACACCGTCGCTCACAAGAGCCTTGAAAGGAGCAAAGTCGATAACCTTAATAGCGTCAACGTTTGCCGCGTAGCCTATAACGGTAAATACCAACGCCACAGCATAACCTGCCAGAATACCGATAATAAAAGGAATAAGCTTAGTCATTTTTTTGCCGTAAGTGGAGCAGAGAATAACGACGACAAAGGTTACGATAGCGCAGATAAAGGATACCCAGATGTTTCCTGTCATAATAAACGCGCCGTTTGCGTTTTTAGCACCGTATGAAAATACGTCGTTTATAGCCGCTCCCGCAAGAGAGAGACCGATGAGGGCAACAGTCGGGCCGATAACTGCCGCGGGCATGAGCTTGTTTATCCAAGCAACGCCGACGAATTTAATTATAAGCGCGATAATTACGTATACAAGACCCGCAAAAATTGCTCCGAGCAAGAGTCCGAGATAGCCGAGACTCATAGATGCAGCGCCCGCAAATGCCGCGGACATAGAACCGATAAAAGCAAAGGACGAACCAAGGAATACGGGACTGCGGAATTTAGTAAATAGCTGGTAAACGAGAGTTCCTACTCCCGCTCCAAAGAGAGCCGCGGAAGCAGACATTCCGTTTCCGACGATAGCGGGAACGGCGATAGTTGCCGCCATAATTGCAAGCAACTGCTGAATGGCGAATACGATCAATTTTGGGAAACGGGGTTTGTCATTAATGTCATAGATGAGATTTTTAGCCATTTTTTCCTCCTATTGTTTGAAGCTGAATTTTTCAAGCTTCTTTTTTACTTCTTCATTATATCACCTATGTCGAAAAAAGTCAATCGTTATACAACAATTTTAAATCTTTTATCTTATATTAGTTTTTCTCTGAAAAGATAATATAAACATTTTTAAAAATAGTTAATTTAAACCACTTGACAATGTACTAAAAAAATGGTATAATATATTTAACAATTAGGTTAAATGTTAAATAAAGGAGACGAAATGGGACTTCAAAATACGTTGAAAGCCCTCTCCGATCCCATACGCAGAGAGATACTCAATCTTCTGAAGAACGGAAGAATGTCTGCGGGGGACATCGTCGATAAGTTTGAGGTTACAGGCGCGTCGATATCAAGACACCTATCCGTCTTGAAGGAAGCCGACCTTATACGCGACAAACGAGTGGGAAAATTCATCTATTACGAGCTTAACGCATCGGTTCTTGAAGAAATAATGCTTTGGATAGCTGACCTGAAAGGAGAAGCGGGAAATGATCAGAAAAAATAAATGGAAGCTTATAATATCGTCAATTGTAATATTGCTTCCTTTGATATTAGGATTTTTTGGAGGCAAAATATTGCCCGAAGAGATAGCGGTACACTGGGGATTTAACGGTGAAGCCGACGGCTTTATGAGTCCGTCTGCCATTTTCACTATTCTTCCGCTCATAATGTTGGCGGTTCATTGGATATGCATGGTGCTTTCTATGCTTATCGATAAGAACGCGGAGCAAAACAAGAAGATAATGAACATTACGTTTTGGATAATTCCTTTTATATCCTTGACGGCGTGTGGACTTATGTTTTCGAGTGCGCTTGGATATAATGCGAACATATCGGCATTCGTTTATATTATACTTGCAGTCGCCTTTATAGTTATTGGAAATTATATGCCAAAGACGGTAAGAAATCGCACTATGGGTATAAAAATAAAGTGGACACTTGCCAACGACGAAAACTGGAACGCGACACATCGCTTTGCGGGAAAGATCTACGTTATCGTAGGCATTCTGTCTTTGCTTGCTATCCCGATCCCGACGGTTGCTCTGCCATTCGTTTTGATAGCTATAATATTGCTTTGCGTAGTGTTGCCTGTCATATACTCATATAGGTTTTACAAAAAGCAACTTTCCAATGGCAAGGCAACGAAAGAGGATTACAAAAACGAATATGTAAGCATGTTTGGAAATAAAAGGCTTACGATCATAGTTACCATTATAATATCGATTATTGTAGCAATGATTTTATTTATCGTAATGTTTACGGGAAAGATAGAACCGACGCTTAATGACACGTCTCTTTACGTAAAGGCAAGCTTTTGGAAAGATATGACGCTTGATTACGAGGATATCGACCGTATAGAATACAGAGAAAACGGAGTTGACGGTCAAAGAGTTGTTGGCTTCGGCTCTGTAAGACTGTTGGTTGGAAGCTTTCAAAACTCCGAATTCGGCACGTACATGAGATATACCTATACGGGTGATGCGCCTTGTGTCGTTATCAAAGCTAATGAAAAAATTATCGTAGTAGGTGCTGACGACGAGCAGACGGTCAAGGAGATATACGACAGGATATCCTCCGAAATATCGAAATAAGGGGCAGCGTATGAACGTAATAGAAACTAAAAACCTAACGAAATTTTACGGTAGATCACGCGGAATAGTCGACGTGACGCTATCGGTAAAAGAGGGCGACTTTTTTGGATTTATCGGTCCTAACGGTGCGGGGAAAAGTACGTTTATTCGCACACTGTTGGGACTTATTTCAAAAAGCAGTGGAAACGGATACGTTTTCGGTAAGGAGATAACCAAAGAAAAAACACAGATTCTGCGTGAGGTCGGATATCTTCCCTCGGAGGCCGCGTTTTATAGCGGAATGAAGGTCTGCGATATATTTGAGCTTTCTGCTAAAATGCGAAAGACAGGTTGTAGGGAAGAGACAAAGCTATTGTGCGAGAGATTGGAGCTTGATACGTCAAAAAAGGTAGAACAGCTTTCTTTGGGCAATCGCAAAAAGGTCGGGATCGTATGCGCTCTTCAGCATAAGCCGAGGCTTTATATCCTCGACGAGCCTACGAGCGGTCTTGATCCGCTTATGCAAAAAGAATTTTATACCATACTTAAAGAGCGCAACGACGAGGGCGCGACCGTGTTTCTTTCATCACACGTGCTTTCCGAGATAGGTCGTTATTGCAAGAGCGCCGCGGTTATAAGAGAGGGGCGTATTCTCGTCTCGGACAGGGTTGAAAAACTTGGGCACACGGGTGTAAAAAAGGTCACGTTACGCGGTGTTAAAGGTGTTCCGAATATAAGTGACGCAAAGGATATGAAGATAGAAAATGATACAGTGAATTTCCTTTATAGCGGAAAAGCGACCGAGCTTACGAAAAAACTTTGTGACCTTGATTTTGAGGACTTAAGCATTTGTGATCCCTCTCTTGACGAAGTGTTTATGCATTATTACGCAAAGGGGGAAAACTGATATGACTGTCTTTTTTCACGAGCTTAGATTAAATAAAATAGCACTTATAGTATGGAGTCTAGCTATATCCTTTATGTTGGGAGTATGTATTATGATCTATCCCGAGATGTCTGAGCAAATGGGAGACATAAGTACGATGTTTTCCGATATGGGAGCGTTTTCAAGCGCGTTTGGTATGGATAAGCTCAATTTTGGAGAATTTATGGGCTATTTCGGTGTCGAATGTGGCAATGTGCTCGGTCTTGGAGGCGCGTTGTTCGCCGCGATAGTCGGAGCGAATACTCTTGCTAAAGAGGAAAAGGAGCATACGGCGGAATTCTTGCTTACTCACCCGCTCTCGCGCGTAAGAATAATAACTGAAAAGCTTTTATCCGCGTTTGCTCAGGTGTGTTTGCTTAATGCGGTAACTATCATTGTAAGTTGCGTATGTATGGTCGCTATTGACGTAGAAGCCGACGTAGGAACGCTCACGCTCGTATTTCTCGCATATCTTATACTGCAACTTGAGATAGTGGCGGTCACCTTCGGTATATCCGCTTTTTTACGCCGAGGTGCGCTTGGAGCAGGGCTTGGTCTTGCGTTTGGCTTGTATTTTTTGAACATACTCGCAAATCTTACCGAGGACTTGAAATTCCTTAAATATATAACTCCGTTCAGCTATGCCGACGGAGCGTATATAATTCCCGAAAAGTCTCTGGAATTAAAATATATTGTCGTGGGAGTTGCCATAGCCGCAGTCGGTATTGCCTCTTCGTATTGGAAATATACAAGAAAAGATATATCTTGAAGAATTTATAAGCCTAAAAAACAAAAAAACTCTTTTTCAAGAGTTTTTGAAGGGAGTTTGAGGGGGACTTTTTTCAAAAAGTCCCCCTCATCGCATTTTCTATTAAATATCGTCACTTCGTTTTGGCTTGACGTTGTAGAAATCAAATATCGGAATGAGAACGAGGGCGGTAAGTCCCGCGTTGAATCCTCCGTTATAAAGAACAAATCCACCGTGCATTTCCGCGGTAACGGCGCATATTATCGCGCTGAGCAATCCCGCAAGTACACCGTAGCGGAAGCCGTATTTTCCAGCGATAGGACAAAGCCCCGTTGCAAAGGCAAGTCCGTTTATATATGCCTGAGTTGAGAGTGTCCAAGGGATATCGAAGCCCGATATAAGACATATTATCACCACTATTACAAGCAGGGCAACGTAGCCAACCGCAATAGGAAATACGTTTTTGGGGTGCTGTCCGTCGGCGGCAAAGGTGAGTGCGGCAAAGACGATTCCAACCGTCGCGCCTGTAAATCCAACGCCTGTAGGAAGCTGTGGGAATATCTCGGGCAGTATAAAAACAATGTTGAGATAAACAAGAATAGCAAATCCGTACACGGCAATGTTTACCATACAGAGCGGCATACCGAATTTGTCTGTAAAATCAGTGCCGTATCCTGTGCATTTTAAAAGATCCTTGTAATTCTTGAGACTTCGCTTGTTGAGAAAGAATCCAACTATAAAAGTAGAGCCAAACAGTATTATAAAGAAGATATTCATAAAGCCGCGATAGGCGTAGGGGAGAGAATAATAGGTCGGGTTATCTATGACCATATTGGCAGGTTCATTTACGCCGAGCGTTTTATACATAAATGCGTGAATGAATATGCCCAAGATTCCGATAGCAAGTCCCGCCTTGTAAAGATTGTACCCACGGTGCATGGCCGTAGTACCGGGGAGAAGCGCAGGGACGACAAATCCGATAGCAAGTCCGCAAACGAGAGCAAGGACAAGTCCTACCCAGCTTATCTGTGTGACGGAGGTATCGAATTTTCCGATAGAATATCTGAAAAGCACCTCGCTTACAAAGGGGGCAAGAGCGGTCGAGAAAAACGCGACATGAATATTCTCGGAGATCCTTCTTTTCATAACTCCGCAGTAAAGCAGAACGCCGAGGAATGAGGGCCACATATTCAAAAAGTTAAGACCGTAGAAGCAGTGCGCGACGATAAGCATATATCCCGCTAGGATAGTCGCGTTAGGCTTCGCCTTGCTCACGTATATTACGAGATTTGCGATAAGTCCGCATATAGCGGCGTTAAAGAGAGTGCTTCCAAGTCCGCCGAGAGCAAAGTAATCGGTAACGAGTTTGCTTGGGGAGGTAAGTATTCTCCATAGATTGTCGAAAAAATCCCATTCCTTTGTGTAAAAGACAGCTATGGGCGAAGCAATAAGAAAAAAGAGACTTATAAATAACGGATAAGCGCGAATAAGACGGGCGCTCAGGATATTATTGTGATATTCAGTTGGTCGTGACGTGTCGGTATTACTCATATATCCTCCCGAAAAACTGACGCCAAACGCGTCTTTGACAATATTATTTTACCACAATTTAACAATTAAGTCAATAAGAATATCTTTGCGCGGGACTTTGACAAAATGATATTATTGCGGAACAAACACTTTAAATGCCAATTTAGATGCCACCACGGGAAAGTCAATAAAATCAAGGGGTTTTCAAGATTCGAGGTGGTTTCATGTGCATCCAAAATAGATGCCGCTTATTTCCCGCAATAATATTTACCATCTATACAATCAAAATCCTCTTGTGCAATGTCAAAACTATATTTTGGAAAACATTTAATAATTTTTGCGCCTTCCTTTTTCTTCACGATCAGCAAATAATATATGTCACCTTTCTCGCAGGACTCAAGGCACATTTTTTCAACGGACACATGTGAAATATTCTTTTCTTTGTGCAATGGAATTTCCGTTGTTGGGTGGGAGCTTTTATGTATTGTATATTCTCCGTAATCACGAAATGTGTAAATATAATTATGCCCCGATCCACGGGCTTTGCCGTAAGTGCGTTCTTTTTTGAAATCAGCAACTACGTCTTCAACCAAATAGAAATCTTCCAAATTTACATTGTTGACTTTTTTATTTGTAATGTAAATTATGAAAATTATTGCAACTAACGCTAAGGCAGCAAAGATTGCTACGATCACTATGTTCTTAGTAAAGAACCATAGCGCGATAAGTGCCAAAACCGAAAAAACAACAAGAAATATAGGATATGATTTATAATAATCTTTTATAAAAACATCACACATCTCTTTCGTAATCTTTTTCATATATTCACCGCCTTTTATTGTTTATGTAATTTGCATAACTGTTAAGTATCTGCTTGTTTTTCTCAAAATCAAGCATTTCAATCTTTTTCTCATTTATCCAATACGCCTTTTGAATGATGTCATAGGCGTATTTTTCGTCATCGGTTTTCGGGGGATTGTTGAGAAAGTAAGTTTTACATCTAAGCAAGGTTAATTTTACTTGATAATAAGGCTTTAAGTCTATCATTTCCTCGCTCCTTTCGGGTGGTAACACACATTATACCGAAAGGATACGGAAAGTCCAGAGGTTTGGGAAAATTATTTGTTTGCTTGCGAAGATTTTGCGGTTTTACAAGAAGCAATTAACATAACACGGATAGACGCGCATTTGTGCGATAAAATTTTATATTGCTGACTGTCAATGTAATTTGTTCTACGTAACAGTTCAAGCCAATAGCCCGTTTCGCTCGCTTCTTTAAGGGCGATTTCAAGCTTGGATATAAAATCCTTTTTACCTTGTGCGTACTGTGCTTCGTGAATATTTGCGCCAATAGACGTACCGCTTCTGCCAATTTGGTTTGCAATAATCGTTTCGTGATTGGATTTCAGATATTTGACAAGATTGATAATGTCAACGGAAAAGTCCATTGATAATTCACGCAATTTTGATTCAGCCATAGTAACACCTCACTTTCGATTATATTATAACATAATTATGATTGTTTGTAAAGAGTGATGTTGCGGCGTTGCCGCAGTGATGTTATTCGCTTTGCTCATAGTGATGTATTGCGCAGATGGCGCAAAGTGATGTGATGTGTTCCTTACTCACGCGCGAAGCGCACATCACAAGGCGAAGCCGTCATCATGCACGAAGTGCGCATCACGTTCCGCGCAAGCGGAACACATCGTTCCAAAAACGAAAAAGCAGTCCAATGGACTGCTTTCGTTTTTGGTTGCGGAGGTGGGATTTGAACCTCACGACCTCCGGGTTATGAGCTGTAAAAGATTCATTTTGTGTGGTTTCGTAATGTTTTACAAAGCCTTGTAATATCAAGGCTCGTACAAGTCAAACAGCCTTTTCGTTTTGTCTCGTTTTGTCCTTTGCTTGCTCGTATAAAGGACAAATAAAGGACAAATTGAACACATGGCAAATTCACGGCAATTTTACGCCATTTTTTTATTGCTTGCAGGGCGCAAAATGTTATCAATCGTTTCCGCTGCCATTTCGTCAGCTGTGCGAATCGCATGGGTGTATATATTGGCTGTGGTTGACATTTGCGCATGACCGAGCCGCTTTGACACTGTGCGGAGGTCTACCCCCGAGGCAATCATCAGAGTGGCATTTGTGTGCCGTAGGGAATGAACACATGCAGACGGTAAAGAATACTTTTCTATAAACTTTTCAAACCAATCCGTGACAGAGCTTGGGTGAATTGGCTTACCGTTGCTTTGTGTGAATATCTTGCGGCTTTCGTCCCTCTCTCCAATCCATACCGTTCCCATTTGAATCATTGAAATCGTTTGATCGCGTTTCCATTCAGCAAGCAACTCGATTACAAATGCGGGGATCTTTATGGATCTTGTAGATGTGACATTTTTTGTTTTATCATCAAACACGCCTTTGCCCGGGAGGTAAAGAGAGCTTTTATTTATGTCAATGATACCGCTTTTCATGTCTACGTCTGCCCATGTCAAACCGCATATTTCGCCACGTCTCATGCCCGAGTAGAGAAGCAATGTAAACATAGTACGGTATTTTAAAGGCTCTTGTTCGAGCTTTTCTAATATTTGCATTGCCTCATTATCGTCAAGATACCGCGCTTCTTTGCGTTCCGCTTTAGGTGGCTGAACTCTGCTGCACGGGTTTGCGATTATTATTTGCCACTTTACCGCTGTTTCCAAAATCGAGCTTATCAAACGGTGATAATTTAACACGGTTTTACCCGAGAGGGAAGTGTCTGTCTCTCGCGCGGGTGTAAAGGCGTTTTTAAGCTCCGTTCCGATTGTATTGGATACTTTATTTGCGGATACTTCCGAGACGCTTCGTCCCGCACATATCGAGGCTACAACTTGAAAAGAAACGTCAGCACATCGCGAAAATTCTTTTTTGGAGAGGGATTTTTCTTGAAGGTAAGCAGTGAGGTCAAAAGCGGGTTTGTAAGTGTTGCCTTTTTGCCGTCCGTTCTCTTGGAGCTTATTATAGCAAGCGAGAAGGTGGTGAGGCTGTATGCGGTCAAGGCGTATATGCCCGATGATCTCATTTATAGGGACGAGCATATTTGTGTAATTGTATATCGTGGTCGCGCGAAGCTGTTTTTCTGCGTATTCTTTTAGCCACATAGCCGCAAAGTCCGCAAACTTCATAGACGCGTCCATGAACTGACCTTTTGAACATTGTTCTTCAAAAAGTACAGCTACGCGCTGAAGCTCTTTTTCTTCTTGCTTGGCTGTCATAGGCTTTTCGGGTTTCCATGTTTTTTGATGAACGATCTGTTTGCCGTTCGTGTCATATCCGCAGGAAACGCGAATTTGATATGATCCGTTACGTTTGCGTATCGTTGCCATTTTTTAACCTTTCTGCGTAAATCGTTTAAGCATATTTTGATATTCTTTTTCTTCCCGATAATTTAAATTATTTGTTATATAATTCCAAAGATAATTATTGATATTTTGTACGTTTTCATAACAGTTATAGTTTATCAACGATACAAGGTTGTAAGCACTGTTTCGGAGCAAATTTTCGGGAAGTTTATTTTCGGTCTTGCTGTATTCTAATGTTTCACCGTTTATCTCAACCGTGCGCACGTATACTCCTTTTGTATCCGTTTCGAGCCAAACATCTGTTTGTGAATTTTGTAAACGCAATAATTCTGCTAATTCAGACAAAATAGAAATTCGTTTTAATGGATCGTCAGGTCTAAAGGCGGGGTCTTGAGCATTATTCGGTTCATACAGCAATACGTTTGCATGCTGATCAATTAACCAATTTATTGCGTCATGAAAAGTAACTAAGTCGCGATCCTGCAAAAGAAAAATTGCATATTCAGACAAGCCCAATGTATCGCAAAGCTCTTTTGTCGCTTTATCGGTGGAACGCACGTCAGACAGACCGAGAAGCCAATCGGCTGACACGTTGAAATATTTTGCTATTCTATACACGGTATCGGCTGAGGGGGCTTTCGGTGCATTCCTTTTTATCGCGCTAATAACGCCTTGGCTTATCCCTATGGATTCAGCGAGATCTATCTGCCCTCTCTCTCCAAACAATTCTTTTGCCCTCTCGCAGAAAATATTACAATCTAAATTTGGCATGGTGTTTTTATGCTCCTTTATCAATATCGTAATAATCAAGGTAAAAATATCACAAATGAATTGACAGTGACAGAAAAATATGCTATAATTCAATCGTGATAATAATTTGCTTGATATCGTACTTAAATTATAGCACAGATATTGCAGAATGTCAATAGACGAAACAAAAAAACGCAAAACAAAGGAGAATGAAATGAAACGAAACAAAAACAAAGAGATCCGCGCTGCTATAGTCTTAAAAGGCTTGAAGCATTGGGAAGTTGCCCGAGCACTTGGAATACATGACAGCAATTTTTCACGCTTGCTCCGTGAAGAATTGCCTGAGAATAAGAAAAACGAGATTTTGAAAGTTATTGAAGGAATGGAGGTTTTGTGATATGCCCGAAATGTTGACCGTCAAGCAGACAGCGCAAAAGTTGAAAAATTTACACCCCGATACACCGATAAGCGAGCACGCTATAAGAGCATGGCAGAAAGAAAAGCGTTTTCATTCTGTTACGGCAGGAAGAGTGATCTTAATATCTTGGGATTCGTTTGTGTCTTTTTTGAGTGGTAAAGGTGCATGAATGTTCAAGAATTTTTGAGTTATTTAAACGGGGTAAAGAGATGTAATGATTATTATATCGCGAAATGTCCCGCGCATGACGATAAAAAGCAATCCCTATCGATCAGAGAGGGAGATGGCGGGAAAGTCCTTGTAAATTGTCATGCGGGGTGTCAGACTGAGGATATTGTCGCGTCCCTCTCTTTGACCGTAAAGGACCTTTTTAACGATATGCCTAAAGCCAAAAAGCAGATCGTAGCTGTTTATAATTACGGTGACTGTCAAAAGGTGAGGTATTCGGACAAGTCTTTTACTTGGAAACGGCCAGACGGAAAAGGCGGGTGGATCTTCAACCGTCAAGGCGTTCCGCACAAGCTGTATGGAAAAGTGTCGCAAGCGGTTTGCGTGTGCGAGGGAGAGAAAGACGCGGGCAACCTATGCAAGATAGGTTTTAATGCTGTTAGCGGAGAAGATGGCGCGGGTAAAGGGAAATGGCTCGCAGAGTATACGCAACAGCTTAAAGGCTGTGACGTGTGTATTTTCCAAGATAACGATAAGATAGGCAAGGAATACGCTCAAGAGGTCGCGGCTGCTTTGACCGATAACGCAAAAAGTGTGCGCTTGATAGATCTGACAAAAGTATGGGCGGATATGCCCGATAAAGCCGACGTATCGGATTTTATTGAAAAGTACGGTGCAAAAAAGGCTTGCGAGCTTATCACGGGTCTTATAAGTGTAACGCCTGAATGGGCGACACATTCCGAGCGTGTTAAGGCTGCGACATCTTTCGGTGAGGATAACACGCGCTTTCTGTGGTATCCGTATCTACCCATTGGTGAGTATTCGGTCATGATGGCAGACGGAGGCACGGGAAAAACCTTGCTTTGTTGTGGTATTGCCGCAGCTGTCAGCAAGGGTGAGAATCTGCCCGGGGACGATCGGCAACAAACGCCGAAAAACGTCTTGATCATTTCGGGAGAGGATCGCGGCGAAATGCTCCGAAAAAGGCTTGTAAAATCGGGTGCGGATCTTGAAAAGGTGTTTATAATAGATTGTATGGACAGCGTAGGAATGGATTTCAACGCTAATAAGGCAGAGTTTGAGCAGTGTATTAGATCCTGCAAGCCCTCTCTCGTTATTGTAGACCCTTGGCACAATTTTCTTGGCACAGAGGTCAATATAAATCAAGTCAACGAGCTTCGCCCCGTTTTGCAGGGCGTGGCGAATATGGCAAAGCGAAACAATTGTGCTTTTATCTTGATCTCTCACGTTAACAAACGCGCTCAGGGAGAGAACGCCAACAATGCCGCGACAGGATCAACCGACTTTGTAAACGCCGCGCGGTCCGCGGTGCGAGTGATCTTTGACGAAGAGGACAAAGACGGTCGTGTTATGGTACATACAAAATCGAATTATGCGCCTTACGGTGAATCCGTGAAATATCGCATTTCAGACGGAGGGGTATCGTGGAACGGCTTTTCTTCTATTACGAGAGAAACGCTTGAATCTGCGGCGCGGAGAAAGTCGACTCCGTTCTCTGTATTACAGACAGATCAAGAGAGGGAAGAGGACAATGCACAATTGATAGAGGCTCTGAAAGAAGAGGCGAATCCGTTCAAACCTACTCGAATCTCTTATGATGATTTCAAGACGAAGTACGGTGATTCCATTTTCGGAGGACGTCAGCCGAAACGTGCGCTTGATTCTCTTATTGGTCGATTGTCTGAGGACGGATATTTTTTGAAAACGGGTGTGCTTGTTTTCCGCAATAAAAAACAAAGTAACGGCTTTGCGATCCAATACATAGAAACAGCACCACCGCAACAAATGCAAATTTAAAAAAATATATGAAATATATAATTTTCGTTGTAATATAATTTTATATATTTCATATATTTTATATATTTTTTGCTCGTTTCATATATGAAATATATGATTTTCGTTGTAGTATAATTTCATATATTTCGTATATTTCATATTCGTATATTTCATATATTTGTATATATAAAATCAAAAAAAATATATAAAAACTTATTCTAACTGAAAACGCATAAAATAAGACATTTTTGTTGAAATATTGTTTCATATATTTCATATATAAAACGCACCAAAAATATATGAAATATATGAAATATATGAAATTATACCCCAACGGAATTCATATATTATTTCATATATTTTGGTCACAAAGGAAAGGAGAGAAAATGAATTTATCACGAAAAGGAGCAGACGGAGAGAGGGAGCTTGCCGCACTTCTCAAGGAACACGGCTATACTGTTGATCGCGGCGGTACGCTCTCTTACGGTACTTTGCCCGATCTGTATGGTTTGAAAGGCATACATATAGAATGTAAGCGCGTGGAACGGCTGAATATTGAACAGGCAATGACGCAGGCTGTGAGAGATTCTGAACGATTTGGGGACGGTGCGCCTGCTGTGTTTCATCGCAAGAATCGGCAGCCGTGGCTTGTCACAATGCGCTTTGACGATTGGGTGAGGCTCTACAATGGCAAATGAGCAGAATTTAAGAAAGTTAAGCACGAGCGAAGCACGAGAAATAGGCTCAAAGGGCGGTAAGGCGAGCGTAAATGCGAGACGCAGGAAAAAGCTCTTGCGAAAAGCCGCAAGTGAAATTATAAGCATGATCGTAGACGATCCCTCTTTGCTTGAGCTGATACGTCGAAAAGGCTTTGAAAAAGAGGGTATGACCTATCAAGAAGCAATGATCGCAGGTATGGTCTATGCGGCTATTTGCGGAGATTCACGGGCATACAAGGCTATCAAAGACACCGTTGAGCCTCCCGGGGAGAATACCATGGACGGAGCACTTGACAGACTTGATCAAATCCTTGAAGGAATAGGAGAGGAGGCGAAGAAAATTGAAACGGGCTAATATAGCAAATGTACTCAAAGGCATTGACGCGGAGACGGTAGTTTGCGCGAATTGATAAAATATCTGAAATCTCACGGGTGGTCTGATACACAGATCGTCGAGTTACTTGAAAAATAAAAAAGGAGAATAACACAAAATGGGGGAAAAATCACTTTATTACGGAAGCACAGCAGTTCACGCGGTTTGGGACGATACAACGTTCGAAGGATTCGTTAGCGGAACGCGAGATAGGGGAATGATCAAAAAAGAAGGTCCAAATGCGTGGAGGACGTCCATAGTGGCGGGAAAATACTTTAAACTTGGAGGCGGCAACGTTTACAAAACACGTGAAGAAGCATACCGCGAGAACATACCTTCTCGAGAAATTCCCGGCGCAACCGCCGAAGAACGAAAAAAGTGGCTTGAAGGTAATGACTTTATTTAACAGAACAGAGAGAGCCTCGCGCGCGCGTATCGTGTCCATAAATAAAAAAGTTTATGTTTTCGAGCAAATACACACTCAAAGAACAAAACGGCTTAAAACGGCAAAATTCAGCGCGAGAGAGGGGCATAAAAAGGGGCTGAGTCATTAACTTAGTCCAAAAAGAAGAAAAAGCGGATGTTCTTTACCGAAAGGTATTGAGCATCCGCTTGCTTTGTTGTATAATTTAATTGCTACAAAAAACCAACAAGAAAGCGAGATAATTATACAA
>JAZSIP010000037.1:0-14324 GCA_045533915.1 Eubacteriales bacterium
GGACAAACGGTGGCGGGAATTGTTCGGAGTATTGAAAGCTACGGCGTATTCGTCGAGCTGACCCCGAATTTGGCAGGTCTTGCCGAGCTTCGCGAGGGAACGAATGACCGAGAGATTGCCCATGTCGGAGAGCGAGCCGCCGTCTACATCAAAAGCATCCTGCCCGAACGAATGAAGATCAAGCTGGTTCTTATTGACTCTTATCGTGGAGAACTCGCCACACCTTCTCTTTCCTATTATATTGATGGAAAAACCACCAAGCATATCGATCGATGGCTCTATTCCCCACCCTCGGCTACCAAGATCGTGGAAACCGTATTTTCCGAATAAAAAACAAAAAAAGCAAGTCGTAAGACTTGCTTTTTTGGCACGCCGTAAGGGATTCGAACCCCCGACCTTTTGGTTCGTAGCCAAACACTCTATCCAGCTGAGCTAACGGCGCATTTGACGTCCTCAAAAGTATCCTTTCGATTTCGTACCTATATATATTACCACAACTTGCGCCTTTTGTCAAGTCTTTTTTGAAAGTTTTTTATTTTTTTATTTCACTTATTTTTCATCATACTATTGACTTGAATAAAAAAATGTGATATAATCTTTTTATCGATATAATCTTTTGATTTGGAGGTTACTTATTATGGAACATATCAGAACTATTGAAACTCGTAATCTTTGCGACAGCGCAAAGAACGGCGGTTGCGGCGAATGCCAGACCTCTTGCCAGTCCGCTTGCAAGACCAGCTGCGGCATCGCTAACCAGCAGTGCGAAAGCGCTAAGGAAAGCGAGTAATCAAAAATTTGAAACGCCGCCGACATCGGCGGCTTTTTCAATGTTAAAATACATTCTTTCTGGAGAATTTTTATGATACATCAATACAAACTTGGCGGATACAATATCGTTCTCGACGTTTGCTCGGGCTCTGTTCACGCAGTAGACGATGTTGCATACGACATAATCTCTATGTTTGAGGACAATGACAAAGAAGCGGTCATTTCCTCAATAAAAGAAAAATATTTCTCTCGCGAGGATATTTCGGCTTCTGATATCGAGGAATGCTATGAGCAAATAGTCTCTCTTAAAGACACGGGCAAACTCTTTGCTCCCGACACCTTTGAGCCTATGGCTAACACGCTCAAGCAAAAGACCTCGGGCGTTGTCAAGGCTCTTTGTCTCCACATCGCTCATACCTGCAATCTCAACTGTTCATATTGTTTTGCAAGTCAGGGAAAATATCACGGTGACCGCGCCGTTATGAGCTTTGAGGTAGGCAAACAAGCGCTTGATTTCCTTGTTGCGAACTCGGGAACACGCCGCAATCTTGAAGTGGACTTCTTTGGCGGTGAGCCGCTTATGAACTTTGACGTTGTCAAGCAGCTTGTCGCATACGCGCGAAGCATCGAAAAGGAAAAGAGCAAGAATTTCCGCTTTACCCTTACCACCAACGGCATACTTATCGATGACGACGTTATAGATTTTGCCAACCGCGAAATGAGCAACGTGGTGCTCAGTCTTGACGGTCGCAAAGAAATACACGACCGTTTCCGCGTTGATTATGCGGGTAACGGAAGCTTCGACAGGATAGTTCCGAAGTTCCAAAAGCTCGTCAAAGCTCGCGGCGGCAAGGGCTACTATATGCGCGGTACGTTTACGCACGCGAATCCCGATTTTCTTGAGGACATAAAGGTCATGCTCGACCTCGGATTTAACGAGCTCAGTATGGAGCCCGTTGTTTGCGCTTCGGGTGACCCTTCCGAGCTTACAGAAGAGGATCAGAAGATCGTTATGGAGCAATATGAAAAACTCGCGGAGCTTATGCTTGAGCGCGACCGCGAGGGCAGACCGTTTACGTTCTATCACTATATGATAGACCTCACGGGCGGTCCTTGTATCTACAAGCGTATTTCGGGTTGCGGCTCGGGAACGGAATATATGGCGGTAACGCCTTGGGGCGACCTTTATCCTTGCCACCAATTTGTCGGTGACGAAAAATTCCGTCTTGGAGACGTTTGGCACGGAGTTGAAAACAAAGAGTGTCAGCAGTGCTTCTTCGACTGCAACGTATACGCGCGTAAAGAGTGCCGTGACTGTTGGGCACGTCTTTACTGCTCGGGTGGCTGTGCGGCAAACGCTTACCACGCGACAGGTTCGGTTACGGGAATCTACGAATCGGGCTGTAAGCTCTTCCGTAAGAGAATGGAATGTGCCATTATGGTCGCTATCGCACGCGCCTTTGGCGACAATAAATAAGCCATGAAAACTCCTATTTGTGATTTTATAAAAAATTACGCCGATTCTCAAAGCGTTCGTCTGCATATGCCGGGGCACAAGGGCGTTGGAGCTTTTGGCGAATCATACGACATTACCGAAATAACGGGTGCTGACAGTCTTTTTGAAGCGAACGGAATCATTTGCGAGAGTGAAAAAAACGCATCCGATCTCTTTGGCTCTGACACCTTTTATTCGACCGAGGGCTCGTCTCTGTGTATTCGCGCGATGATTTATATGCTCTCGCTTTACGCAAAGAAGATAGGTCGAAGACCGATTATCCTCGCGGGAAGAAACGCTCACAAGGCGTTTATTTCGGCTCTCGCGCTTATCGATATGGACATTTCGTGGATATATCCGAGAAAAGATGAATCCTATCTTTCTTGTTCAGTAACGCCGAGTGAGCTTGAGGATATTTTCAAAAACAGCTCCGAGTTGCCGATCGCCGTATATCTGACAAGCCCCGACTATCTCGGCAACGTTTCAGATATTAAGGGAGTGGCAGATATATGCCACAAATACGGCGTACTTCTATGCGTTGACAATGCGCACGGAGCATATCTTAAATTTTTATCTCCGCCAAAGCACCCGATAGATCTCGGTGCGGACATCTGTTGCGATTCGGCACACAAAACACTCCCCGTTTTCACGGGTGGCGCGTATCTGCACATATCAAAAAATGCTCCTTCTTTATTCTTGGATAATACCCAAAACGCACTTTGTCTTTTCGGCTCGACAAGTCCGTCATATCTTATACTTTCGTCTCTTGACAGAGCGAACGTATATTTGGAATCTCACAAAGAGAGATTGTCTGCATTTCTTCCGATGCTTGATTCATTCCGCTATGATCTTTGCGAGTGCGGATACACGCTTATCGGGAACGAAGAGTTAAAGGTAACGATCGACGCAAAAGCGTACGGATATTACGGCTACGAGCTTTCGGATATTCTTGCAAAACAAGGTATCGTTTGCGAATTTGCCGACCGTGATCACCTCGTAATGATGTTTACACCCGAAAACAGTAAAGCAGATATTACCCGTGTAAAAACCGCTCTTGTTTCGATAGAAAAAAAGAAAGCTTTAGTAAATGCTCCGAAAGAATTCTCCACACCCATTCGTGTTATGTCGATTCGCGATGCGGTATTTTCACCGCAAGAACGTTTGTCTCTTTGCGAATGTGAAGGACGGGTTCTCGCATCTGCATCTGTTCCCTGTCCGCCCGCCGTACCGATAGTGGTTTCGGGCGAGATCATAGACAAAAACGCTATCGAGCGATTCGAATATTACGGCATTGATTCTTGTGTTGTTGTTAAACAAAAATAAAACGCGTAGTTTTCCAACTGCGCGTTTTATTTTTATTCTTCCTCTTTCGGTTCGGGATCGTCGATGGCAAAACGGCGCATCGTGCCTCTTGCGCGTGCGTCGGCAAGGGCTACTACCGTTATCGCTTCAGCTCCGTAATCAACGCTCTCAACTGTCGCAAGGCGATAAAGTGTATTCAATTCGCCCGCGTATTTATTTGGAATAACATAGGTCACTCGCTTTTTGCCGTCGGTCACCATAGCCTCAAGCTTTTCTATCATCTGCTCGATCCCCTGACCCGTGAGCGCGGAAATGAACGCCACGTTATCGTCAGGTGCTTGAGTGCCTATTCTGCCTATCTCCGCAAAACCTCGGTCACATTTATTGAACACATAGAGTATCGGCTTCTCGGCAGCGCCAAGCTCAGCGATAAGCTTCTCCGTAACGGCAAGCTGATCGCGAAAATTCGGATCAGAAGCATCGGTCAGTATGAGAAGTATATCCGCGTGGCATACCTCCTCAAGCGTTGAACGGAATGCACTCACAAGATGATGCGGCAGCTTGCTGATAAATCCTACCGTGTCGGTCAGAAGTATAGATTCTCCGCATGGGAGCGTATATTTTCTTGTCGTAGGGTCAAGCGTTGCGAAAAGCTTGTCCTCGGCTAAAATTCCCGCATCGGTCAAGCGGTTGAGGAGCGTTGACTTACCCGCGTTCGTATATCCCGCGATCGCAACCTCAACGATTCCGCTTCGCTCACGTGAGGCGCGCATGGTCTTGCGGTTCTTCTCCATTTCCGCTATCTGCGTTTCAAGCGCGTGTATACGGCGGCTCATGTGTCGGCGGTCGGTCTCGAGCTTCGATTCACCTGGTCCTCTCGTACCTATTCCACCGCCCAAACGTGAAAGCTCTGTTCCGTGTCCGACAAGTCTTGGAGCAGTATATTTAAGCTGCGCAAGCTCTACCTGAAGCTTTCCCTCTCCCGTTACGGCGTGGAGCGCAAAGATATCGAGAATGAGCATAGAGCGGTCGATAACACGGACCTTATCTCCTACTATATCCTCAACGTTTCTTATCTGCGATGGCGACATTTCGCAGTCAAAAACAACAAGCGTTGCGTCATTACAAGCACACAGATAGGCAAGCTCCGCCGCCTTTCCGCTTCCGACAACGGTTCGAACGTCGGGAGTTTCCTTGTTCTGCGTCAAACGCGCGACACACTCTCCGCCCGCGGTATTGAGAAGTCCCTCAAGCTCGTCAAGGCTTCGGTCAACGCTCTCCTGCGTCTCGCTTCCCCAGACTACGCCGACAAGAACAGCGCGGTCCTTTATTGCGTTTTGTTTTTCTCTGCTATCAGACATATATTCTCCTTTTTTACAAGTGAATAAAAACAGGACAGGCACACCTAACGCATAACCTGTCCTTTTTTGTAAGGTTCAACCCGACAAAATTACTTTGCGGCGCTTTCAAGTCTCTTCTTGAACTTGTCAACGCGTCCGCCTACATCAACAAACTTCTGCTTGCCGGTAAAGAAGGGGGGGCACTTAGAGCAAATTTCAACTCTGATCTCGCCGCCCTTTACGGACTTGGTGGTTACGGTCTCGCCGCATGCGCAACGAATTACGCACTCTTCATAATTGGGATGAATTCCTGATTTCATTTTATTTTACCTCGTTTCTTATATTCCGATGTTCTTTGACATCGTTTACAAACGAAAGTATTATACCACAACAATACACAAATTGCAATAGTTTTTTGAAAATTTTTTTAAGTTTTATTTGTACTCTCTTTTTTTCTGTTCTTTTAGTTTATACAAACTAACGGTATATGATCAAATTTTCCTGTTTTGTTTTCTTTTTGCCTACTTTTTCTTTTTCAAAAGAAAAAGTAGGCCGCATCCCCAGCGTCCCCCTAAAAACCTGCTTCGATATCGGCTTTAAGACGAGCTATTATTTTCTTTTCAAGGCGTGAAATGTAGGATTGAGAGATGCCAAGGCGGTCGGCGACCTCTTTTTGTGTCATTTCTCGGTGACCGCCCATGCCGTAGCGCATCTCGATTATCTCGCGCTCACGCGGTTCAAGCGCGGCTACGGCTCTTCGTATCGCCTCTCGCTCCTCCATCTGCTCTATCTCAAAAATTATGCCATCCTCATCAGTTCCGAGAATATCGGAAAGCAAAAGCTCATTGCCGTCCCAATCGGTATTGAGAGGCTCATCGATAGAGACCTCGACCTTAGCTCCCGAATGTTTTCTTATATACATAAGTATCTCATTTTCAATGCATCTTGATGCATAAGTAGCAAGTTTAATATTTTTATCCGCACGGAATGTATTTATCGCCTTGATAAGACCTATAGTTCCGATGGAAACGAGATCCTCAAGCCCCGCGCCCGTATTTTCGAAGCGCTTGGCTATGTAAACGACGAGCCGTAGATTATGCTCGATAAGCGTTTGCCTTGCGCTCTCGTCGTCTTCAAGACGGGCTATAATGGCGTTTTCCTCATCGCGAGTAAGTGGCGGCGGAAGTACGTCTGTACCTCCGATATAATATATACCGCCCTTTTTCCGCATTCGCTTTGCTCTCCACAAATGGAAGCGCTCCTTTATTCCTCCCGCAAGATGCAAACAACCGTCACGCACATGGACAAGAAAAACGTAAAAGCCGTCGGCTATCCTTGACATATAATCGATCAAAATTTCTTTCATTTCTTTTTCTCCTACAAAAAATTTATCATACTATAAAAGCTCAGGTGGGATCAGCGCATGACTTCCGTCCGCTGTGTTTCCAAGTTTTGATGCAACTATCAGCGCTTCTACCGAACGCTTCCCTTTTTGATGATCCACCTCCACGGAATCAACACGAAATGCGACGAGAAGTCCCTCACCTGTGGCAGTATGCGCCGGTATAAGACGCACACGCGCGACATTTTCTTCGGAGACACCGCTCAAAGACAAAACGTTTCTTTTCAAAGAAAGCTCCAGAATCTCGTCAGGTATTATTCCTTTTAAAAAAGCAGTATCTACAACGACACAAGGGAAATTGCTCACAGGATCTCTCAAAAGATTCCCACTGTCACATAGCGCTCGTACACTAACGCTTTTTCCTTTATACGTAACAGTAATGTCCGCATTTTTTCTTGAGCTTTTTCTTGCGAAAAAACGTCCGCCAAACAATACCGACAGTCCGCCCAAAACCGCGAGTATAGCAAAAAGCCATATCGACATTCCGTCACCGTCGCTCTCGGGCAGAGGAAATTCCAAACGATTGAATAAATTAAAAAGCGCTGTCATAAAACCGCCGAGAACCATTGATACAGCTATGTATACGGGTATAAACATAACGGTTTCCCGCCATCGTTTTCTCTTTGCAAAAGCTACCGAGCATAAAATCGCACAGACCATAATATCAATAATCAATGCCCACGCCCTGCCGACCGACAAAAACAGTGCAAGGACAGAATATACCCCTCCCAGCACCGCCGCAAGTAACATACGGACTACGTTAAGCTTCATCGAGAGCATCTTTGCCGCAAGAAAAAGACACAAAAAGTCCATGCTGAAATTTATCATAAAATAGAGATCCGCATATACCGTTTGCCCCATCTCCGCCTCCGCTCTTTTGTTGATTATATTATACACCAATATATTCGCAAAATTTGTAGAATGCAGTCGTCGCTTTTGAGCTAAGTAAATTATTTCATAGAAAATAATAAAAATCCCCTTTTTCTGAAAACATTTTCAAAATCAACAAAAGTAATTGACTTTTGTTTTTCAAAAAGTATAATTAAGGTGATTAAAATTTCATTTCAAGAAAGAAGGAAAATCATGAAAATTTTTATTGATACCGCAAACGTTGACGATATCCGTGCCGCAAATGACCTCGGTGTTATCTGCGGAGTTACGACCAATCCCTCCCTTATTGCCAAGGAAGGAAAGGTATTCGAGGAAGTCATTAAAGAGATCACTTCTATCGTTGACGGTCCTATAAGCGCAGAGGTAGTTTCTCTCGATGCTCCCAATATGATCAAAGAAACACGCGAGCTTGTAAAGATCCACAAAAATATAGTTATCAAGATACCTATGACCGCTGATGGACTCAAGGCAGTCAAAGCTCTCTCGGCAGATGGCATCAAGACAAACGTCACCCTTATCTTCAGCCCCGCGCAAGCGCTTCTTGCAGCTAAGGCAGGAGCTTCATACGTAAGCCCCTTTGTCGGCAGACTTAATGATATCGCTTCAAGCGGCATCGAGCTCGTTTCCGATATCGCTCAGATCTTCGATATCCACGGAATCACTACCGAGATCATCTCCGCAAGCATCCGCGGTCCTCAGGACGTTATTGATTCCGCAAAAGCAGGCGCACACATAGCAACGATTCCCTATAAGGTAATTCTCCAGATGATCAATCATCCTCTCACCGACAGCGGAATCAAGCGTTTTGTTGCTGACTGGAACAGTGTTTACAACAAGTAAATATTACAGGAAATGGTACTGAACTTTCAGTACCATATTTTTTTGCAAAAGATTGACAATATCTTTGATATCGTGTATAATTTTAATATATATTTATTTTATAAGGAGAATCATATGATTTTCGATATACACGCCGCCGCACGTAAAAAAATGTTTATCGTCGCGCATAGAGGTACGCCTGGTGGGAATATTCCGTGCAATCCTATCGCGTCATATGAAATAGCGCTCGATCAAGGTGCTGATATGATAGAGGTAGACGTAAATATAACACGTGACGGTGTGCTTATCATATTCCATCCCGATATGGAAAAGGCTCATCTTGATCTTGATTACTGTCTTTCAGATATGACATGGAACGAAGTCTCAAAGCTCCGATTTGTAAATATGGACAATGTTCCCACACAATTCGGAATTTGTCGCTTTGACGATTTTCTTGAGCATTTCAAAGATCGCTGCTTTATCAACATAGATAAGTTTTGGGAACACCCCCAAGAGATATACGAGGCAATACGAGCTCACGATATGATCGATCAAGTCCTTGTGAAATCTACAATTTCCGATGACGTATTGACCGTTCTCAGCACTCTTGCTCCCGAGCTTCCCTTTATGCCCATTGTCAACGGAGCTCACCCGTTCCACGAACAACTTATGCATATGAATATCAATTACGTGGGTGTCGAGGTCCTTTTCAACGATGAAAGTATGGAAGTCGCTTCTGCCGAATTTATCGATCGTATGCACCGCGACGGCAAGCTCGTTTGGGTAAACTCCATTATTTATAACGTAAAAAAGCAGCTCTCAGCGGGACATTCGGACGACACGGCTCTTACCGAATCGAAGGACAAGGGTTGGGGTTGGCTTGCGGACCGCGGATTTGATATCATTCAGACCGATTGGCCTTTGATGCTTATAAATTATCTAAAATCAGTCGGAAAGTACGAAAAGAGGTAAATATATGTCATATATGGAAAGAAAAAGCGGCGTACTTATGCACGTATCGTCACTTTGGGGAAATTACTCCGAGGGTTCGCTCGGCACGGAGGCGCTTGAATGGGTAGACTTTCTTGCTGACTGCGGATTTGGTGTCTGGCAGGTGCTCCCTTTTTGTCTCCCCGACGAATTTAATTCTCCGTACAAGTCCTTTTCGGCGTTCAGCCTGAATCCTAATCTTATTGATCTTATTTCCTTACACAATTTGGGGCTTATAACCGCTGCGGAGCTTCGCGAAGCCGAGCAAAAAACACCCTTCTCCTGTGAATTTGACAGGCTATCTAACGAAAGAATGGCTCTTCTCGCTAAAGCCGCTGAACGCTTTGGAGAAAGTGAGGAGCTTGACGAATTTTTCCAAAACCACAAGCAGACCGCCGAATTTTGTCGCTTTATGGCTCTGCGCGAAGCTAACGGAAACACTCCGTGGACAGAATGGACGATCAATACTCCCGATGAAAAAGCTTTGCGAACGTGGAGATTTACGCAGTACATCTTTTTTATACAATGGTCTCACGTTAAGGAATATGCTAATCGCCGCGGCATTTCTATAATCGGAGATATACCGATATACGTCGCCTACGATAGCGCGGATGTTTTTTCCAATCCGACTCAATTCCAGCTTGATAAAAATAAAAGACCAACTCTCGTAGCAGGAGTTCCGCCCGATTATTTCTGCGAGGACGGTCAGCTCTGGGGCAATCCACTCTATGACTGGAAGGCTATGAGATCCGACGGCTATGCGTGGTGGAAAGAGCGCCTTTCATTTATGTGTGAGCTCTTTGACGGTGTACGTATCGATCATTTCAGAGGTATTGAATCATACTACGCTATTCCCGCAAATGCCAAAAACGCTAAAAACGGCAAGTGGAAGAAAGGTCCGGGAATGGATCTTATCCGTGCTCTTAAAAGTGTTTGCGGCGATAAACTCCTTATTGCCGAGGATCTCGGAGATATTACTCCCGCTGTTTACAAGCTTGTTAAAGACAGCGGTTTCCCAGGTATGCGTGTGCTTCAGTTCGGTTTTCTCGGAGACGAAAATTCTCCTCATCTTCCTCACAATTACGACAACAACTGTATCGCATATACAGGTACGCACGACAACAATACCCTGCTTGGATATATCTGGGAGCTTGACGAAATCACACGCCGTCGTGTTCTTGCCTACTGCGGATACGCCGCGAGTGATTGGGATCGCTCCTATGACGCGATCCTTAGAACTATGTTCGCAAGCCACGCGGGACTTCTTGTTCTTCCCGTTCAGGATCTTCTCCTCTACGGTAGCGATACCCGTTTTAACGTCCCAGGGCGCAGTGACGGTAACTGGTCTTACCGTCTTACCCGCGATCAACTTAAAACTATCGACCGCGCTAAATTCCGTGAATGGAATCGTATGTACGGCAGAGTATAAAACATATGGTAACGCAAGAGGATGCGAGGGATGCGAGGGGACGCGTTCGAGAACTTTCTTTAAAGAAAGTTCTCGAGCTCTCAAAGAACTTCTTAGAAGGGGTTTTTAAGAAAAAACGTTTGGAAATTAAAAAAGTGTTTGCTTTTTCTCTTATGTAAAAACAGGTCGGACGCCTGTTGCGGCACCGACCACTGTTTTTATTTGGGTATTTATTATTTTGATTTTCTGAATAAAAAGAATACGCCCGATATTGATAAATATTGGACTGTCGAGGACGCCAGTCCCTACAAAAAAATGGTATAATTTTGTTTGTATTTTCCTCGCCGTAAGGTGAGGGAAAACTCAAACAAATTTCAATTTCACCACGTAGGGACCGGCGTCCTCAACGGTCCATTTTAATAAAAATAACATCGGGCGCATTTTCGTTGAATAGAATATTTTTCTTAATTTACCCAAAGAAAGTGTGGTCGGTGGCTTTAGCCGTCCGACCACTTTCTTCATTAGAGAAAAACTAAACAAATTTAGTTATTACAAAAGGTTATTTATAAATACCCCCCTTGCAATGCTTTTTCTTTTGGTTACCTTTTCTTTTTCGCGAAAAAGAAAAGTAACATAAATCATAAACCGCATCCCCGCGTCCCCTTTTTAAAACAGATCGGTAGACAGATAACGGTCGCCTGTATCGGGTAGAAGAACGACGATAGTTTTATTTTCATTTTCCTCACGAGAAGCGAGTGTAAAAGCAGCGTGAAGAGCCGCACCCGAGGAAATACCGACAAGCACACCCTCAAAGCTTCCCATTTTACGAGCGGCATTGTAAGCATCGTCTTTTGAAACAGCGATTATTTCATCATACACCGAGGTATCAAGGACTTCGGGGATAAATCCCGCGCCTATACCTTGCAGACCGTGTACGCCCGCGGGCTTACCCGAAAGAACTGCCGAGGTATCAGGCTCGACCGCAACGACCTTAACGTTTGGATTTTGAGACTTAAGAAACGCGCCCGTACCCGTGATCGTTCCGCCCGTACCAACCCCCGCAACGAAGATATCGACCTTTCCGTCTGTGTCGCGCCATATTTCAGGTCCTGTCGTTTTTACGTGTGCCGCGGGATTTGCGGGATTTACAAACTGCCCCGCTATTATTGCTCCGTCTATCTGTGTTTTTAATTCTTCCGCCTTTGCGATAGCACCCGACATACCTAAAGAGCCATCTGTCAAAACAAGCTCTGCGCCGTAAGCCGTCATAAGCTTTCTGCGCTCCATAGACATAGTATCAGGCATAACTATAATAACTCTATATCCTCTTGCCGCCGCAACCGCGCAAAGACCTATCCCCGTATTTCCGCTTGTCGCCTCGATAATGACCGATCCTTTTTTGATAAGTCCGCAAGCTTCGTAATCATCGAACATAGCAAGTGCTACGCGATCCTTAACGCTTCCCGCGGGATTGAGATATTCAAGCTTTGCAAGTATACGTGCCTTTGCACCGTAAGTCTTTGCAATACGAGAGATATCGAGCAGAGGCGTATTGCCTATAAGCTCATCGACTGAATTATAAATCTTTGACATAATTGTTCCCTTTTTAATCTAATATAAATTTAAAAGCATCCTCTACACTGATGACCGCATCTGTGCAGACCTTTGCCAATTCGCTCGAACGCGAGCCGACGCAAAACGAACGCTTTGCGTTGTGCATCATAGCTATATCGTTATTACTATCTCCTATACAGACCGTTTCAAATTTTGTTATCATAAGTCTCATTTGAAGGTCTGAAAGAGCTGTTCCCTTATCACAAAAACGGTTAACGTACTGTACGCTTTCATTCACACCACCGTCCCAATGGATACGAAGACCGCAATATACGGGCAATCGCAACGCTTCGCTATAAGACGTTACCTTGAATATCTTTTCCTTTACATCTCCAAGTCGCGATATTTTTATGGGCTCAAAGCGTTCTGCTTGACTTGGCAATACGCCAAGAGCGTAATTTCTTTCAGCACCGTGAAAAATAAAGCTTCCGTTTTGCCCTGACGTAAACAAAGAAAGATCGGACGTAGCTATCGCACGCTCGTAAAGGATCTTTTCACTTTTTATATAATATGCTCCGTCCGAACAGATAAAGTATATCTTGTCCTTAAACTGCGGCAAAAAAGCTATCAATTCAGAATACGTTCTGCCAGACGACACCGCGACAGTCATTCCCTTTTCAATAGCCGAATCTATATATTTTATCACCTTTTCGGAAACACAAGCCTTTCCATACGGCTTAAGCGTTCCGTCAAAATCGATCACTACAAGTTTAATCATTTTATACCTCTTTTTACACGTTCGATTCATTTTATCACAATTTATCTTTTTTGTCAATGGAAGCGCATTACAAAAAAGGAAATCTTCTTTTATACCAAGAAGATTTCCTTTACATTTATTCATCAAGTAAGACAAACAAAGCCTCATCGGTTTTCAACGGTATTGAGTACGAAAACTCATCGCGCAAAAGTTTACAAGCCTTTGAAAGCGCGCCTGTATCCGTCGTACCCGAACGCTTTCCGTTAGCTTCGTTTAAAGCTATACGCTCTCTGACGGTATTCAAAAGGATCAAAACGCTTTTGCGCTCTCCGATAGAAAGTATCTCTTTAAATTTTGTGTTTCGAGCACGGCTGTCTTCTATCCATTCAAGACGCTCTTCTCGAAATTCGGCAATAAGTGCGCGGATCTCCTTTTCAGAAAGCAACGGACGCATCATCGAAGTAAGCTTTTCGTTATCGACAGGCACGTAAACCGTTGAGTTCGGATCGTTTCGGGGCGACAGAATATAATAATCTGTTTTTTCTCCACCCGCAAAAGATTCGCAACGAATATCTATAATATCACAAATGCCCTCGGCGCGATATATCACACAATTTCCGATCTCATATCGCTTTTTAGTATCTGCGTTTACGTTACCCATTTGCTCCACCTCGCTGCAAAATTTGTTGAATTCTCAACTATATAATTATTGTAACATATTTCATCAAAAAATTCAAGAGGTACTTTAACCAAATTTTTTGAATTTATTTTTAGACATTTTCCCAACAAATCACCTTTTTGATGATAATGCATATACTTTTACTGCGAACAACTACATAAAAGGAGGCTACGATCTTGCTTATAACTATTCCCTATGACCGAGAGCGCGCCGTTGCTTATGCTCGGAAATGGGCACTTGACAGAAACCCCACTTTTTTTGATTTTACGGGTATCGGGGGAAACTGCACAAACTTTGTTTCTCAATGTGTATTTGCGGGTTGCGGTATTATGAATTTCACAAAAACGTTCGGTTGGTACTATCTCTCCCCCGATGACAGAGCTCCCGCATGGACAGGTGTGAGCGAGCTTTACGATTTTCTTATCGGAGCGCCCGATTTTATTTCCGAAAACGGCGGTACAGGTCCTTTTGCAACCGATGCCTCCGTTAGCCGAAAGATAGAGCTCGGTGACGTTATACAGCTATCAAATGAAAGTGGTGAGTTTTATCACACTCTTTTGATCTGTGGCTTTACCGAGAACGATATACTTGTATGTGCCCATTCGGACGATGCTCTCGACAGACGTCTATCCACCTATCGTTTTTCGGGAATGAGGATACTTCACATAGAAGGGGCAAGAGTGCAATCAGAAGAAACATCACAAAACGAAGAAACACCGCCCGAAAGCAGCACAGTATCATAACGTAAAAAAGCCCTGCCGATATGGCAGGGCTCAGCTTGCTGACAAAGTGGCTTAAAAAAACTTCAGGTAGCAAAATATACAAACGCAAAGAAACAAAGAGCCTCCCTTGTGTAAAGGGAGGTGGCATTTTCGCAAGAAAATGACGGAGGGATTGGTGAAACAGTATATTTTTT
>JAZSIP010000051.1:0-3382 GCA_045533915.1 Eubacteriales bacterium
ATGCCCGAAGGTCTTATAGATATGTCACGAATAAGACAAAAGTTTTGAACATAAAAAAGCACTCGTGATACGCGAGTGCTTTTTAAATGACATATTAAATTACTTCAAATTTTAATTTCGCGAGTTGTTTCTCAACTCGGTCAACAAGTCGATTCGCGGTTGCGTCCCGCGAATTTGCTACGCAAAGCTCGACTTGTTGCGTCTTCTGCTCATTACTTCTTCTCCCCGACAAACCGGAATTTGTGATTGTAACATTAAGGATATTAATGATATTTATTCAAAAATATTGACAAAAATGCGAATTTAATATATAATATGAGAGTAATTCTCAAATTGGAGTAAAAAATGGCAGAATATATAACCGAACAAAAAAAGACGTTACTCGGATTCCTTACGCAGAACAGTGAGAGATCTTTTACTGTGGAGGAATTGACCGAGGGAATACAAAAAATGAAAAAGGGAATAGGATGTGCGCCGGGAAAAAGCACGGTATACAGACTTATGACACGCTTTGTCGAGGAGGGCACGGTCAAGAGATTTGTACGCGGACACAGTCGAAGATTTGTATATCAGATAGTTTCGGGGGAGCATTGCAATCTTCATTTGCATATGAAGTGTATGAAATGCGGTAAGCTTTTTCATCTTGACGAGAGCTTGACCGATGAGCTTATTGAAAAGGTCAGAAAGCTTTACAACTTCTCCGTGAGTGAAAGCGAGACGGTACTTTTCGGCAAGTGCGCTGAATGTGCGGCAAAGGATTGAAATAATGAAAAGATCAAGGATCAAAAGGTTCGCCGCTCTTTTATGCGCGTGTGTTCTTTCGCTTTTTTCGGCATTTTCGCTTTTTTCGTGTGGAGTGGTTGATACTGAAGAAGAAAAGGTCAAGATAGTATGCACGGCTTTTCCTCAATACGATTGGTTAAGAGCGATCGTCGGAGAAAGCGAACGCTTTTCGCTTTCGCTTCTCGTTGACAACGGAAGCGACCTTCATAGCTATCAACCCACTGTCGCTGACAGAGTTGAGATAGCGGAATGTGATATTCTCGTTACCGTTGGCGGACAATCGGACGCTTGGGCGGAAAAAATGGCGGACGGTACGGAGAAAACGCGGATAATACGTCTTTTCGAAGTTCCAAACGTTAAGCTTTGCGAGGTCTCAGAGGAGGCGATCGTCTCCGAGCATATCCATACGGAGAGCCACGAGGAGCACTACCACGAGCATAAGCACGATCACGGAGCATATGACGAGCATTTATGGCTGTCGCTTTCAAACGCAAGGGTGTGTGTAGAATATTTTAAAGCGGTCTTGATCGAAGCTTCGCCGAATGAAGCGCAGAGGCTTACAGAAAGAGCCGACGAATATATATCTAAAATAAACGCGCTCGAGCTTGAATACAAAGCCTTGACCGAAAGCACGGAACAAAAAAGGCTTATTTTTGCCGACAGATTTCCGTTTGCGTATCTTACTGCAGATCTTGGTATTGAATATTGCGCCGCTTTTTCGGGGTGCAGTACCGAAAATAATGCCGATTTCAGTACGGTAACACGTCTTTCGGAACGTGTAAACGAATGGAACGCGCGTTATATTTTGGTTACCGAGACGTCGGACGGACGTCTCGCAAACGGAGTGATAGCCGCGGCAAAAGTCGATGACGTTTCGGTGCTTACGATGGATTCTATGCAGTCGGTAACTCGCGCGAGAATGAACGCGGGAGAGGATTATTTATCGATAATGAGCTTTAATCTCGGCGTTTTGCGAAAGGCTCTTTCGTAAATTTTTTTAAGAAAGGCAATTTTTATATGTCACAGATAATTTGCCGCGACGTCAGTATCGGATACGACGGACGCGCGGTCAGTCATAATATTAATTTTTCGGTGAACGAGGGCGACTACCTTTGTATCGTCGGAGAGAACGGCTCGGGTAAGACTACACTTATGAGAACCTTGCTCGGTCTCAAATCCTCCTTTGATGGAGAGATAGCCTTTGGAGAGGGAATAACCCGTTCGGATATCGGCTATTTGCCTCAGCAGACCGAGGCTCAAAAGGATTTTCCCGCATCGGTCGAGGAGGTAGTGCTATCGGGCTTTTCGGGCAAAAGAGGGCTTCACCTCTTTTACAGCAGAGGCGAAAAGCGTATTGCTGAGGGGAATATGAAGCAGATGGGTATTTCCGAATTTGCAAGACGTCCGTATTCAGCGCTTTCGGGCGGTCAGAAGCAGAGAGTTTTACTCGCAAGGGCGCTTTGCGCAACGGACAAGCTCCTGATACTTGACGAACCCGCGGCAAGTCTTGATCCCAAAGCCTCCGAGGAGCTTTACGAAATGATATACCACCTTAACAGAGACCATAGGATAACGGTCCTGATGGTCACACACGATATAGATGCGGTAATGCGGTACGCAACGAAGGTATTGCATATGGGAAGCGGGTGTTGTCTGTTCGAAAGCGCTGAAGCGTATAAGGCTTCGAAGAGCTTCCCGAAGCATATGCGGGAGGTGAGCGAATGAATACTGTTATAAACGCTCTTACGACCTACTTTTCTTATCCGTTCGTGTGGTACGTTCTTATCGTCGGAGTTCTTATCTCACTTTGCGCTTCACTCTTTGGTGTGGTGCTTGTGCTTAAAAGATTTTCATTTATCGGCGACGGACTTTCGCATATCGCCTTTGGCGCTATGGCGGTTGCCGCCGTTGTCGGACTTACCGATAATATGCTTATAGTCCTGCCCGTGACAGTCATCTCGGCGGTGCTTCTTTTGAGGGCGGGGAATAACACAAAGATAAAGGGCGATGCCGCGATAGCTATGGTGTCTGTCGGCGCTTTGGCGATAGGATATCTCTTGCTGAGCGTATTCTCGTCCTCCGCGAACGTCTCGGGAGACGTATGCGGAACGCTTTTCGGCTCTTATACCATACTGACTCTCACACCGTATGAGGTGGTTATCTGCCTTTTGCTGTCGATAGCGGTCGTGTCGCTTTTCGTAGTCTTTTACCGAAAGATTTTCGCGGTCACCTTTGATGAGGATTTTGCACGTGCGACAGGCGTAAAGGCTTCGGCGTATAATTTGTTTATTGCGGTGATAATCGCTGTGATAATAGTTCTCGCTATGAAGCTCGTTGGTTCGCTTCTGATCTCAGCGTTCGTTATCTTTCCCGCGCTTTCGGCGATGCGAGTCTGCAAGAGATTTAAAAGCGTGGTCGTTTGCTCGGCAGTAGTCTCGGTGACCTGCGCGATAGTCGGAATACTCGTGTCTGTCGTTTGGTCGACACCTGTAGGTCCTACCGTAGTTGCCGTCGATATCCTTGCGTTTCTCGGATTTTTCGCGGCAGGGAAAATATTTTCGCACGTAAGATGATCGTTAAATTTTGATTTCGCGAGTTG
>JAZSIP010000042.1:0-4916 GCA_045533915.1 Eubacteriales bacterium
AAATATACTGTTTCACCAATCCCTCCGTCATTTTCTTGCGAAAATGCCACCTCCCTTTACACAAGGGAGGCTCTTTGTTTCTTTGCGTTTGTATATTTTGCTACCTGAAGTTTTTTTAAGCCACTTTGTCAGCAAGCTGGGCGGAAATATAATTTCCGCTTTTTTGTATGTCAAAAATGCTTAAAAATTACCAATAAAAATAACAAATAAACTCAAAAATAGTGCATTTATCCAAAAATGATATTTTTTTGCCAAACCTCTTGTATATTTGACAAAAATAAGCTATAATATATAATTGGAGAGGGAGGGCGTGTCGCTGTCTCTCGAAGGAAATGAAAAAAATTTATAAAATAAAAATGGAGGATTTTTACCATGTCAGTAAAAGTTGCTATTAACGGCTTTGGCCGTATCGGACGTCTCGCATTCAGACAGATGTTCGGCGCAGAAGGCTACGAGATCGTTGCTATTAACGACCTCACCAAACCCGACATGCTTGCTCTCCTTCTCACGTACGACCCCGCTCAGGGTCGTTACGACGGTCACACCGTAGTTGCAGGTGAGGACACCATCACCGTTGACGGAAAGACCATCAAGATCTACGCTGAAAAGGACGCTGCAAACTGTCCTTGGGCTGCTCTTGACGTTGACGTAGTTCTCGAGTGCACAGGTTTCTACTGCTCTACCGAGAAGTCTATGGCTCACATCAACGCAGGCGCAAAGAAGGTAGTTATTTCTGCTCCCGCAGGAAAGGACCTCAAGACCATCGTTTACTCTGTTAACGAGAAGACCCTTACCGCTGATGATAAGATCATCTCCGCTGCATCTTGCACCACCAACTGCCTCGCTCCTATGGCAAAGGCTCTTAACGACTACGCTCCTATCCAGAGCGGTATCATGACCACCGTTCACGCATACACAGGTGACCAGATGATCCTCGACGGTCCTCACAGAAAGGGTGACCTCAGACGTGCACGTGCCGGCGCACAGAACATCGTTCCTAACTCCACCGGCGCTGCAAAGGCAATCGGTCTCGTTATTCCCGAGCTCAACGGCAAGCTCATCGGCTCTGCACAGAGAGTTCCTACCTGCACAGGTTCTACCACTATTCTCGTAGCTGTTGTTAAGGGTAAGGACATCACCGTTGAGGGTATCAACGCTGCTATGAAGGCTGCTTCCTCCGAGTCCTTCGGTTTCACCGAGGATCAGATCGTTTCTTCTGATATTATCGGTATCCGTTACGGTTCTCTCTTCGTTGCAACTCAGACTATGGTTGCAAAGATCGATGACGACACCTATCAGGTACAGGTAGTTTCTTGGTACGACAACGAAAACTCCTACACCAGCCAGATGGTTCGCACCATTAAGTACTTCGCAGAGCTCAACTAATTTTGGATCTGTATATAAAAAGCCACACGCTTATGCGTGTGGCTTTTTGTCAATAGGCGTATGATATTAATATCCTTGACAGATCAATTTGAAGCGGGAAAATTGCGGTTTGTCGGGGACGCAATTTACGCTTTTTTGTAAAAAAGCTTGGCAAAAAACTTGCTGAAAACAGGGCTTCATGTAGCCATAACGGCTATTTTCAAACTTCTTTTTAGGAAGTTCTTTGGGGCTCGCCCCTTTCTTTCAAGAAAGGGGCGAACGCATCCCCGCGTCCCCGATTAATCAAAATTTAAATATAAAAAGTTTATATTTACTTGAAAAAAATACAATTTGTGTTATAATAATTATAGCCGTTGAAAAAATGCGGAAATATTTAGAAAAAGAGGTATAAAAATGCTTCCCGTTCCACAGAATTATTCAATATATCCGTCGGTCGTTCTTGCTGACAAGACAACCGAAATGACTGTCGTGTCAAATGAAAGAGCGTTTATTTTTGATGACGGAGAGGTATATGATATTACCGTTATTTCAGTAAATTCCGATGAAACAGATTATCACGCCCCTACCACCCACAAGAATTTTACAGCAGAGGCTCGCGACGGAGTTGTTCGTTTTACTTATGCCTTTGAGAGAGAGCAGGAGCATATCATAATACTTTCGAAAGACGAAAAGCCGTTGCAGGAATTTAACGTATTCTCGCTTTATGAGGATCTTTATTCGCTGACCGCTTTGCGCGGTGATTTTCACGGACACAGCTGCCGTTCTGACGGCAAGCGCGATCCCGCGGCGGTTGCGGGTCATTACCGTGAGCAAGGCTACGATTTTTTTGCGTTGACCGATCATAACCGCTATTATCCGGGCGGAGAGATAGACGAGGTCTATGACGGCGTAAATACGGGTTTTGTACGCATTTGCGGTGAGGAGGTTCATACCCCAGGAAGTGTTCTGCATATCGTTCACACTTGCGGTGAGAGCAGTGTTGCCGATCTTTACGTACACGATCGAGACGGCTATACAAAGGCAATTGAAGAATATATGGGAAAAGTTCCCGCAAATATTTCCGAACAGTATAAGAGCCGTTACGCAAAGGCGATGTGGACAGTCGACAAAATACACGAGGCGGGCGGAATTGCTATATTCGCTCACCCATATTGGAGACCTGTAAAATCGCGCGTATTCAACTCTTGTGACGAGTTTGCGAAGATGATGCTTATGAGCGGAATGTTCGACGCATATGAGCTTATAGGCGGAATGGGACAGGACGGAGTAAACCGCTCGATAGCTCTTTGGTCGGATCTGAGAGCGGAGGGCTTGAAGATAAGCGTTGTCGGCTCGAGCGACGTCCATGAGGTAAACGGCTCTACTTTCGGAAATTATTTCACGATCTGCTTTGCAAAGTCAAACAGCAGAGAGGATATACGAGAGGCAGTCAAGTCGGGCCTTTCTGTTGCCATCGAGGCAACGGGAGTTGAATACGACCGTCAATACAGAGTGTATGGCTCACTCAGACTTGTTACTTACGCGCAGTTCTTGCTCAAGTATTATTTCCCCAAGCGTCAGCGTATCTGTCAGGGTGAGGGAGTTGCTATGAGAGCTTACGCTATCGGAGAAGCATCAAAAGATCTTGTTGAGCTTCAAGCAAAATTCTCGGAAGACTTCACGCTTCGATTCTTCGGCAGAAAAGAGCCTAAGCTTCCCACAGCCGAAATGATCGATTTTGAGAAAAAATGGCGCGCGGTACACGCAAACGGACCTGCAACAAAGGGAAGCGTTGTTTTTAAAGATTACGAAATGGAATAAAAAGAAAGAGAGGTAAATTTATGCCAGGACCTGGTGGAGGATCAAGAGGCGGAGGCTTTGGCGGCGGATCTCGCGGAGGCGGATTCGGCGGCGGTGGCTTCGGAGGCGGATTCGGTGGAGGACACCATCATCACGGAGGCTTCGGATACGGACCGAGACCTTGGGGATTTGGAGGCTTTTATCGCAGACCGTACAGATACGGCGGCGGTTGCCTTGGCGGACTTCTGGGTATTATTATGCTTCCGATAATAATTTTACTTGTTGTCGGAATGTTGCTTTTCGGTATAATAGGTTCTGCGGTGGCAAACGTCGCAAGCGGAGGAATAATCAGCTATGACGAGCAGGTATTCCAACAATATGCCGACAAGCGATACGCAGAGGAATTTTCGTCGTCGAGCGCATATGAGGATAATATTCTTATAGTCTTTTTGACGAACGAAGAAGCAGACGGATATTATGCTATCGCATGGGTTGGTGATAATATTCGCGGAGAGATAAACGAATTGTTCGGAGACGAAACGACGGCATTCGGATATGTTATGCAGGGATCTGTAAATTCCGAATATTACGCTTATTCGCTTGACTCGAATCTTGCTTCAGTTATGGAAAAGATGACCGATAGGGTAGAGGCGCTGAATCTCGACTCGTCGTTCAGATCGCAAGCGGACAGAAGCAATACGGTAGTGTCGCATCTGACGAATCATTCCGAGCTTCCTCTTGCTAAGGAGGTTGTGGACGGATCGTGCCAGAGCTTTACCGAGGCGACTGATATTCCGATCGTTATAGTTGTTGACACTATGGAAAACGTATTCGGAAAGACCTTGCCGATCTATGATATTATCATTGTTATCGTTCTTATAGCGGTCGCTGTTGTGGCAATAGTCTTTATAGTAAAGGCTATCAAGAAAAACAAGAACGGCGGAAACGGCGGAAACTATAACGGAAATAACACCTATAACAATTATAATAACTATAATAACGGAAATAATTACGGAAACGGAAATTATTACAGGTAACTAAAAAGGACTGCTTCATTCAAAGGTTTTGAATGAGGCAGTCCGTATTTTTATTTTTTTAACGTTTGCTCGATCTTGTCAAAAAAAGCGGCTCGGTCGCTCTCGTCAAGTATTGCGAATGTGACGTAATTGCCGAAGATCTTGACCTCCGCGTTCTTCAGCTTTGGCAATTCCTCGGGGGCGTAGGAGGAAATAAACGCGTTTTCGTCCTCGTATTTTTCTTCGAGATGATCTTCGCATTCGTCGGCGAGTTTTCTCGCGTCCTTTTCGTTCTCCGCTTTGAAAATGCCGAACTCGTCAATGTTCTCGGAAAGCAGGGAATACATGACCGAATGATCGGTAGATAGCGAAACGTCATCACCTAAAAGATATTTAAGCTCGTTGTCTCCGTAACGCGCGTATCCGCCCTCTGCCGCCATTTCTTTTTCGATGACGTCGGTTATCTCCGAACACGCGACATCGCTCCTGTACGCGTTTTTCGAGCCGCAGGAGCTTGTTAAAATGGCGATTGCAATAACAAATAAAACAAATTTAAATGCTTTTTTCATAATACCTCTCAAAGTTTTTAATTACAAATTTTTGTTTATCGATGAGATAAAGTAATGAATAGAAGACGCAACAAAGTGTGTTTTGCGTAGCAAATTCGCGGGACGCAACCGCGAATCACTTTGTTGACGGAGGTGGCGAGTTAAAAACTCGCCACCGACAAACCGC
>JAZSIP010000028.1:0-9716 GCA_045533915.1 Eubacteriales bacterium
CCCGCTCGCAAGCTCGCGCTTTCAAAAACGTGCCACCTATGACACGTTTTTGAAAGTTCGCTTCGAAAACATCACACTGTGATATTTTCTCCGCTCGAGGATGACATCGTGGGGGTGCTGTTTTGAGGTGTTTTGTGGTAATCGTTTCATTCGTGCATAGCCGTTTCGTCAAATCAAACTGTTCGATAAATAAAAATTTTAATAATACAAAACAAAGGAGCTTCTCTTTCGAAAAGCTCCTCCAAAAACACTTTATGTGTTCCCTTTTTAATTACTTTGCTTCAACGATAGCGGCGGTATCCTGTGCGATAACGAGCTCCTCGTTGGTGGGAATTACGTAAACCGCAACCTTAGAGTCGGCAGTAGAGATTCTGAAAGGATCGGACGAACGCTTTGCGTTTGCCTCCTTATCAAGCTCGATTCCCATAAATTCCATATCCTCGCAGATTATCTCACGGAGAGGAGCGCAGTTCTCACCGATACCCGCTGTAAATACAACAGCGTCAACGCCGTTCATAATAGCCGCGTAAGCGCCTATGTACTTCTTGATATGGTGCTTGAGAATATTGAGCGCAAGTTTTGCGCGCTCGCCCTTTTCTCCGCCCTCTTCAGCAGCGGCAAGAACGTCACGCATATCGGACGAAAGACCTGTGATTCCGAGGAATCCCGATTCCTTGTTCATCATATTGTTGACATCGGACGCGCTCATATTTTCCTTTTCCATAATGAGAGTAACGATAGCGGGGTCGATATCTCCGCAACGAGTTCCCATCTCAACACCCGCAAGAGGAGTAAAGCCCATGGACGTATCCATTACCTTACCGCCCTTAACCGCGGTGATAGAAGAACCGTTACCGATATGGCAGGTTATTATCTTGGTCTCCTCAACGGGCTTGCCGAGGATCTTTGCCATCTCGCCGCTTACGTAACGGTGAGAAGTTCCGTGGAAGCCGTAACGGCGGATACCGTACTCGGAATAATACTTATAAGGAAGCGCGTACATATATGCTTCGGGCTCCATCGTCTGATGGAACGAGGTATCGAATACGAGAACCTGAGGCTTGGTGGGCATAGTGTCAAGACAGCCCTTGATACCCATAAGGTGAGCAACTGTGTGGAGAGGAGCGAAATCCTTGCAAAGCTCGACCTTTGCGAGAACGTCGTCATTAAGAAGTATAGACTTAGAGAAGAACGATCCGCCGTGTACGATACGGTGTCCGATAGCACCGATCTCGTCCATGCTTTCGATAACGCCGTACTCAGCGTCGGTAAGATAGTTTATAACGAGCTTCATTGCGTCCGCATGATCCTTCATAGGAGACTCGAGCTTGGTTTTTGTTCCCTTTACGAGATTCTTATGCTCTATGCAAGAGCCCTGTGCTCCGATACGCTCACAAAGTCCCTTTGCGGAAGCGATACCCGACACAGAATCGATAAGCTGATACTTAAGCGAGCTTGAACCCGCATTTACGACAAGTATGTTCATTTGATGTCCTCCAAATTTATTTTTCTGTTTTAGTGATTTCTATATTATACCACCTTTTGTTCCGATTTTCAAGGGGTATTTGCAAAAAAAGTTAAATTTTTATCAAAAAAATGTAAAAAAACTCCCTTATGCTATACATTTACATCTATATCGTGTATAATTAAAGTATAAAATTATGGTTTGTCGGGGGATGCGGGGGACGCGTTCGACCCTTTCTTGAAAGAAAGGGTCGAACCCAAAGAACTTCCTAAAAGAATTTTTAAAATAGCCATAACGTCTATGCAAAAACTTTCTTGCAATTTATTTATCCGAATATTCACAATTTAAAATACAAATGAAAGGAAAACGAAATGTCTGATTTCGGTATCATTTGCGAATTCAATCCTATACATAACGGGCACATTCGTCTTATGGACGAAGCGCGAAGGCTTGGCGCGGAGCGTATCGTATGCGTTATGAGCGGCAACGCCGTTCAGCGCGGAGAGCTCTCGATCGCCGACAAATATCTCCGAGCGGAACAGGCGCTCAAATGCGGCGCGGATCTCGTGCTCGAGCTTCCCTACCCCTACTCCTCGGCAAGCGCCGAATATTTCGCGCGCGCGGGAGTGCAAATACTGTCGCGTTTCACCGACAATATAATTTTCGGCTCGGAATGCGGGGATATCGAACGTCTATCCCGCGCGGCAAGGATCGCTTCACTCGACGACTTCAAGGATTCCGTCAAAAAGCGGATTGAGAATGGCGAGGGCTCGGGCGTATCTTACTTCGGTGAGCTTGAAAGCCGTGGCTTTTGTGGGTTTTCATCAAACGACATACTCGGTATGGAATATATAAGAGCGGCGCTCGAAAGCGGTTCGGACCTTGGCTTTTTCACTCTGAAGCGCGAGGGCGCTGGGTATCTTGAAACCGAGCTTAAAGCGAACGAAACTCCGTCCGCAACAGCGCTGCGAAAGCTTCTTGACGGCGGAGAGACGGATATTTCCATCTTACAAAAATATATGCCAAAAGATTGCGCGCAAGTCCTTTTGAACGCTTACAAAAACGGTGACCTCACCGATATGCGTGAGCTTGATACGGCTATACTTTCGTTTTTCAGGCTTCGAAGCAGCTTCGAATTTGAGAATATTGCCGAGACGGGCGGCGGACTTGCGAATCGGATCTGCGCGCTCGCAAGGGAGTGCGTATCAGCAAGCGAGCTATTTGAAAAGCTAAAGACCAAGCGATATACCGATGCGAGACTTCGCAGAGCGCTTCTCTTCTCAATGACGGGTGTGACCCACTCGCTTCTTGACGAACCGCCCGCTTACACCGTTCTGCTCGCGGCGAACGGAAAAGGCAGAGAGCTTCTCGCTAAAAGAAGAAAAACCGATGGCTTCCCTGTTATCACGAAGCCCGCGGACGCGCCCGAATGTGCGCAAACAACGGCAAACGCCGCTCTTGACGCGATATTTACACTCGCGCGGAAAAACAAGCGCGAAGCATCGGCAATGTTGAAAAAGAGAGCATATGTTGAAGATTGAAATTTGATAAATTGCGCTTTATCGGGGAGAAGAAGTAATGAACAGAAGACGCAACAAAGCGTATTTTGCGTAGCAAATTCGCGGGACGCAACCGCGAATCGCTTTGTTGACCGAGTTGTGAAACAACTCGCGAAATCAAAATTTAACTTTTGATCAACTTTTAATTTTTCTCTATATTGACTTTTAGGAAAAAACGTGATATAATATATAATAATACGTAAAATTTTGGCAAAGCACGAAAGGAGACCGATATGGCTGAAGAAAAGAAAACTGCGGTAAGCGGAAAATATCTTGAATACAAAGGTCTGCCGCTTGTACGCGAAGGACAAACCATCTGCTATGGCGATATGAACGATAAATGCATTCTCATACTTGAAATAATGTCTTACAAAAAGGTGGACGGCGAGAACGTTCCCGACAAGATACTTATTCAGATAGTTGACCCCAAGGATCAGACAAAGATCCTCCGCCAAGGCTCTAAGGAAGGACTTTACGAAGCGTTTTCGCTCGGACTCGTTTGGTACGAGCACGAAATGAAAAAGGACTGATATACGAAAAAGAACGCCGAATCGATAGGCGTTCTTTTTTGTTTGTTTGATAAAATCAAATTTTGATTTGTCGGTGTGTTGTGTTCGCATAAATTTAACCGAACGGTAATGGACCGTCGAGGACGCCGGTCCCTACAGTGTGTAAAAATTGCACACATATACCTCGCCGTGAGGCGATGGTAAAACCTAACAATTATAGATTATCTTGTAGGGACCGGCGTCCTCGACGGTCCTAATACAAATGATTTAAACTAATCAAACGATATAACAATCTGCTCGATAAACCGCAATTTGTTTTAATTTCTTACTCTTCTTCCCACTTTGCGTCGGCAAGAGGAAAGTACGAGGTATTCGCGTATTTGAAATCAAATTTAGTGAGGTCGGCGCAATGTATTCCGGGAGAATCACAGGCAACTATGCCGCTGCAATGATCCTTCCACCAGCCCTTGAAGTGCTGTGAGGACTTCACCGCCGCGTATGTGAGCAGATCGTGGCGCAAGCCGACCACACGGAACAATCCGTCGTCCATAGCCTGTCCGCGATTTGACGTTACCACTATATTCACGTTCCCTACCACCAAAAGCGCGGTAAGTCCCGCGTTGCGTATTCCTCCGCCTCCCATTGGCGAGAGATTAAGATACTTTCCGTCGCTTATGCACTTGACATACGCGTCGGTGATCTCGATAGGCTCGCCGTGAAGATCGTCTATCTTTCCGCCAAGCTTACAGCTGATCCTTGCGCCAACGCCCGCCTTTGAGGCAAGCAGGGCGACCTCGGGGTCGTGTATGCTTCCGAAAGCAGAGCCCTTATGATTTCGTTTGATCATTTCACGCAAAAGAAACGTGCCGTCACCAGGTGTTCCTCCGCCCGTGTTATCCGAGGACTCGTTGATGACCACAGGTCCGTTTGTGATCTCTATCCGCTCGGCAAGGTCAAAGGCTTCCTCTGCCGAATGCGCGGGTACTGCGAAATCTCTGCGTCTGCCCCAAGCGTAGTGGGCAATATCAAGAGCCGAGCGGTCTGCCGCCTCTTTGTTTTTCGCCATTACGGTAACGCTCACGCCCGCCTGCTCGATATCGGAATACGGAAAGCCGTGGAAAAAGGTGGCGTTCAATACGTCTTCCTCCTTCTCCGCCTCATAAAGCTTTTGCTGAACGTCGTGAGCGGGACCCGAAAGTGTCACGCCCTCGGCGGGAGCGATAAGCCACGGGAGCTGTATCAAGCGCTTATGCGGTCGCCAATTATTTTTCACCATATCATAAAGGAGCTCGAGCATCTCCGCGCCTGCCTCAAACTCGTCTACGTGAGGATATCCCTTTACGCCGCTCAAAAGGTCGGCGTATTCGAGCATCTCCCTCGTTACGTTTGCGTGAAGATCGAGCACACAGCCGATAGGCATATGCGCGCCGAATTTTTCTCTTACCGCGCGGAGTATCTCTCCGTCGGCATCGGGATAACCGTCGGCAACGCCAGCGCCGTGAAGATTGAGCGCGATAGCGTCAAGCGGCTTCTCCGTATGCGCCTCCCACAACAGTCTTACAATGCCGTCGCGGTGGTTCTCAAGCGCTTCTCTTGTGATCATTCCCGAGGGGTTAAGATAAGCGGAAGCGGTCGGAACGAGGTCTATGGAAAGCTCCTTGGCTTTGGCGATAAATCCGCCCGAATAGTTGCGAATAGGCGTGTAGACCGCAAGGTATTTTTCCTTTTCAAAGCGTGTTTTTTGCATTGTCTCCCAAGTCATCGGTAAATTAGAAAAGCAGTTGGTTTCGTGATGCAAAGCCGCAATTGCGATACGCATAAGTTCCTCCGTTGTAAAATTTAAAGTTAAAAGTAGATTTTGTTTTTGAGATGTAAAGTTTGATTTATCGAGAAGTTTGATTTGACGAAATGGTAAGGCACGAATGAAACGATAAGCACTAAGAGCCTTCTCCACTGGAGAAGCCTCTGTTTCTAATCGTTTGCTTTTATTCTTGTTATTTTAATATTTCAAACTCTCCGACAAACCGCAATTTATTGGGCAAGACATATTATTCTGTCTTGCCCTTTTGCCTTATTTCTTTATCAGAATAAGCTCTTCCGCGTACGGAAGCGACTTTATCCAATCGCAATAGGTATGCCATTCGGCAAGCTTATGCGTTTTTCTCGCGTAATACATATTGATAAGATTTTCATAATTCATCGTAACGGTACGCATCTGATTATAGCTCGAGGGCAAAAGCTGTATCATATTATGCCACGGCTGTCTGTCCTCTTTATTTTCGCAGAACTTCTGTCTTTCGGCTTCAAGGTAGACGATAAGCGCGTCAAGCGCCGCGAGTCCGCCCGCGTCAAGTCGGTCGCACGAGAAGTCCTCGCGCTCAAAGGCTTTCGCGTGTATCTTATGCATCGTACTGCAGGAGTTTGCGACAGTTCCGACCTTATAAGTATCAAATTCCTTCCACCAATAAAGCGGTGCTGTGATATCGACCGATACGAATATCTGGCGCAGGAATTTTCTGTGGTCGCTTCCCGCGTTAGCCAAGCGCTTTGCGAGGTCAAGGTCGTTTTCACCGAGGATATAATTACCCTCGCCGTCGTATGAGCTATCCATTCTCGCCCAGCTATTCATAGGATTTCTCGCGCCTCTTATAGCGTTTTCAAGGTTCATGACCAACGTGCGCTCTATTTTTATCATAATTTTATCCTCTCTTTTTTACGAATTTAAGTCATTATATTTGAACATCAATGACCACACGGTCGTAGATAACTTTTCTTACGTACTTCGATACGTTTTGATGATCGGGGTGCTTTGCGTAAGTCTCAAGAGCCTCAAGAGTGTCGAATTCGGTTATCAGAACAAGGTCGGCGGACATATCGGTGTGCCTTACGTCCTTGCCTATCTCAAGACGTCTGATCTCCGAGATTATAGCGGGAAGCGAGTAAAGCCTGTTGCGGACGATATCCATATTTTCTTCCTTGGTCTTGCCCTCTGCTTCGTCCTTGAATTTCCACATTACTATGTGTCTTATCATTCTTTCTTCCTCCGAGTTTTTTGTTTGTATTATTTAAGAAACGGTCGCGGTGATCGTATTTCAAATTTTGATTTATCGGTGAGTTATGTTCGCATAAATTTAATCGAATGGTAACGGACCGTCGAGGACGCCGGTCCCTACAGTGTGTAAAAATTGCACACATATACCTCGCCGTGAGGCGATGGAAAAACCTAACGATCATAATTTCTTGTAGGGACCGGCGCCCTCGACGGTCCGAATACAAACGATTTAAACCAATCAAACGATATAACAATCTTCTCGATAAACCGCAATTTGTTTGAAACAATTTTTACCGCAAGCGGATCTTATATAATACATATTTATAATACCATACTTTAATTAAAAAGTCAATCTTGACTTTTAGTAATTTTTGTGATATTATAAGGAATGGTATATTTTTTTGCACGGAGCAACGTATATGGAATATAAATTTTCAGATAAACTGTCGAATCTTAAGCCCTCGGCGATACGCGAGATATTCAAAAGTCTTACCGACCCGACTATCATTTCTTTCGCCGCGGGAAATCCCGCGCCCGAATCCTTTCCCACAAAGGAGCTTGAGAGAATTTCCGCGGACATCTTCCGCGAAGAGCCCGTTACGGCTCTCCAATACAGCATAACCGAGGGTTATCCCCCTCTCCGCAATGCAATTGCCGAGCGTCAGAAAAAGCGCTTTGGCGAGGGTATGGTACGCGAGGGCGAATCGGTTATGGTCGTTTCGGGCGGTCAGCAAGGTATCGAACTTGCCTGCAAGGCTTTCTGCAACGAGGGTGACGCCGTTATCTGCGAAGACCCGAGCTTTATAGGCGCGCTCAATTCTTTCCGTTCAAACGGAGCGAGAACGGTAGGCGTTCCTATGGAGAGCGACGGTATCAGCATTTCCGCTCTTGAGGAAACGCTTAAAACAGAGAAAAACGCAAAGCTTCTCTACCTCATTCCGACGTTCCAGAATCCCACGGGAATAACTATGAGCGAGGAAAAGCGCAGAGCTATCCTCTCCCTTGCCGAGAAATACGATATAATGATACTCGAGGACAACCCCTACGGTGAGCTTCGCTTCGCGGGTGAGGATATCCCAACCCTCAAATCTATGGACGAGAGCGGCAGAGTTATCTACTGTTCGTCCTTCTCAAAGATACTTTCGGCGGGTATGCGCGTGGGATTTGTTATCGCGCCCGACGAGATACTTTCGAAAATGACGGTCGCAAAGCAGAGCGAGGACGTTCACACGAACATCTTTTTCCAGATGCTCGCCTACCGCTTTATGACCGAGTGCGATATCGACGCGCATATCGCGAAAATAAACGAGCTCTATCGAGCAAAGTGTGATCTTATGCTTGAATGTATCGACAAGTATATCCCCACCGAGTACGCGGAATTTACGCGCGCGGAGGGCGGTCTGTTTATCTGGGGAACGCTCAAAGGCAAGACCGATTCCTCGGAGCTTATAAAGAAAGCTCTTGAGAAAAAGGTCGCCGTCGTTCCGGGAAGCGCGTTCAACTGCGACCCGTCTCTCCCCTCACCCTCTTTCCGCCTGAATTATTCTACTCCCTCCGACGAGCAGATAGTCGAGGGTATCAAGGCTCTCGGCGAGGCGATAAGGGAGATGTATCAGTAATATTTCGCATCTTATATACGTTTATTGCGGACCGTCGAGGACGACGGTCCGTTACCCAAAAACAACAATCTCAAATGGAGGCAATATAAATGTTTAAAGACCAAAAAATTTGTTTTTCAGGCGTTCAGCCCAGCGGAAATCTGACTATCGGAAATTACCTCGGAGCTATACGCAATTTCTCGCTCTACTCCGAGCAATATAAGACCTTTTACTGCGTTGTCGACGAACACGCGATCACCGTTCGCCAAGTTCCCGCCGAGCTTCGCCGCCGCACCTATGAAACGCTCGCGCTTTATATGGCTTGCGGTCTCGATCCCGAGAAAAATACGCTTTACGTTCAGTCGCACGTTCCCGAACACGCGGAACTTGCTTGGATACTCAACTGCTACACTATGTACGGCGAGCTTTCGCGTATGACACAGTTCAAGGACAAGAGCGCAAAGCACGCGGACAACATAAACGCGGGACTCTTTACCTACCCCGTGCTTATGGCGGCAGATATATTGCTCTATCAGACCGACGTCGTTCCCGTCGGTATCGACCAAAAGCAACACGTTGAGCTGGCGCGTGATATCGCTAACCGCTTCAATTCCGTATTTCCCGACGCGCTCACCATTCCTGAGCCCGTTATTTCAAAGTCGGGAATGAAGATAATGTCGCTCTCCGAGCCGACAAAGAAGATGTCGAAATCCGACGAAAACGCAAACGCTGTCGTTTATATCCTTGACGACAAGGACACCATAATCCGTAAATTCCGCAGAGCCGTTACCGACTCCGACACCTGCGTTCGCTTTGCCGAGGGCAAGGACGGTATCAATAACCTTATGACCATCTACTCTTGCTTTACAGGCAAGACTATGGAGGAGATCGAGCGCGAGTTCGATGGCAAGGGCTACGGTGATTTCAAACTCGCTGTGGGTGAGGTCTGCGCTGACGCACTTGCTCCCGTTCAGTCACGCTACGCAGAGCTTCTTGCGGATAAGGCGGGACTTGAAGCGCAAATGAAACGCGGAGCGGAGGAAGCGTCGTATTACGCTCGCCGTACAATGTCAAAAATACGCAAAAAGATAGGCTTCGTGTCTCTTTAAAGACGTGGGGACGCGGGGACGCGATTTACGCTTTTTTGAAAAAAAGCTTGGCAAAAAACTTCCTAAAAATCAGTTTTTATGTAGCCATAACGCCTATCAAACAAATTGCAAGAAAGTTTTTAGGGGTCAAGGGGACTTTTTTTCAAAAAAGTCCCCTTTCGCGTCCCCCGTGTCCGCTTTCCCGTATCTCCTGTCAAATTCATCGTACGACTTCTTTAACGCCGCTTCGAAAAAGGCGTCGGTGTCGTACGATTTTTCTTTTGAATGAAACGCTCCGTTCACGCTCGGGCTTGTAGACTCGCGCTTCCACTCATAGTGCGCTTTGTCCTTTTCCCACCACTCCCTGAACACCGATATAAAGCTCCTTTTCTGCTTTCTCGCAAACTCCTGCGCCCTTTCCTCTCGCTCATTTATGTACTCAAGG
>JAZSIP010000082.1:0-15478 GCA_045533915.1 Eubacteriales bacterium
TGCTTTCCGCTTCTTTCTGTAAACATAGGTGTTCCTCCGCTTTTTTACTTCACCTATATTATACCATATTTCAAAAAAACTGTAAAGTACGACAAAGGGCTCAGAACTTCCGTCCTGAACCCTTTGTCAGTAAACTGAGGCTTTGAGAAAAATCTCAAAGCCTTTTTTATCTTGGATAGTTGCTTTTTATTCGATTATATTATTGTCTTTCAAGCAAGAACTTCGACAATATTTCTTCTTTTCTGTCAAGAAGATCATTAGTTGCGAGAGCCGTTTCAAGCGCATCTGCGCCAAGACGGTCGACCGTTGCGCCAAGACGCTCCTTGACGTAACCGTTTTCCTTATACCAAAGCATGACCTTTTCGATCACCGCGGGTATCTCATCGCAGGTGTAAACAGAAGAAAGGAGCGTTCCCATCCGTTGAGTCTTTCCCCAAGTTCCGCCGACGAAGATACGGCAGGCAGGATCCGCTGTCTTTGGAACAGCTCCAAATGGACATTTTCCGACACATACGCCGCATTTTGCGCATTTGCTCTCATCAATGACCGCTTTTCCGTTCGATACGGAAACCGCCTTGGAGGGACAGTTTTCGGCAACGGCGCATTTTTTACAGCCACGGCAGATCGCAGGATCAAAGGAGAAGACTTTGCAGCCTTCGACGCCAACGTCGTTGAGGCTTGGCTTCATACAGCTATTCGGGCAACCGCCAACGCCGATCTTGAATTTATGAGGTAGCTTTACGTCACGCATACCTATGTAAAATTTATCGTATATGACCTTTGCGATCGCTTGAGTATCAATGTTTCCGTAAACGCAGGTAGTGCCCTTGCAAGCGGTAATAGGACGGACCTTTGCACCCGTACCGCCAAAGTATAAGCCTTTCTCGGCCATAAAGCTTTCGGCTTTTGGGATCTTATCAAAAGGAATACCAACTATCTCAGCGGCAAGTCTTGCCGTAAAGATCACCTTGCCGTTTCCGAAGCGTTCGGCACATTCCGCAATTGTTCGGAGCTCATTCGGTGTGAAAATTCCCGCAACCGTCACAACTCTGCCAGAAAAACATTCCGTACCTCTGTTTCGCAAAAAGCCTCTTCCTTTTACATTCATAATTTGTTCAGTTGAAAGCATATTGTTTACCTCTTTGAAATTGACATAATATTGATTTTATGCTAAAATATATTATATCACTTTTTTGTCAATAAGTCAATCTGTTTGACTTTTTACAGGAGAAATATGTTGAAAAAGAACGTTTTTGTTTATATTATGATCGTTGCTGTACTCATATCCTTGTTAAGTACGGCAACCGCATGTAGCTCGCTGTCCGATTCATCGAACGAAGAAGCAATAACCTTTATTGATACGCTCGGTAGAGAAGTAACTGTTCAAAAGAACACGGAGCGAGTTGCCACTTTGCTCGGAAGCTTTGCTGATATATGGATATTGTCGGGAGGGGAGCTTTGTGCTTCTGCCGAGGACGCATGGGAGGATTTCGGGCTTTCTCTCGATGATGCGGTCAACATTGGAGGAGCGCACTCGCCGAGCCTTGAGCAACTGATATCTGCCGATCCCGACCTTGTTATCGCAAGCGCGTCAACAGCCTCCAACGTTGAAATGAAGGAGCCCTTGGAGGCTATGGGAATAACAGTTGCTTATTTTGACGTTGACAATTTTGAGGATTATCTGAATATGTTAAGGATATGTACGGATATCACGGGACGAAAGGATCTGTACGAGCAGAACGGAACGGCTCTGAAAGAGAAGATAGACAGCATAAAAGAGCAATACAAGAACGCAGGTATTCCCGATAATGAGAGGAAGATCCTTTTGCTTCGCGCCTCATCAAGCTCGGTAAAAGCAAAGGGAAGCCAAGGAACGATACTCGGCGAGATGCTTGCCGATCTTGGCTGTATCAATATTGCCGATAGCAATACGAGTTTGCTTGAAGATCTGAGTGTCGAAGAGGTTATACGAGAAGAGCCTTGCCACATTTTTGTCGTTACGATGGGAAGCGATACAGAAAAGGCGAAGCGTTCTCTTGAGAATATGATAAAGGAGGATCCCGCTTGGAGCAGTTTGGATGCGGTAAAGAATGGCAGATTGCATATTATGGACAAAAAGCTGTTCAATCTGAAGCCGAATGCGCGCTTTGCGGAATCATACGAGGATCTATATGAAAAGCTTACCGAAAAATAAAATAGCATACATATATGGCATAGCAATTGTTATATTGCTTCTGTCCGTTGCTTTGGGAGTGCTTCTCGGCTCGACAAAATTGAGCCTTTCCGATATGCTTTTCTCAATTGTAAACGGCGATATGAACAGTCCTGATGCAAGGATATTTATTTACGTTCGTTTGCCAAGAGTTCTTGCGGCTCTTGTTTGCGGTGCTTCGCTTTCCGTGTCGGGAGCGGTCATTCAGGGCGTTCTTGCAAACAGACTTGCATCACCGAGCATTATCGGAGTCAACGCTGGAGCGGGACTTGCCGTTACGCTTTGCTCTGCGTTCGGTGTCATAGGTGGGTGGCAACTTTCACTTGCTTCATTTGTCGGCGCGTTTTTTACTGTGATGCTCGTCAGCCTTGGCGCAAAAAGCTGGGGAGCGTCAAGAGGCACTGTTATCTTAATGGGTGTAGCGTTGAACGCTTTTCTTGGGGCGATATCGGATACTGTAGCTACCTTTGTTCCCGAGGTCAGTATACAGAGCATTGATTTTAAGATAGGTGATTTTTCTTCTGTTACGTATTCAAAGATAATACCTGCCGCCGTTGTGATAGTTGTTTCTCTCCTTGCTTTGCAAACTCTCTCAAACGAGCTTGACGTTCTGACGCTCGGCGATGAAAACGCAAGAGGTCTTGGACTCAACGCGGGCGTGATGAGAGTGATGTTTTTGATGCTATCCGCACTTTTGGCGGGTGAGGCTGTCAGCGTTTGCGGACTGCTTTCTTTCGTTGGACTTTTAGTGCCGCACACTGTCAGAAGGATAGCTACGTCACAAGCAAAGCATCTGATCCCGTTGAGCGCACTTTTCGGAGCAGGATTTGTCTGTATTTGCGATACACTTGCAAGAGTAGTTTTTGCGCCGTATGAATTGCCCGTAGGCATTATTATGGCGTTTCTCGGCGCACCCTTCTTTATCTTTATTTTGATCAAGGGGAAGGGAGGAGACAAGGATGCTTGAACTGAAAAATATATCCGTAGGATATGGAAATCACACCGTTCTTGACGGTATTACGGCAAACTTTGAAAAGGGAAAGCTGACGAGTATCGTCGGTGTAAACGGATGCGGAAAAAGTACGCTTCTCAAGGCTATACTCGGAATATTGTCTCTGTCAAACGGAGAGATCAGGCTTGACGGCAAAGATCTGCAAGCTCTTGGCAGGAAAGAGATCGCTAAGAGGATCGCATATCTTTCACAAGATAAAAACACACCCGATATGACAGTGGAGCAGATGGTCCTGCACGGAAGATTTCCGTATCTCAATTATCCAAGGCGCTATACCGAAAAGGATAGGATCATCGCGTATTCCGCAATGGAACGTGTAGGTGTTCGTGATCTTGCCGATAAACCGCTGTGTTCCTTATCGGGCGGTATGCGTCAGAATGCTTATATAGCAATGGCTCTCGCTCAGGATACAGAGTATATTCTCCTTGACGAGCCTACGACATACCTCGATATAGCACATCAGCTTGAATTGATGCGTATTTTACGTGAGCTAACCGACAATGGCAAAGGGATCGTAACGGTGATGCACGATCTGCCAATGGCTTTTGATCTCTCCGATGAGATACTCGTCATTGAAAAGGGAACGGTAAAAGCACAGAAAAAACCGAGTGAGCTAAGCGGTACGTCTGTTATTGATGAGATATTTAACGTTAAGATAAAACAGGCGAGTGAAAACGGAAAATATTATTATGATATATAAAAAATGGCTGACAGATCATTTTCTGTCAGCCATTTTGATATTCATTGCTTCTTATATTTTAAATAATGCTTTTTCACCATAGCAAAGGATTTTTCGCTGATGACGTGCTCGATACGGCAGGCGTCCTCAGTGGCGGTTTCTTCATCGATTCCGAGAGCCATTAGCATACTGGAAAGAACGGTATGTCGCTCATAAAGTTGTTCTGCAAGCGTTTTTCCCTTTGGAGTCAGCGTAATATATCCGTCCGCGTCAACCGAGATATGCTCACTTTTCTTCAAAAGTCCGACGCCGCGGCTTACTGAAGGCTTGGTATATCCAAGATATGCGCCCACATCTATGGCACGTATCTTATCATTCTTTTGCAATAAAACATAAATTGCTTCGAGATACATTTGTCCCGATTCGTGCATTGCCATATATGTGTCCTCCTTTCGATAGATACATAATTATTATAACACAGCACAGAAAATATTTCAAGGCAAAAGCTAAAAAATTAGCTCAAACTAACAATTTTGTATAATATTTCTTTACGGAACGTTAGCAATCGCTAACCGAATTGTATAACCATACGAAATTCGAAAAACAACACGAAAATAGTTGACTTAAGAGGAAAAATGAAGTATAATATATGTCGGTTAGCAATTGCTAACCACAACTTTGAACTAAAAACACATTCGGTGGAAAGGAGCTTACGATGAATCTCAGAGAAGCAGAAGAAGGAAAAGAATATATCATAAGCAAAATCAAAACCGATGACGAGGAGCTTGATTCCTTTCTTTTCTCGCTCGGATGCTACAGCGGAGAAGCGATCACTGTTGTTCGCCGCAGAAAAAGTGGCTGCGTCGTTGCTATCAAGGACGCAAGATATAATATTGATAATCAGCTTGCAGAAGCAATCATAATATAATTTTGTAGATACTGAAATTGTAAACGCAAGGGAGTTGTTCTGTGAGTTGATTATTTTTTACCCTTGCGGTTAGCGATTGCTAACCGATCGTTTTTTAGTGTAATCTATATCCGTAAGGATTAAAAATAGGAGGATATCCCATGAGAATTGCCTTGACAGGTAACCCCAACTCAGGTAAAACCACCATGTATAATGCTCTGACCGGACGCAGTGAAAAGGTCGGCAACTGGGCTGGTGTTACCGTCGACAAGAAAGAACACCCCATTAAAAAGGCGTATGCAGGAAGTGAACAGCTTATCGCTGTTGACCTTCCGGGTGCATACTCCATGTCTCCCTTTACGAGCGAGGAAAGTATTACAAGCTCCTACGTAAAGAGTGAGCATCCCGACGTTATCATCAACATCGTGGATGCGACCAACCTCAGTCGAAGCCTTTTCTTCACCACACAGCTTCTTGAGCTTGGTATCCCCGTTGTCGTTGCACTGAACAAGCACGACGTAAACGAGAAGAAGTCGAACAAGATCGATGCAGATGGTCTGTCTGCAAAGCTCGGCTGTCCCGTTATTCATACGGTTTCTACTTCTGCCGATGGCTTAAAGGATGTTGTTGAAGCAGCGGTCAAGGCAGCAGGTACTAAGCAGAAAGCGCCTTACGTGCAAGACGATATCGACCTTACCGATAAGGCTGTTGTCGAAGCGGCAGACCGCAAACGCTTTGCTTTCGTAAACGATATTGTAAAAGCAGTTGAAATCCGTAAAGTACATACAAAGGATAAAAACGCAGGCGACAAAATTGATGCGGTTCTCACAAACAAGTGGCTCGGTATTCCGATTTTTGCGCTTATTATGTGGGCTGTATTCTGGATTTCTCAGTCCGGTCCCGGCTTGTGGCTCTCCGAGGGTCTTGATATCGGCGAAACTCACCTTTGGGGTCTCGTTGACTGCATCGGTTGGTTTAAGGGTATCGTAGAAGGTTGGCTTGGCGGCGCACATCATATCATTCAAGCAATTATCCTTGAAGGTATCATTGAAGGCGTTGCGGCTGTTGTTGGCTTCCTGCCTCTCGTAATGGTTATGTACTTCCTCATCGCTCTCCTTGAGGATTGCGGTTATATGGCTCGTGCTACAGTTGTTCTTGATCCCATATTCAAGAAGGTTGGTCTTTCGGGTAAATCCGTTATCCCTTTTATTATTGGTACGGGTTGTGCTATCCCCGGTGTTATGGCTTGCCGTACGATACGCAACGAGCGTGAGCGCAGAGCAACAGCAATGCTCACTCCCTTTATGCCCTGTGGCGCAAAGCTTCCTGTTATCGCACTTTTTGCAGGCGCGTTTTTCGGCGAATCCGAGTGGGTTGGCGTAACGATGTATTTTGTAGGTATCGTTATCATACTTCTTTGCGCACTCCTTATCAATGCGCTTACAGGTCACAAGGCAAGAAAGTCCTTCTTCATTATCGAGCTTCCCGAATATAAAGCCCCCTCTTTCGTATTGGCGCTTAAGTCTATGTGTCAGAGAGGTTGGGCTTACATAGTTAAGGCAGGTACTGTCATTCTCGTATGTAACTTTGTCGTTTATATGATGCAGACATACGGCTGGAACTTCCAAGCAGTTGAAGATCCGTCGAGTTCCATTCTTGCGACTATCGCAACTCCTATTGCGTATGTTATCGCTCCTATCGTAGGCGTGGCTCTTTGGCAGCTCGCGGCAGCGGCTGTTACAGGCTTTATTGCAAAAGAGTGCGTTGTTTCCACTCTTGCAACTGTATTTATGTTTGAGGAGTTGATCAATGAGGATCTGGAGGCTGTTGGTGCGATCGGTGCATCCAACATGGGTGGTATTTCCGCAGTTGCAGGTCTTGCATTTCTTATGTTTAACCTTTTCACACCTCCTTGCTTTGCTGCTCTCGGCGCAATGAACTCCGAGATCAAGAGCAAGAAGTGACTTTGGGCAGGTATCGGACTTCAGTTCGCGGTTGGATACACTATAGGCTTCCTTGTATTCTTCTTCGGCACGCTCTTTACTGGCGGAAGCTTTGGCACTGTTTGGATGCCAATACTCGGCTGGGCAATCGTTCTCGCCATTGCAGCTATTTTTACTGTAATGATAATCAGAAAGAACAAGCAGCTTAAGGCTGAATACGCTCTTAACGCATAATTATGAATATTGTTGATTATGTTGCAATTGCCGCGATCATTTTGATCATCGGAGCGTCCGTTTTCTATATCGTTCGGGCAAAGCGGCGCGGTGAAAAATGTGTCGGTTGTCCTTACGCAAAGCAATGCGGAGGAAAATGCGATGGCGCATGTGGTCACGTGGGAGCGGATGAAAGCAACGATAAGAAATAATGTTAAGGGATGCGTACCCTCGTGTCGCATCCCTTTTCAAAAAAGCGGAGGTTAGTCTTGGATAACATAAAATTTACGTTCGCACAAGTAAAATATATCGTTTGTCTTTACCGCTTGTCAAAAGGCGGATACGGAGTAAAGAACGTAGAACTTGCGAGTGCCCTTGGATTCAGTAAGCCAAGTGTGCATAATATGCTGAAATCTCTTTCCGATCTTGGTGTTGTCAGACAAGAGGTGTTCGGTCTGGCGTTCCTCACGGAAAAAGGGCGTAGTTTGGCTCATATATACACGATCTGTTATGAGAAATTAGAGCGGAAGATGACCGAGATCTGCGGTAGCGGCGCGGTGAGTGAAAACGCCATCTGCGGTCTTTTGGCGGATATGCCGATGGATAAGCTCGAGAAATTGTATAACAGCAAACATACGTAAAAAGCGGAGGAAAATATGGAGAACTATATGACCGTCGGAATTATTGCCGCAATCGTAGGGATTGGAATTATTTATACTGTCAAACACTTCAAGGGAGAGGGCGGTTGCTGTGGCGGTGGAGGCTATAAGCCAAAGCGCAAAAAGCTCTCGGGTGTAAAATACACGCATACATTCAAGGTTGGCGGTATGCACTGTGAGCATTGCAAGAACAGAGTCGAAGAAGTGGTGAATGACATAAAGGGTGTTGCTGGGAGAGTCGATCTCAAAAAAGGAGAGCTGACCGTTTCTTACGCGGAGGACGTCTGCGATGATATTATCAAAGAAAAGATTGAAAAAGCCGGTTATACGGTAGAAGAATAAATTTTAGGGCTGACGAAAGAAAGATCGTCAGCCCTAAAAATTTGCGACACATAAAAAAAGATGAAATTGTTTTCGAAAAAAGCTAAAAAACTTTACAGTAAACTTGACACCTGACAAAAAATGTGATATAATATCCGAGCGAATTGTTAAATCCAAGAGGTCAGAAATGAAAAGTCAAGTGAAAGAACAAATATTAAAACTAAAAAACGAAAAAAATGCTGTTATTCTTGCCCACTATTATGCACCTGCTGAAGCGCAGGAAATTGCCGACTACGTAGGCGATTCCTTCTATCTCGCAAAGGCCGCCAAGAAAAGCACGGCGGACATCATCGTGTTTTGCGGTGTTTCCTTTATGGGAGAGAGCGCAAAAATACTCAATCCCGACAAAAAGGTGTTGATGCCCGATATCACGGCTGACTGCCCGATGGCGCATATGGTCGCAAAAGGAAAGATAGAAGAAATGCGGGAGAAGTATGAGGATCTCGCAGTCGTTTGTTACATTAATTCAACAGCGGAGCTAAAATGTCAGAGCGACGTTTGCGTTACATCTTCAAATGCCATAAAGATCGTCAAGGCATTGCCGAACAAAAACATCTTCTTTATTCCCGACAGAAATCTCGGAAGCTTTGTGGCAAAGCAAGTTCCCGAAAAAAATATTATCATCAACGACGGTTGTTGCCCGATCCACGCGGCGATCACGAAGGAACAGCTTCTTGAACAAAAGCAGAAGCATCCAACAGCACCTATCCTCATTCACCCCGAGTGTGAGCCCGAGCTGCTTGAGATATCCGATTTTATAGGAAGCACGGCAGAGCTGATCGATCACGTAGCAAGCAGTCCTCTTGACGAGTTTATCATTTGCACTGAGGACGGTGTAGACTATAAGCTTATTACGGACAACCCCGCGAAGAAATTTTTCTATCCTTATCCCCATCCGTGTTGCGCGGATATGAAGCTCAATACACTTGAAAATATCCTTTCCGTTTTGGAAAAGGAGGACAACGAGGTATTTGTGAACGAAGCGGTTGCAGAAAAGGCGCGGAAGCCGCTTGATCGGATGCTCGAATTAGGAAGGTGAGAAAATGAAAACGGATATTTTAATTGTCGGCAGCGGTGTTGCGGGGTTATATTGTGCCTTGAATTTGCCGAAAGAAAAGAGTATAATAATAGTAACAAAGAATAAAGCTCGCAGAAGTGATTCCTTTTTGGCGCAAGGCGGAATCTGCGTTTTGCGTGATGAGGACGATTACGATTCCTTCTACGAGGACACGATGAAGGCGGGACACTATGAGAATAATCCCGATTCCGTACATATTATGATCCACTCCTCGCAGGAGGTCATCTCCGATCTTGTATCCTTTGGAGTTCGTTTTGAAAAGAACGGCGAGGAATTTGTTTATACCCGTGAGGGCGCACATTCCAATCAACGTATCCTGTTCCACGAGGACGAAACGGGTAAAGAGATCACCTCTCATCTTCTTGAAACCGCAAGAAATAGAGAGAACATTACGATCATCGAAAACTACACAATGGTTGATCTTATTTGCAACGCCAACGAATGTCACGGTATTATCGGGCACGATGAAAACGGAACATATTCCGCAATCCAAGCGGACTATACAGTTCTTGCAACGGGAGGTATCGGCGGTATCTTTGAGCATTCCACAAACTACAAGCACTTGACAGGCGATGCGATCGCTCTTGCTCTCAAATACGGCATCAAGCTCCAACATATTGATTATATTCAGATTCATCCCACAACTCTGTATACCGAAAAGGAAGGAAGCAGAGAATTTCTCATATCAGAGTCGGTTCGCGGCGAGGGCGCGATCCTGCTCAACTCCAAGGGAGAGCGCTTTGTCAATGAGCTTCTGCCCCGCGACGTGGTGGCAAACGCTATTTTTGCGGAAATGAAAAGGGAAGACAGTAAGCATGTGTGGCTCTCGATGGCTCCGATCCCTACGGAAGAGATCAGAACACACTTCCCAAATATCTATCAGCGTTGTCTTGACGAGGGATATGACGCGACAAAAGAGCCGATCCCCGTAGTTCCTTCTCAGCACTATTTTATGGGCGGTATTGATGTAGACCGATATAGCAAGACCTCGATGGATCGTCTGTATGCGGCGGGTGAGACGGCTTGCAACGGCGTTCACGGCAGAAACAGACTTGCAAGTAATTCGCTGCTTGAAAGTCTTGTGTTTGCAAAGCGAGCCGCAAAGCACATCATAGAGGGCTATGAGCCGCTGACAGACAAATCTGAAATTACCGTTGACGAACCAAAATACGAAAACTATAAAGAAGAATATAAAGCCGCCGTTCTTGCGGCGATAGAAAAGGAGAAAAACAGCCATGAATAACATCACAATGAAAATGAACGCGGACGAGTTGATCTTACAAGCTTTGCGCGAGGATATCACAAGCGAGGACATTACCACCAATTCTGTGATGCCTCATTATCAGGCGGGGGAGGTTGATCTCATCTGTAAGCAGGACGGCGTGATCGCGGGTCTTGAGGTGTTCAAGAGAGTTTTCGAGCTTCTTGATGAAAAGACAGAGGTGATCTTCTATTGCAAGGACGGTGACACCGTAAGAAAAGGCGAAAAGATCGGTCTTGTGCGCGGTGACATTCGGGTGCTTCTTTCGGGCGAGAGAACGGCACTCAATTATTTGCAGAGAATGAGCGGTATCGCAACCTATACAAGAGAGATCGCGGATCTTCTCGCGGGTAGCAAGACCAAGCTCCTTGATACAAGAAAGACCACTCCAAATATGCGTATTTTTGAAAAATACTCGGTCAAGGTAGGCGGTGGCTACAACCACAGATACAATCTAAGTGACGGTATTCTTCTAAAGGATAACCACATCGGCGCGGCAGGCGGTGTCAAGGAAGCGGTCATAATGGCAAAAGAATATGCGCCCTTTGTTCGCAAGATCGAGATCGAGGTCGAGAACCTTGATATGCTGATGGAAGCCCTTGAAGCAGGCGCGGATATCATTATGCTTGATAATATGACGGTTGAGGATATGAAAAAGGCGGTAGAACTTTGTCGCGGCAAGGCAGAGACCGAGTGCAGCGGTAACGTAACGAGAGAGAACGTGGCACGTCTTGTTGATATCGGTGTGGATTACATTTCCAGCGGTGCGCTGACACATTCCTCTCCTATTCTCGATCTCTCGCTGAAAAATCTTCATGCCATATAAGGAGGACGTATGAAGGTAGCCGAACGAAGAAAAGCAATTGTCAATTTACTTTTATCATCCAAAGAGCCGATCTCGGGGGGCGAGCTTGCGCAAAAATTCAATATTTCCCGTCAGATCATCGTGCAGGATATCACGGTGCTGAAAGGAACAGGATACGAGATTTTTTCCACGAATCAAGGCTATGTTATGCAGAGTTCTCCCCTTGCAGAGAGAGTTTTTAAAGTAAAGCATACGACTGAGCAGACAGAGGACGAGCTTTCCTGTATCGTTGATCTTGGCGGAACGGTGGTCGATGTGTTCGTGTGGCATAAGGTTTACGGAAAGATCGAAGCGGATCTGAATATCTTCTCTCAGATGCACGTCAAACAGTTTATGGAGGGTGTCAGAACAGGACAGTCTACCGAACTTATGCACGTAACGGGAGGATATCACTACCACACGGTTCGCGCGGATAACGATGCGGTGCTCGATCGAATTGAAGCGGTGCTCAATGAAAGAAATTATATCGTTCCCGAAATATAATCAGGGCGTTGAAGTGTTACTTATCATACAAATGAAGGGCTGACCAAGGCGGCAATGTCATTAAGTTAAGAAAAGAACCAAGTTCAGAAATGAGCTTGGCTCTTTTTTTGCAAAAAAGTTAAAGAAATTTTGAAAAAGGGATCGTTCTATGAGGGAACTAAAGGGCAAAAGCCTTATAACTTGTTTCATTTAAATGCATTTTATGACCTTCAAAGAAGAGTATATACAGACGCGATTGTACAAGGAAGAATATGTGTAAACGAGCATAAGGCTTTTGTTACTATGGTTGACAGAGATAACTCCTCAACACCTACAATTTACATAGCAGATCGTGGCTACGGCGGTCAGAGAACGCTCGGAAACGACCTTGAACATCTACAGTCATATCACCGACACAATGCAACAGCAGGCGGCGGTGAGAATACACCGAGAGATAGGCGGCATAAACGCAGAAATGCCCGAACCGTCGCCTCCCAAGGTAAGAGACGAGTCAAGCCGTGATGTCGCCACAGAAACGGTTTTTGAGCCATATAAGCCCAAGATACGAAAGAGTGGCACAGGTTGCGTGACTATGATAAATGACCACCTCTATGAGGGGCGGTTCACACCGAGAGTCAACGGTAAACGCATATCCAAGAATGTCTATGCCAAGACACGAGAGGAATGCGAGGAAAAGCTCGCAGAGCTGATCAAAACCATGAAAGCGGAAATCGCCGAGATGAAAAAACAGGCAAAGAACGTATAAGGAAAGCGGGGCGACCACGAACGGTCGCCCCACAAAATTTGCGGTGCAGTATGCAAAGAAAATGAATTATTCCAAGGTCAGTTTTGAGATTGTTTTTCCTACTATAACGGGATCTAGGTGCTCGCCAAATTCCCGTTTATAGTATATATAGAAATATTTCTTTCGTTCTTCTTCCTTCAGAGAAAAAAGATTAATTAGTTCCTTTAGCGCGTAGCTTCTATGACAATCAGGAAAATAAATTGGCGTTTCGGATAAATCACGTTTTTTAAATCCACTTTCAAATTTTGATGCAGGCACAATAAGGAAATCAAAATGTTTCAATGAGGATTCATTAGATATACGCTTAAATGCCTCAATCCATTTTAACAACAAATTGTAACGCTCTCTCATGTTTTCCTTATCTTGCGAAGATATTGTAAGAGTCTCTATTTGCATCAATCTGTCTTTGCAAATTTTCAATGCCTCATCATTTATAGAATGCGAAGTAACTTCTTCATTGATAAATTTGTTCAGTAGAGTAACTTGCTGTTGCAGTATGGGATATGTGTTATCGCCGACATACCCATCAACAAAAACTTTATATTCAGACTCAGACTTCCACACAGGATGTCTACGCAGAACTCGATTGAACAATTCTGAACAAAGCGGATGATCAATCGATTTTGCGATGTGTATTATATCGTCATCGCATAAAAGTTCAATGTTGTTAGATAAGCGCAAATGGTTTAAGTCAGCTTTTATACTTTGCAAATCGGCTATTATTGAACTTGACGACTTATCTGTAGAAAACTTATTAATCAACTCATCAATTTTGTAATTTGCACTTTCGAAAAATGAGTTTTGCGTCTTGTCATTATGAGGAAGGAGGGATTCTAATGAAAAAAGGCTCTTCCCAGTAGCATGTTTATACTCATATTGTACAAACCCAATTATTTGCTGAATTAGGAAAACTTCATACGCGATTATAGGATGATTTTGTACCCATTTTTTCTCCGAATCATGTGCATAGATAACATTCTCTATAACACTTAACGCCGATTTTTTATAAGCAAGTTGGATCGGTGTGTTATTAGTAGAGTCCTGCACCTTTACTAAAATTAAACTCCCTAACAATCGATTATAATCGATTGAAATGCTATTATAACCCATAACGAATGCATCACGAATTAAATAATCCAAGCGATCTACATCAATGGTTGTAGAATTTAATAAGGATATAAAAGCATTTAAAACAGCGTGAGCTGGGTTGGATTCAATATCACGATATTTATATCCTGTAATACATCGCGCAAAAAAATCCTTAGTTTTAGCATTTGGAAAGAAATCCGTAAATTGTGTTATGGAAACAATAACACTCATTATTTCATGTGGTGCAGCAGGCTTGGCAAATTTATGATAATACTCAACATCGGTAGAAAATACCGGATCGTTTACAGAAGAAATCAGATTGCTATATATACTTTTTGTTTCATCTATAAAAAATCCTTCTCCTGAATGAGAAAAAGGAGCATGTCCTACGTCATGCAACAAACAAGCAAGTTTGAATATTTCGATGATATTGAAACCAAGTTTTTCTGTGGGAAACTCATCTAAAATATCTTTTGAATTGTCAGTTATTGCAACACAAGCTTTATCTCCTAAAAAGTATACCCCCAAGGAATGTATAAATCGATTGTGCAATGCCGCCGAGTAGACAGGCAAGTAACTTGTTTGCTGAATATATCGTAGTCTTTGAAACGTGGGAGTATCAATTATCTTATTTACAATATCTTTTGGAACGTTAACATATCCATATATTGGGTCTTTAAATTGTTTCATATGGAAATAATTTCCTTTATTACATCTTCTGATACAAAGGCAGAGAGCATATGCAGAGCCAAGTTTACACGGAAACGTTTTCTAAGATATGTTGTTGAAACATTATCATTTAGAGTTATTAATATGTCATTTTCTGTTTCGGTAATGGAAAAAATATTAGAACAATCATGGAAAAATTGATCAGTTGTATTTCGATTAAAGATCAATGTTGCATCTACTTTTTCGGTTTTCAATTTGGCAATGATAGCTTCTCCATATTTGTTAAGCTGAGAAAATGAAACTGTACGGTTGGATGTTTTTTCAACAATTTCAATAAGAGCGTTTGCAACCAAATCTTCAATACCAATAAAGCAGTACATGATAAATCCTTTCTTCCTTATAGTTATTATTAATTATATGTTTAGTGTGTTCTGAATGTGAGACAAAAATTATAAAAAATTGAAGGTAAGCATTGCCAAATAAAGATGATTCAGCAATGCTTACTTAATGGTAAAAACAATCGAATCCTTTTCGATTGTACAATTTTGGTCGGAGTGACAGGATTCGAACCTGCGGCATCGACGTCCCAAACGTCGCGCGCTACCAACTGCGCCACACCCCGAAGTGTGAAAAATATTCGATTTTCAGGTCAATTTCCGTAAGTGGTCAAACATGTGGTCAAACCGCTTTATAGAGGATTTTGTGAGAGAGGATAGTGCCGAAAAAGTCAGTGTTTACAAGGGCTTTTCTTCAATGTTTTCAAGGGCTTTCAAGGTTTTGCTTTTTAGCGCGGAGCGCTCTTTTGCCCGCGGGGGCGTCCCCGCCGGTGTCCTGCTCCAAAACGTCGCACGCTTCCTGTTGTGACTGAGTCTCTGTCTTACTTGCCACGCAACTCGCCAATCGACAAGTCACTGCCACTCCTTTTTTCTCGCTTTTTCACCCACAGGGTGCGCTCGAAAACGTCCTCAGCTACGATACATTCCGATGGAACAATGTTTTTACGACAAATATTATAACAGATTCTTTACCATTTGTCAACTATAAAAAACGTGTTTTGTTATTATTTATAATTTATTAATTAACTTGATTTTGTTATAAAATTAGGTTCTATAATAAATGTTGGGGTGAAACCAACAGATATAGCGAAAAAATCGTAAAAAAATAAAAAAAGAAAGAGCATATCTGAAAAAATCTGATAAAATGTTAATTGACGAGAAAAACATCATCGGAGGTTTCAGATATG
>JAZSIP010000088.1:0-6089 GCA_045533915.1 Eubacteriales bacterium
AGCCTCCGGTGACAAATTATTCTGTGAGTATTATATCATATAATTAGCTTCCCGTCAATACATAACTTCCAATTTGTCGAGATGATGATAAAGAGCGAGGGCTGACGAAAAGCAATCGTCAGCCCTCAAAATATCTGAGTAATTATCACTTTCTCATATTATTGAGAAAATCTATAATAACACCGCCGACCTCGTCAAGAGAGAGGTCGATATTGCCCTTGAAATAATCCACCATCGTATCCACGCAGGCGTTGGTGAGAAAGCGTATCTGTGCATATTTTTCGGCTTTATTTTTGGAAAACGGAAGTGCCGCGCTCTCCTCAAAGATCTTCTTTGAAATGATAGCCTTCAGCTTTTCGATGAAAAATCGGATGTCGGAGGATGTGATCGCCTTGCGGTAGATATCCTCATTCGCCTTCAAAAACTCGATGACCTTTCGGAAATAACTCTCATATTCGCTCGATCTTTCAAGCTCGATCTCATCAAGCACCGCCGAAAGCTTGGCGATCAGCTCGTTTTCAAACTCCTCCGCCACGGCATATACGTCGTCGTAGTGATTATAGAAGGTGCTTTTTGCAATGTCCGCACGCTCCGCAAGCTCCCCGACCGTGATGGTCTCCATATTTTTCTTTTCTCCGAGAAGCTCCACAAAAGCGGCTCGGATCATTTTTTTCGTTCTCAAAGTGCAGCGATATTCCTTTTTCATACGCTCACCTCCTGTACCCGTTACTGTCAATATTATAATTCAAAAGTCGCTTCAGGTCCTCAAACTGACGCTTCTGAAGCGCAAAGCCCGTAAGCTCTCCGTCAGTATCCAAGGCGCTTCTTCCATTCGGGAGGTCGCCCCACGAGAAATATACTTCAGCTATGGAATCCTTATTTTGAACGATCTCATCAAGAAAGCCTTTGTTTTCCTTAATGGGATATCCAACGATAAATTTCATAACAGATCAACTCCCTTTCCTTTTCCTTCGATATCTTATTCGATCGATACGATCCAAATAAATTTAAAAATTATTTTACTTCCATATTGATTATACAATTTTTTATGTTATAATCAATACATAAAACAAACTAAAAAGTTTGAAAAACAAACTTGAGGGTGAAAATATGCAGTTGTGTGACATCAATCCTTTTATGCGCTATGCCGAGCTTCAACCCTCGGTGTTAGCCAATATTCCTTTTTGCATTTCTTACGACTACCGTATTTTTTACGTAGTCGAGGGAGAAGCGCGTTTTATCTATAATGCTTTCGAAGTTGAGGAGCTGTTGCAAAAATGTCTGGCGCATTATCGATTTCCCACCTCCGTCTCCGACCCCATCACCTCGGCGATCATAAAGGAATTGCTTTGCTACTTGGTGGAAGCCTCGACCTCCAGCGCGCCTCAGACACACGAACTTGTGCAACGCATAACAGTATACATACAGCAACACTACGACCAAGAGATCAGCAATTTACAGATATCAAATGAATTTGGATATCATTCGTATTATCTAAACAGAATATTCAAAAAAGACACGGGGATCACTATCCATCAGGCTGTGATACAGGAAAAAATAAGAGTCGCGAAAACTCTGCTCAAATCGACGTCCCTGTCGATCCATTCGATCGCAACAGAGTCAGGCTTTTCGGACAGATCGCAATTTTGCTCCGCGTTCAAAAAACACACAGGATATACTCCTATGGAATACAGAAAAAAAAAGCCTCCGTTACGTATAAAAGTTTATAAAATATTCATCAAATACGAATCAAATTATGTTATACTATAACTTGGCAAAGTTAAGAATAAAAAATAAATATAACCCTACTGAAGAAAGGAAAAAATTATGAAACTTAAAGTTAACGCACCCCTCGATCAAGAATTTATGCCAATGGCGGTAGTATTCCGCGACTTTGAAGCCGCAGTAAAGGCAGAGGGCGGACAGAAGCTTACCATCGGTCTTGAAAGAAACAACGGTCTTGTCTCTGTATTTACCGTCGAGGTATTCAAGGACGGCACGGGACATGACGAGGAAAATCACGAGTTCGTTGAAAGAATAGTTAAAACTCTTCTTTGGATACGCGGCGGTTATAAGATAATCATTGCGGGTTCTGAGGTAATAGCGGATAAAATAAAGGCAGATTACTCCGAAGGAGGAATCCGCGCTTTTGACAGAGAGTTTATGTCAGGTGTTTATGAAGCGCCGTTTGAAGTCATTCACGTTCCCTTCGAACAAGCTCCCGTTGCTAACGAGACAGCCGCGCCCGTAGGACGTCATCTTGACGGTTGCCGTATAGGATTTGACGCGGGCGGAAGCGACCGCAAAGTAAGCGCTGTCGTTGAAGGTGAGGCTACATATTCCGAGGAGGTCGTTTGGTTTCCTAAGCTCCAGAATGATCCTTCGTATCATTATGAGGGAATTATGGACGCTATGAAAACGGCAGCCTCCAAGATGCCCAGAGTTGACGCTATCGGTGTATCCACCGCAGGCGTCGTTATAGGAAACCGTATTATGACATCTTCCCTCTTCCTCAAGGTAAAGAACGAGAATCCCGAGGCTTTTGAGAAGGTGGTTAAGAATATCTATACCGATATCGCAAAAGAGCTTGGAGACGTTCCGATAGAAGTAGCTAATGACGGTGACGTTACGGCTCTTGCAGGCGCTATGGATCTTGGCGACACCAACGTTCTCGGTGTTGCTATGGGAACAAGCGAGGCGGGCGGATACGTTGACGGAAACGGAAACATCACTGGCTGGCTCAATGAGCTTGCGTTCGTTCCTGCCGACTACAACAAAAACGCAATGCTCGACGAATGGTCGGGTGACTACGGTTGCGGAGTTAAGTATTTCTCACAGGATTCGGTTATAAAACTCGCTCCCGCCGCGAAGATCGAGCTTGACGAGAGCGCGTCTCCCGCCGAAAAGCTCAAGGTCGTTCAAGGGCTTATGGCACAGGGCGACGATCGCGCGGCAAAGATATATGAGACGATCGGCGCATATTTCGGATATGCCGTTGCTTATTACGCTATATTCTATGATATAAAGCACGTTCTCCTTATGGGACGTGTATCTTCAGGTGAGGGCGGAAGTATTCTTCACAAGAACGCGCAGAAGGTTCTCGCGGAGGAATTCCCCGAACTCGCAAAGAAGATAACCATTCACCTCCCCGACGAGAGCAGCCGTCGTGTAGGTCAGTCTATTGCGGCAGCAAGTCTTCCAAATATAAGCAAATAACGTAAAACGTGTAGGAGTAGCTGACTATGGAATATAAATCGGACCATCGAGAGCACTTGACAAGAAGCTCCGCCAAGGTCAAGCTTGAACAATTGCTTCAAATCAGAATAATGCAATTTACTGTTTTTACAGTTGGAATTCTGTTGTGCCTTCTTCTTCTCGTTGTTGCCCTCTTTGCTAAGGACGATTTCGCTCTTATTTCGCGAGCTTGGGGATTCGTTATCGTTTTTGGTATGTTATCGGCTTTTTGTGTCGTTCAATCCATTGAGCTCCGCTCCATTATTCTGGACAAAAAGGCTCTTAACAACGATGCGTTTTCTATTGAGATATGTACCTTGCAGTCTCTCGAATACGACAGATATAACGAAATATATACTTTCAGTAACGGTAAAGTCTTTAAAAATCCCTATAGAAAAGGTCCGCATATGAGGACGTCGATCGACCGCCTATCAAAATATACGTCTTGCGGAGATACCTTTTATTTACTGACATATGACCGCAAAGAGTTTACCGTCGAATATATTTACATCGATAAATTTTTCAGCTTGAAGCTATAAAAAACAAAACAACGCAGAGTGAAAATTCTGCGTTGTTTTATTTTGCTTTCTTTTTTCGCTTTCTTTTTTGTTTTGTTTTTTCTTTGCTTACTTTCTTTTTTTCAAAAAAGAAAGTAAGTTAAACGCCCGAATATGCGGCGAAACCGCAGTCGATGGGAAGCACTACGCCTGTGATCGCAGATGCAGACTTATCATCGCAAAGGAAGAGCGTTCCGCCAAGAAGCTCGGACGCGTCAACGTATCTGCCCATAGGAGTGCCGTTCAGTATCTTAGCGCTTCTGGGAGTGGGAGTGCCGTCCTCGTTAAAGAGCAATCTGTAATTCTGAGCCGAAACCAAAAAGCCTGGAGCTATCGCGTTGCAACGAATACCCGTTCCCGCAAAGTGAGTTGCGAGCCACTGCGTAAAGTTAGAGATACCTGCCTTTGCCGCCGAGTATGCGGGAATTTTGGTCAAGGGCGTGTACGCGTTCATTGAGGAGACGTTGAGTATGCAACCCGCCTTTTTTGCTACCATATCCTTTGCAAATGCCTGTGTGGGAAGGAGCGTTCCTTGGAAGTTGAGCTTGAACACGAAATCAACACCGTCTGCCTCGAGATCGAAGAAGGACTTGCCGCCCTCTTTTGCCTCGTGCTGATACTCGTTATCTGTAGTTGCTCTCGGATTATTTCCGCCCGCGCCGTTTACGAGGATATCACACTCGCCAAGGTCACGGACAACCGCCTTGTGTACCTCCTCAAGAGCCGCAGGATCAAGAACGTTTGCCTTGTAACCCTCACAAACAAAGCCCTCTGCCTTCAGCTCGTCCGCGAGCTTCTTTACCGCTTCTTCGTTGAGGTCAAGCGCCGCTACCTTTGCGCCCGACTGCGCGAAAGCTCTTGCCATAGCGCCGCAGATAAGTCCGCCCGCGCCTGTAACTACGACTACTTTGCCGCTGTAATCTACGTTAAGTGGAAGTTGTATCATTTTATTTTTTCTCCTTGTTTTGTATTTTTGTATCGTGCCACAAAATGTGGTTGAAATTAAATTTGGATTTGTCGCGCACTATGTTCGCATAAATTTAACCGAATGGGAACGGACCGTCGAGGACGCCGGTCCCTACAGTGTGTAAAAATTGTACACATATCCCTCGCCATAAGGCGATGGAAAACCCTAACGATCATATTTTATCTTGTAGGGACCGGCGTCCTCGACAGTCCGAATGCAAACAATTTAAACCAATCAATTGATATAACAACCTGCTCTACAAACCGCAATTTATTTGAAAACCGATCGTTTAATTTGAAATCGCGCTCTTATTTATCAAACTTTTCAAGGCTATCCCACACGCCGAGCATATACATAATGCCGAGCGCACGGTCGTAAAGTCCATATCCCGGACGCACGTTGCCCGCCGTCTCTCCCCACAGGTGTCTGCCGTGGTCGGGACGGATATAGCCCTTATATCCGCAATCGTGATAAGCCTTAAGGATCTCAAGGATTCCCGTATCTCCGTCGCAGTCTCTGTGGCTTGCCTCGGAAAAGTCGCCGTTCTCGAAATGCTTCACGTTTCTGATGTGCGCAAAAGCTATTCTGTCGCAGTGCTTTCTGACGATCTCTGCTACGTTATTGTTCGGGTCTGCGTTAAGACTTCCCGAGCAAAGCGTGAGGCAGTTATACTCATCGTCTACCATCTTCAAGAAGCGGTCGATATTCGCCTCGTTTACAAGCAGACGGGGCAGGCCGAAGGTATCCCATGGCGGATCGTCCATGTGTATTGCCATCTTGATGTCGCACTCACGGCAGGTGGGCATTATTGCCTCAAGGAAGTATTTGAGGTTGCCCCAAAGCTTCTCGTGATCCACTCCCTCGTATGCCTTGAAAAGCTCGTCGAGCTTTGCCATACGCTCGGGCTCCCAACCGGGAAACGACATATTGTATTTCTCGGTAAAGTCAAGGATATACTTCGCCATAGCGTTGTAATCGTCCTGTATCATATTCTTTTCGTAGAAAAGCGCGGTCGAACCGTCTCCTACGGGGTGGAAAAGATCGCTTCTCGTCCAGTCGAATATGGGCATAAAATTATAACATATAACCTTTACACCGAATTTAGAAAGATTTCTGATAGTGGTCTTGTAGTTTTCGATATACTTATCTCTTGTGGGTAAGCCGATTTTGATGTCATCGTGAACGTTTACAGATTCAACAACATCCATATTAAATCCGTACTCGTCAAGCTGACGCTTTACTTCGGCAATTTCTTCGATTTTCCAAATCTCGCCGGGCATTTTCTGATGAAGTGCCCACACGATGCCGTCAACACCCGGAATCTGCTTTAT
>JAZSIP010000105.1:0-7645 GCA_045533915.1 Eubacteriales bacterium
AGCAAAAAGGAGTAGAGATCATAGAGGCAGAGGCGTGCCCAGCTCATATCCATATGCTCTTAAGTATCCCGCCACATTTAAGTATAGCAAAATTCATGTGATATCTCAAGGGGAAAAGTAGCTTAATGATCTTCGATCGCCACGCAAATTTGAAATATAAATATGGATCAAGAAATTTTTGGTGTCGAGGATATTACGTAGATACGGTCGGCAAAAACAAGAAGATGATAGCGGAGTACATCAAAAATCAGTTAGAGGAAGATTACGCCAGCGATCAAATCAGCATAAAAGAATACGCCGACCCGTTTACGGGTAGCAAGAATAAGTAGGCATAAAAAAGACAGCCGCTCGTGAGCGGCTGCCTGAGATTGTAATGCGATGTCAAACTTTCTGTGCCCCTTTTAGGGGTTAAGCCTGTATTTTCCCCTTATAGGGGCTGTGCAAACCACCGGTTGAACCGGTGGTTCTGATTTATAAAAAGACAAATTAATTATAAAAAATTCCAACCTTTTTGGGAATACGTGTCTATATGGGTGAAAGCTTTCAAGAGGAGAAAACAAGTGAACAGACAAGATGCCGAAAAGATAATAACTGAATATTTAAAGCCCATATTCGGATTTGCGCTTAAGCGGTGCAAAAATGCGCACGATGCTGAGGATCTTTCGCAGGATATCGTGCTAAAGGCGTTTCGCGCGCTTTTGATCAAGGACGATATCGGGGACGTAGGCAAATTTATTTGGACGATCGCACATAATTCACTCAGTAATTATTACCGTGATTCTGCTAAAACTGTGATTGGAGTTTCAATCGATGAATTTGAGGAAGTTCTTTCCGATCCAGATATGATTTTTGACGGCGACGATAATGCCGAAACAATACGCCGTATGCAAAGCGAGATAGCGTATCTTTCAAAGCTCCAACGAAAAATTGTTATCGCATATTATTTTGAAAATCGAAAGCAAGCCGAAATAGCGAAAGAATTGGGTATTCCTCTCGGTACTGTCAAATGGCACTTGTTTGAAGCAAAAAAAGAATTGAAACGAGGTATGTATACTATGAGAAAAACAAGTGAATTGAAATTTAACCCTATCAAATTCACCTCAGTTGGAATTAACGGTTCTATCGGAACGAAATCTTGTGATGAATTTTTCCGTTCCGCACTTTCCCAAAATATTTGCTATTGTGTACGTAACGAGGCAAAAACGGTAAATGAAATTGCTGATGCCCTTGGTGTTTCACCCGTATATGTAGAAACCGAAGTCGACTTCTTGGAGGAATACGGTTTTCTAAAGCAAATCGGGGATAAGTATATCGTTAATTTTATCATCAGTGAACCAACCGCGGAGCTTTTGACAACGCAGGACACAATGTATAAAAAAGCGGCAGGTTTATTTGCAAATGAACTTTATGACGAACTGATAAATAGCGGTATTTTGGAGGATGAGAATATTTTTTGCAATCAAATAATGCCTGAATCCACACTAGAAAAGCCACTCAGAGATAAGAATTTTCTTTTGTGGTCACTCGTGCCGTATATTGCCGCTATGTCCGGAGAAAAACTGATGGAAAGTACCATTACTTTTGAGGAGGTCGCTACCATTCGCCCAGATGGAGCACATAATATTGCTCATGCCGCGGTTGTACCGAATGATTTGAAATTACCAGACGATTACGTTTATATGAAAAACTTTTGCGGTCCCGGTTGGTTTTACCGCAATCATAAATCCACCAATAAGATATGGTCTTTAGATACCGAATGGTCAGGTCGACGATTTGAGGTTAGCAAAAGAGATAACGATAATATGCTTCGTGTAATAGACTTGTATAAGCACGAGGAAGAAAATCTCCTTTCGCAAGAGGATTACGTATGGCTTTCAGAGCGCGGGTATATCAAGACTTCGGGCGACTATAACGGGCATTTCAAAACAGCATGGCAGATCATTGTTTTGAGGAACAAAGACATTCAAGATAAGCTTCTCGCTATCGGTGAAAAGATTAAAGTGAAATACAAAAATGAATTTGACGCCATTAAAGCATCTTATGTGGATGCTGTATTGGATTCAGTTCCCACACATTTGCGAAAAGTAAAAGAGTACGAGCTTCAATTTTTGTTCCATTCTGATGGCTGGTTTTTGCTTCATTGTATAGTAGTTCTTTTAAACAACGGCAAACTTAAGCCTCCGACAGAACAACAGAAAAAAGCTTTGACGACGTTGATAGTTCCAAACTGAACAAAAAACTACCGAGAGTTCACCACATTTAACTCTCGGTAGTTTTGCCTTATTCATTAAAGATATTTATCTGATCCGCGGGCTTTATCTCGGGCTGTGCGTTATATTTAAGTCCGAGGTGCTCGTAGGCAAGTCTTGTAACACAACGTCCGCGAGGAGTTCTGCTCAAGAATCCTATCTGCAAAAGATAAGGCTCGTACACGTCCTCAAGCGTGATAGCTTCCTCTCCGACAGTCGCGGCAAGCGTTTCAAGTCCGACAGGACCGCCGTTATAAAACTTGATTATCGTTTCAAGCATTCTGCGGTCGGTGTTATCCAGACCGAGCTGGTCAATTTCAAGCTTTTGAAGCGCGTAATTTGCAATCTGACTGTCTATCGCCTCTTTGCCTTCGACCTGCGCAAAGTCACGGACACGCTTTAACAGACGGTTAGCGATACGAGGCGTTCCGCGAGAGCGCGACGCGATCTCATACGCACCGTCATCTGTAACGGGCAGACCGAGAATATTCGCGCTTCTTTTAACGATAGTAGCAAGCTCCTCGGGAGAATAAAGCTCAAGCTTGAGTATGACTCCGAAACGGTCACGCAAAGGAGTGGTAAGCTGTCCTGCGCGTGTCGTAGCTCCAATGAGAGTGAAACGGGGAAGATCGATCCTGATACTTCTTGCCGCAGGACCTTTTCCAATTATGATATCGAGCGCATTGTCTTCCATTGCGGGATAGAGTATCTCCTCGACCGAACGCGAAAGACGATGTATCTCGTCGATAAACAAAACGTCACCCTCGGAGAGATTTGTAAGAAGCGCCGCAAGATCTCCTTGCTTTTCGATAGCAGGACCTGAAGTTATTCTGATATTAACACCCATTTCAGCCGCGATAATGTTTGAAAGAGTAGTCTTTCCAAGACCGGGAGGGCCGTAGAGAAGCACGTGATCAAGGCTTTCACCGCGCATTTTAGCCGCTTCCATATAAATGCGAAGATTAGCCTTTGCGTTTTCCTGACCGATATAATCCTCCAAACGCTTAGGACGTAGGGAAGAATCGGTATCACTGTCCGCTTGAGTAAAAGAAGTAGTCATTATTCGGTTTTCAAAGTCGAATTCATTATCCATATCCATTGTTAGTACCTCCTTATCTCATAAGCTTTTTCAGAGCAAGTCTTATAATATCGTCAACATCGAGATTTTCCGTATCAATACCCTTAAGCGCAGTAATTGCTTCATTTCTCGAGTATCCGAGCACGGTAAGCGCGTCTTGCGCGTCAGAGAGCTTGTTGGAATTTCCGAGACGGTCTGGCGAAACATTATCGAGCGCATCCGAATCTCCATCGGAAACAAAATTTTCTTTTTTCATTTTGTCCTTAAGCTCAAGTATAATTCTTGCCGCAGTTTTAGGACCAACTCCGCTTGCCTGAGAAATACTTTTTTTATCCTCGGTGCAAATAGCGAGAGCAAGCTTGTTCGGGGTGAGAAGAGACAGTATCGCAATAGCTGCCTTAGGTCCAACTCCCGAAACGGTTATAAGAAGCTTAAATGAGCTTAATTCTTCTTCGGTTGCAAATCCGAAAAGCTCTATGCCGTCTTCTCTTACCGCCATATAAGTGTAAAGGCGAACAACGGGCGGTTCTTGAACCGAGCGGTGCGGCGGCATCGTAGCGTAAGTTGTTTGAGTTATAGTTAACTTGTAACCAACCCCATTTGCATCAACTACGGCAAATGTCGGATCTAATAGCGTAAGTTTACCGCTTATATAATAAAACATCAGTTTCCTCCAAGATCAGTTTTGTCGTTGTTTTCGTCCTCTGTGTTATCGGAGCTTTTCTTCAGCTTTAACGCTTTCAGAATGTCCTTAAAAGTCTTTTTGTTCGACTTGGTTTCTTCGGACAAAAGCTGCATTTGTTCATAATCTTCATCAAAATCCGAAACGTCCCATGTTATATCATTCGTTTGCAAAGGTGTTTTGCGGAATTTTTTTATAACACAATCCAAAACGCAAAGAACGATAAATAACGCCGTTCCCGATATACTCAAAAAGCTTCCAAGTCTGAAAGACACGGGACTGTACTTCAATTCCAAGGTGTGTTCGCCAGATCCCGCGATATCAAAGGCGACAAGTGCTTCAAGAGTTTCGTATATCTCTACCTTTTCTCCGTCAACGTATACCTGCCAGCCTTCGTCATAGGGAATAGTTGTCTGTATCATATAGTCGGCTCTGTCAGTGGTGATCTTTCCTGTAAGATGATTCTCCGAATAATTATCATCGATAATAAATTGCGGTTGAGCTTTCAATCTTGCAAAAGCATCTTCAAAAGCATCTCTGTCGATATACCAGAAATAATCGCATTGACGATAAACGGTGAGAGATTCTTCGTCAAGAGTTATAGTAACTTTTATATTTTCTCCGTCTTCAAAATATCCCAAGGGAACGATGTGGTCGTTGTTGCTTCCGAGATAACTTCCTTTGCTGTAACCGTTTACGGATATTTTTGTTTCTCTTGAAATTTTTGTAGGAATATAGAAGAAATATTCTCCGCTGTAAGTAGCGGTTACGTTATACGAAAACGAGGCGTTATCCCCATTATTAACAGGAGTATAGGTTACCTGAACAGAATCTGAATCTACCGTACAGCCAGAACTTGATTCATTATAATCGTTTTCGGGTATAGGAACGTATATCGGTAAGGTCGATTCTTCACCAAGCATAGCGGAAACAAGAGCGTTTTGCTTTTCAAAATGCGTATAATGCTTAGAAAAAGTAAAATCGGAAACAGAATCGTCTACTCCGTAAGCTACAGAAAGAGCATAAGGATTATAAAACGCTGTATAATTTTCATCGGAATAGATCTCATTATAATAATTAGTCAAAGCAGTTGAGTTTTTACTGTCAATGAGATATTTTATTCCAAGAAGAGAATCGTTTACAGGAGTTCCGCCCTGATACTGTGAAAGATGTGAGCGCGAGGTATATCCCATATTTTCGAGGAATTCCAATGTTGACGCGTTAAGCGTTGACGTAGAGTTGGAAAGTCCGCGCATAGATAAAGCCATATTGTCATTGTACTTGCGATGTACAAGCTTTTCCATTCGGTAAAAGCTTGTATCGTATTCTTTTACGTGATTTACAACCGGACGTATATCTGCCAGAAATTCGTTATATCCGCTATATTTTGAATATACGACGTCATCATCGAATTGAACGACACAGGCAAGACTGCTGCAGAATACCTCAACGCAAACAATAACAGCCAATATAGCGGTTATGCTTTCGCGTATGCGGGCGCTTTTGGATCTTATAAGCAAACAAAGTACAATAAGCAAGGCGACTGTAATAATAACGGTAAGCCAAATTGTTTGAAGTTCAAGAAGCTTATTGTTTGACGTAATGTACGTCTCAAACTCCATTTTTTGACATATCGCAACGAAAAGGATTATAAAAGCACAAATGGCGAGAATGAATTTTTCACTTGCTTTTCGAAGATTGCCAAAGCCCTTATACGCAATAACAAGCAAGAAAAAGCAGAGCATAAAGCTATATCTGTAATTTAACCAGTTTGGCGTTTGGAATCCATGCCAGATAAGATCTAACGGATTGATTATAAAAGAAATAACAAAGGCAGATATAAACAGTACCGAAGCGACCTTTTCTCTTGAGCGTATATTTTTGGAAAGGAAATACACGGGCAAAAGGATAAGCGTTAGCAATCCGCAATATACGAAAGGAAGTCCCTCGGGACGAACGGTGTCATAGCTTCCGGGTAAAAATTTTGTAAAGAAATCAAGTATTTCGAACTTCGAGTATATAGACCAATTCGGATTTGAAAAGTCATTTTTTCCAAATGAAAGGGAATAATACGCAGATAACAGAATTACCGCTGAAATAGCGGCAGACAGAATAGCAAAGAAACCGAAGCGGATTCCTGTCTTGAGGAAATGAAGCTTTTTTTGCTTTGGATTAAGCAGCTCCGGAGAATTTGCAAAATAGTAATACAGGAAATAAAGCGCGGAGTATATGCAGACCATATACCCTATATAAAAGTTGCTCATCAAGGAGAGCGATAAAGCTACGACGAAAAGCTTGTACTTTCCATTTTTTATGAGTTGCTCGATGCCATATGTCAAAATAGGAAGCCATATGAGAGCATCGGTCCACATCATGTTATTTTGATGAACTACCGCAAACGCGCATAAAGCATACATTACCGAAAAAGTCAAAACAACGATCTTGTTTGGCTTTGACGAGTTTTTGTGGAGATAATATCCAAAAGTAAATCCGCACAGACCTGTCTTTAACAAAATGATCGTAAGCAAAGCTTCAAGTATGCGGTGTTGCGGAAAGAGAACTACGATATATGATAAAGGACTTGCGAGATAATACGCATACATTCCCATAAATTCTCCGCCGAGCGAACGGTAAAACGAATATAAAAGTGAACCGTCTCCCGTTACCGCATTACGCAAGGCCTCGAAGAAGTAGACATACTGTCCGTTAAGGTCCAAAACCAATACCGATCCATCTCCAAAAGGATGTATCTCCATAGCGAGATATATGAGATACATTAGCAAAACAGGTATTAAAAAGCAAAAAGCAAGATATGAGCTCGGAGAAGAGCTTATACGTCTTTGAATATTTAACAGCCAAGTCCTTGGTGTCTTCTTTTCTGATATAAAAGCGAATTTATTTTTATTCGGCATTTTGATTCTCCTTGGAAGCCTGAGAGGTTAAAATATTTTTTGTGGCTTTTTCAAGTTTGATTCGGTCTATTATGAGATCGTGACCGCAACATAAACAAGAAAGTCGCATTTCTCCTCCTACTCGCAAAACCTTGAAACGATTGTCTCCGCAGGGATGCTTTTTCTTGAGTTCTAATACGTCACCGACTTTGAATTTAATAATGTTCATTAAAAAATCTCTCTTTTTTGGATTTTATTTTTAGTAATAAAAGCTTTGGTAAGAAATCATATATTATATTTTATCATATTATCAATATTTTGTAAATAAGTATTCAAAATTTTAACAAATTTATAAATTATGTTTGACTTGAAGGGCGTATTGTGATATAATGTAATTTGAGATATTTTGCGGAGGCGAATATGATTATTCTTGGAATTGACCCCGGTTTGGCAATTGTCGGTTGGGGAGTCGTGGAATATAGCGGATCGCGGTTTCAAACCCTTGGGTATGGGTCGATCGAAACCCCTGCGGGCATGGCGACCGAACAACGGTTGGCTCTGATTTACGAGGGTATCAAACAACTGATCGAAACCTATCATCCTCAGCACGTAGCGGTGGAGGAGTTGTTCTTCAACACCAACCAAACCACGGGAATTCGCGTGGCGGAGGCAAGAGGCGTGATCATTATGTGCGCGTATCAACACGGCGTGAAGGTCTTTGAATATACCCCCTTGCAGGTCAAGC